>JAACTG010000135.1:9729-10993 GCA_009993585.1 Sphingomonadales bacterium
GAGACCGGCGAAGGCGATGCCAAGAAGCGCGCCTCGATCCCGCGCGATCTGCCCGGCGGCGAGTTGACATTGGAAAGCGCGCTGCAGCTGCTGTCGCTGCCGCGAGAAGTCGGTACCCACCCGGAAACGGGCAAAGAAATCAAAGCCGGAATAGGGCGTTACGGGCCCTTCCTGTTACATGACGGCAAATATACCAAGCTGTCCTCTACCGCCGAGGTGTTCGAGATCGGCATGAATGCGGCGGTGGTGAAGATCGCCGAGGCGCCCGTCGGGCGCGGGCGCGGTGCGCGCGAACCGTTGAAGGTGCTCGGCAAGCATCCGCGCACCGAGGCCGACATCAAGCTGATGGATGGCCGCTACGGCGCCTATGTCACCGACGGCACGACCAATGCGACGCTGCCCAAATCGGTCGACAAGGACGAACTCACGCTCGAGGAAGCGGCGCAGCTGATCGACGAACGCGCCGCCAAGGGCCCGGCGAAGAAAACGCGCAAGGCCCCCGCCAAGAAAAAGGCGCCGGCGAAGAAGAAGCCGGCAACGAAAAAGGCGCCGGCCAAGAAGCCCGCAACGAAGAAAGCGGCCAAGCCCACGTCTGGATGACGCTGCAAGCCGCTCGCTCAATCGGGGGAGCGTCTGGCGCGAACGATGCTTATTCGACCCAGTCGAGGCCGATTTCGCGATAGCTCGACCGGTCCTCGTCCCAGCCTTCCTTGACCTTGACGTGGAGGTAGAGGTGGACGGGGACGCCCCACAACCGCTTGAGCTCCTCGCGCGCCTTGGCCCCGATCTCCTTGATCCGGGCGCCGCCCTTGCCGAGGACGATCGCGCGCTGCGTCGCGCGCGCGACGAGGATTTGCTGGTGGATCTCGACCGACCGGTCGGGGCGTTCGCTGAAGGTCTCGGTCTGGACCATGCTGGCATAGGGCAGTTCGGCGTGGAGCTGGAGATAGAGCTGTTCGCGCGTGATTTCGGTCGCGGTCAGCCGCTCGCTGGCGTCGGACACCTGGTCGGCGGGGAAATGCCACGGCCCCTCGGGCATCGCCGCGGCGAGATGCGCCTTGAGCTCGGCGATGCCGTCGCCGCTGGCGGCGCTGACGAAGAAGGTTTCGGCGAAGTCGATCCGCTGGTTGAGCGTCGCGGCGAGGTCGAGCAGCCGGTCCTTTTTGGCGATATCGACCTTGTTGAGGACCAGGATCTTGGTCTCGGTGCGTTCGGCCAGACCGTCGAGGATCGTTTGCGTCTTGCGCCCGACGCTCGACGCGGC
>JAACTG010000136.1:0-10383 GCA_009993585.1 Sphingomonadales bacterium
ACCGCGCGGCGACCGTTGCCGACGATGCGGAAATAGCGGCGGAACGAGGCATCGCCCGCGAGCGGCAGGATTTCAGCCCCTCCCCAGCCGTGCGCGGCGAGAAAGGCGGGAGCATGGTCGGGGGGGATCATCGCGGCGGCCATCGCTTTTCCCAAGCTGGCGGCACCTGCGCTGTCAAGCGTCGCATCGCATCGCCGACGAATTCGATGGCCAGGACGAGCATGTCGGGCGGCGCCCCCGAGCCCATGCGTTCGGGCCATTCGACGAGGATCGCATGGTCGTGGCGATAGTCGGCAAGGCCGAGCTCGGCGATGTCGGCCTGGTCGTCGATCCGGTAGAGATCGGCATGGACGACGGGCAGCTGCGTTTCGGGCGGCGCATAGGGCTGGACGATCGCGTAGCTCGGACTCGGCGCCTCGCCCGCGAGGCCGAGCGCGGCGAGGATCGCGCGCGCCAGCGTCGTCTTGCCCGCGCCCAGATCGCCCGACAGGCCGATCATGTCGCCGGCGCGCAACACGCCGGCGATGGCGGCGCCCAATGCGGCGGTTTCTTCCAATCGATAGTCTATCATTTGCGCGGCAGTTCGACGGTGACCATCGTCCCCTCGCCGGGTTCGGACACCAATGTCAGCTTGCCGCCATGGCCCTCTACGAGCTGGCGCGACAGCGGCAGGCCGAGCCCGGTATTGCCGTCCTCGCCGCCAGCCGAGCGGCGCGAGACGACGTCGAACAGGCGCTTCTGCTGGTCCTTGGCGATGCCCGGACCGTTGTCCGAGACGACCAGACGGGCAAAGCGCGCGCTGCCGTCGCCATGGAGCAGGACGCGGCCGCCCTCGTCGTCGCCGCGGTCGCGCCGCGTCGCGGTATAGCGGATGGCGTTGGCGAGGAGATGGCCGAGCACCTGCGCCAGCCGCCGCGGATCGCCCTCGATCGACCCGAGCGCGGGCGACAGGTCGACGGCGAGTTCGATGTCATGTTCGCGCGCGAGCTTGAGCGCGGCGTTGGCGGCCGACTGCGCAACCGCGGCCAGATCGGTCGGCACGCGCTCGATCGGCAGCGTCCCCGCCTCGCTCTGCGACAGGTCGAGGACATTGTCGATATGCGCGCCGAGCAGCTCGACCGCGTCGAGGATCGCGGCGACATAGCCGGCGGCGGCGTCGGGCAGTTCGCCGGCATAGCCCTTGTCGAGCATCTCGGCGAAACCGGCGATCGAGGTCAGCGGCGTGCGCAGTTCGTAGCTCATTTTCGACAGGAACGCCGATTTGACCTTGTCGGCGTCCTCGAGCGCATCGTTGCGATCGCGCAGCGCCTGTTCGATGCGGCGGCTGTCGCTGACGTCGAGCATCGTCAGCAGCGCATTGCCGTCGGGCAGCGGTACCGCCGCGAATTCGAAATGACGCCCGTCGCGGAACACGACCTTGCCCGCGCGCTGGCGCCGATCGCCGATCGCGGCGCGAATGACCTCCTGGATGACCGGCGCCTGTTGCGGTCGCGCGAGGCGCGGCGCGAGCTGCCTGAGCAGTTCGTCGAGGCGCGGATGCGCGGCGAGCAGGTCTTCCTCGATTTCCCAGGTCTGGCGGAAGCGGCGATTCCACAATTGCAGGCGCCCGTCGCCGGCGAAGACCGCGATCGCCTCGAACAGGTTATCCACCGTCGCGGTGCGCACGCGCAGCAGCGTATCGCGCGCGCCGGCGAGCTGGACCTGTTCGGTGCGATCCTCGAAAATCAGCAGCAGCCCGCCATCGGGGGTCGGCTGGGCGACGGTGCGCAGGTGACGACCGCCCGCCAGCTGCCAGCTTTCCTCGTTGACCTCCGCACTGTTGAACCAGGCCGCGCGTTCGCTGCGCCAGGCCGGGTAATCGCGCACTTCGGGCGTGTTGCCGTCGCTGTGCAGCCGGTCGATGAAGCGCGCGAATTCGGCATGTTCCTTGAGCGCGGCGGGATCGAGGCCGAACATCGCCGACAGCGGCTGGTTGGCGAAGCGCAGCGTGCGATCGGGGCCGAACTGCGCGACGCCCGCCGACATCGCGTCGAGCAGGTCGCGCTGCGCGGCGACGAAGCGACGGAAATTGCCGCGCGCGTCCTCGGCTTCCTGGATATCGATCGCGAAACCGGCGACGCCGCTGCGCCCGACGGGGACGTCGACGACGCGCATCATGCGCCGCGAATCGAGGACGGTGACGGGGATCTGGCGCTCGACGACCGCATTTTCGCCTTGCGCCCGGCGCGCGGCGTCGCGCGCGCTTTCGCCGGCGACGGTTTCGACCAGCTCGATTCCCTGGTCGACGATCGTGCGGGCATCGGCACCGTCGGTGGCGGCGACATAGGCGCGGTTGACGAGCGTCAGGTCGAGACCGGCGTCGCGGAACCACATCGGGAAGGGCGCCGCCTCGACCAGCGCCGACAGCGACCGGAACGCGGCCAGCGCGCGGTCGCGCTCGCGCTCGATCGCCAGCTGTTCGGAACGGCTGTCGGTGACGTCGGCAAACCACAGGATGACGCTGCCCTTGCCGCCGATCCGCGCCGGCGCCGGGGCGCAGGTGATATGGAGCGTGCGCGACGATCCGCGCGCGCTGGCGAACTGCGCGAAGCTGCCGCCCGAGCGGCGGACGTCGGCGACGTGCGTCTTGAGCTCCTCGATCTGCGCCGCGTCGAGCCCGGTCTCGCCGTCGCCGGGCGAGAGGTCTTCGAGGAAGCGCGGGCTGCGCTCGAGCCCGAGCCATTGGGTCAGCCGGTCGGGGCATTCGATCCGCGAATCCTCGCGGACGATCAGCGGCAGCAGCGGGGCGGCATCGATCAACGCGGCGAGCCGCGCCGATTGCGCGCCCGAGACGGCGGCGCGGCGCTGCATCGAGACGCCGCGAACGACGGCGGCGGCGGCGAGGACGAACCAGACCGCGCACAAGGCGCCGAGCAGCAGCTGGGTCGAAGACTCGCTCAACGCCATGTCACGACCATATCGTCAGTTCGCGGTTAGGCAGCGGGTGGACCATCGGTCCGCCCTAATCGCCTTGGGCCGCGAAAAGAAGTGGTCGCGGCGACGGCGGCGGAGAATTTCGCGCGAAAGCGAAATTCCCCGCGCGCGATCAATAGCGGTAATGGTCGGGCTTGAACGGGCCCTCGACGGGTACGCCGATATAATCGGCCTGCTTCTGGCTGAGCTTCGACAGCTTCACACCGAGCTTTTCGAGATGCAGCTCGGCGACCTTTTCGTCGAGATGCTTGGGCAGGACGTAGACGTCGTTCTTGTATCCGTCGGTGTTTTCCCACAGCTCGATCTGCGCGAGCACCTGGTTGGTGAAGCTCGAGCTCATCACGAAGCTGGGGTGGCCGGTGGCGCAGCCGAGGTTCACCAGGCGGCCCTTGGCGAGGATGATCAGCTTCTTGCCGTCGGCGAATTCGACTTCGTCGACCTGCGGCTTGATCTCGGTCCATTTCATGTTCGATAGCGCGCCGATCTGGATCTCGCTGTCGAAATGGCCGATGTTGCAGACGATCGCCATGTTCTTCATCGCACGCATGTGATCGACGGTGATGACGTCGGCATTGCCGGTCGCGGTGACGAAGATGTCGGCGCGCTTGGTGGCGTCTTCCATCGTCACGACTTCATAGCCTTCCATCGCCGCCTGCAGCGCGCAGATCGGATCGACTTCGGTGACGAGGACGCGGGCGCCGCCCTGGCGCAGCGACGCGGCGCTGCCCTTGCCGACATCGCCGAAACCGGCGACGCAGGCGACCTTGCCCGACAGCATGACGTCGGTGGCGCGGCGGATCGCATCGACCAGGCTCTCGCGACAGCCGTAGAGATTGTCGAACTTGGACTTGGTCACGCTGTCGTTGACGTTGATCGCGGGGAACGGCAGCTTGCCCTTCTTGGCGAGTTCGTAAAGGCGGTGAACGCCAGTGGTGGTCTCTTCCGAGACGCCCTTGATCGCGGCGACGGTCCTGGTGAGGTAGCCGGGGCGTTCGGCGAGGAAACGCTTGAGCGTTGCGGCGAACACCTCTTCTTCCTCGTTCTCGGGCGTGAACAGCTCTTCGCCCGCTTCGACGCGCGCGCCCCACAGGGCGAACATCGTGGCGTCGCCGCCGTCGTCGAGGATCAGGTTGCAGGTCTGGCCATCGCCGTCCTTTTCCCAGTCGAAGATGCGCGCGGCATAATCCCAATATTCCTCGAGCGTCTCGCCCTTGACCGCGAAGACGGGCACGCCCGATTTGGCGATCGCGGCGGCGGCATGGTCCTGCGTCGAGAAGATGTTGCACGAGGCCCAGCGGACCTCGGCGCCGAGCGCGGTCAGCGTCTCGATCAGCACCGCGGTCTGGATCGTCATGTGCAAGCTACCGGCGATGCGCGCGCCCTTGAGCGGCTTGGTCGTCCCGAATTCCTCGCGCAGCGCCATGAGGCCGGGCATTTCGGTTTCGGCGATGTCGATTTCCTTGCGGCCGTAATCGGCAAGGGAAATGTCGGTGATGACGTAGTCGCGGTCGATGGTGTCGGCGGTGGCCATGAAGGGCTCCTGATATGATGCGAGGGTGCCGGGCAGCGCGAGCGTTGCGCAAGCGACGGCGGGTCGGGCGCGCCTTTAGCCAAGGCTGGCCCGAACTGCAATATAAAGAATTCTTTATATGATGGCAATCGATGCGGGCATTGGCCGCGCGGAGGCGCGATCAGGCGCTGCCGCCGCTGGCGGCGATGCGGCTGGCGTCGATCCCCTGGGCGGCGAAATGGGCGGCCCATTTGCCCGCGGCGGGGTCGTCGTAGAACAGGCCATCGTCGAAATCCGCGACGTGCCACGCATTGGCGGCAAGCTCCGCCTCGAGCTGGCCCTGGCCCCAGCCGGCATAGCCGAGCGCCAGCATCCAGCGCGCCGGGCCGCGATCGTCGGCGATTGCGCCCAGCACGTCGCGCGACGCGCTGAGCGCCCAATTGCAGGCGACGTCGAGCATCGGCTCGTCGATCCAGCCGCTGTCGTGGAGGATGAAACCGCGCTGCATTTCGACCGGCCCGCCATAATGAACCGGGCGATCGCGATGATGCGTGCCGGTGACGCCGATGCTGTCGAACAGGTCGCCGGCGGTCACGCCCGAGACCAGCGCATCGATGCCGATCCCCATCGCGCCGGCGTCGTCGTGGCTGCAGATCGCGATCGCCGAGCGGTGGAAGCGCAGGTCGCCGATCGACGGCAGGGCGAGCAAAATCCGGCCGGCCAGGCTGTTGGGCATATCCATCGCCCGGTCTTAGCGCGTTGCCCGGCACGGGGCAAAGGCGGCGGGCTTGCAATTCGCGATCATCGCGCTGACATGCGGGACAGCGGCCGGCTCCGTCCGGCGATCACGAAAGGACCCCGCATATGACGATTCAGCAAGGCGACACCCTTCCCGATGCGACACTGGTCAAGGCGACTGCCGACGGCCCGCAACAGGTTACGGCAAAGGACTTTTTCGCCGGCCGCAAGGTCGCACTGTTCTCGGTCCCCGGCGCCTTCACCCCGACCTGTTCGGCCAAGCATCTGCCGAGTTTCGTCGAGCATGCCGATGCGCTGCGCGCCAAGGGCATCGACGAAATCGCCTGCACCGCGGTCAACGACGCGTTCGTCATGGGCGCATGGAACCAGGCCGACGGATCGGGCGACGTGACGATGCTCGCCGACGGCAACGGCGAATTCGTCACGGCGCTCGGCCTCGACAGCGACAGCTCGGCTTACGGCATGGGCACGCGCGGCAAGCGTTTTTCGATGGTCGTCGACGATGGCAAGGTCAGCCAGCTCAATGTCGAGGCGCCGGGCGAATACCGCGTCAGCAGCGCCGAATACATGCTCGACCAGCTGTAACCGGCAGCTCCCCTCCCCGCTTGCGGGAGGGGAGTTCAGCACCCCCCGTGACAGGCGCGCGAAAACGCCTTATGCGCCCTTCATGACAGACACGAAAAAGATCCTGAGCGAGCTACAGGACGCCTACGACCGATCGATCTCCAATTTGCGCCGCGCGATTGCCGCCTTTGTCGGCGACGGCACGATTCCCGATCCGGCATGCCGCACCGACGGCAGCTATGCCTATCCGCAGCTTCGCATCACCTATTCGGGCGACGAGAACGAGGCGGTCCACAACCTCGCCTTCGGCCGGCTCGAAAAGCCGGGCGTCTATGTGACGACGGTAACGCATCCCGAACTGTTCGGCGATTATCTGAGCGAACAGATCGGCCTGCTCGCGCAGCAATACGACATCACGGTCGAGGTGACGCCGAGCAAGCAGGAAATCCCCTTCCCCTATGTCCTCGACCCGTCGGGCGATTACGACATGGGCTATGTCAGCCCGCTCGACCTCGCGCGGCATTTCCCGACCACCGAGCTCGCCGATATCGGCGACGAGATCGCCGACGGCCAGTTCAACATCTTCGGCAACCAGCATCCGCTGGCCTTGTTCGACGCGCTGCGCACCGATTTCAGCCTCGCGCGGCTGCGTCATTACACCGGCACCCCGCCCGAACACGTCCAGCGCTACGTCCTGTTCACCAACTATCACCGCTATGTCGACGAGTTCGTCGACTGGGCGTGCGGGCAGATCGGCAAGGGCAAATACACCGCGCTGTCGGGCGCCGGCGGCCTATATACCGAAACCAACGAGGCCGATCCGTCGCGACTCGTCGCCGACAGCGCGTGGCGGCGGCACCAGATGCCCGCCTATCACCTGATCGGCGAGGATCGCAGCGGCATCACGCTGGTCAATATCGGCGTCGGTCCGTCGAACGCCAAGACGATCACCGACCATCTCGCGGTTCTGCGCCCCGAGGCGTGGCTGATGATCGGCCATTGCGGCGGCCTACGCCCGACGCAGCGCATCGGCGACTATGTCCTCGCCCACGCCTATCTGCGCGACGACAACATCCTCGACGACGTGTTGCCGCCCGAAATCCCGATCCCGCCGATCGCCGAGGTCCAGCAGGCGCTCGCCGCCGCCGCCGCCGATGTCGAGGGCGCGCACGGCGCCGAATTGAAGAAACGCATGCGCACCGGCACGATCGTCACCACCGACGATCGCAACTGGGAATTGCGCTACACGCGATCGGCGCTGCGTTTCTCGCTGTCGCGCGCGGTCGGCATCGACATGGAATCGGCGACGATCGCGGCGCAGGGCTATCGTTTCCGAGTGCCCTACGGCACGCTTTTGTGCGTCAGCGACAAGCCGCTTCACGGCGAGCTGAAGCTGCCCGGCCAGGCCAACAAATTCTATGAACAGGCGATCGCGGCGCACATGCAGATCGGCATCCGCACCTGCGAAATGCTGCGCGACGAAGGCGCCAAGCTGCATTCGCGCAAGCTGCGAGCGTTCAACGAACCGCCCTTCCGCTGATCGCTCGCGCGTCGTGCCCGCGAGGCCCTAGGGTTCGATCACGTCGGCGAACTTGACCGCGATCGAATCGAAGGTGGTCGCCTCGACGCGGAGGTTGCCCATATATGTGCCGTAATCGCAGATGATATAGCGCTGGAGATAGACCGAGCCGTCCTGCAGCACGCCGGCCTTGATATAGCTGTACTTGTTCTCGAAATCGGACAGCGCCTTGAGCAATTTGCTATCCGACCAGTCGGCCGGTCGCTCCCAGACCGCCATGATGTTGAGGCCGATGCATTTGCCGCCGCTGTCGCCGCACGCGGTCGGTTCGTAGAGCGCGATCAGGCCCGACTTCATATCGGCGCGTACATAGCGGGCGTCGCCGTCTTCCACGATCTTGGTTTGCGCCCCGAGCTGCGCGAGCACCGCCATGACATTCTGTTCGGTGAACGCCGACACCGGCTGCGTATCGGAATAGCTCTGCGCCTGCGCCGGTACCGCGCCGACGGCCATGATCGCCGCCAGGCCCGCAGCCACCGCGGTTCGATTGAATGAAATCACTGCCCCTCCCCCTTTGCGCCAAGCGAGCCGGACGGCGGATGGCCGCGGGCCTCGCTCGCCCAATCTACATCAGGACGGACGATGGTCAACACTGGTGGAATTCGAAGGCTCGGGGCCGCGATAAAGGCCTTCCGACACTGTTTGCGCGCAGTCGGCGCGCAAACAGTGTCGGGAATAGGGGCAATGCCTTCAGGGTTTCACGATCGGCGCTGGCGCCGGTTCACCATCCGGTGGGCTTGCCCTTGTTCTGCTCGTCGAGCCAGGCCTTCAATGGCGCGAAATATTCGACCAGCGCCTTGCCCGACATTTCGCGCGTCCCGGTGAAGGTTTCGAGCGCGTCGGGCCATGGTTTCGACGCGCCCATTTCGAGCATCGCGTTGAGCTTCGCGCCGACCTGCTTGTCGCCGTAGAACGAGCAGCGGTGAAGCGGCCCCGTCCACCCGGCCTGGTCGCACGCCGCCTTGTAGAACTGGAACTGCAGGATCCGCGCGAGGAAATAGCGCGTGTACGGCGTGTTGCCCGGGATATGGTATTTGGCGCCCGGATCGAAGGCATCGGCGGGCCGCGCGACCGGCGGCGCAATGCCCTGATACTCTTCCTTCAGCGCGTGCCATTGGGCGTTGTACTGGTCGGGCGTGATCGAACCGTCGAACACGCCCCAGCGCCATTTGTCGACGAGCAGGCCGAACGGCAGGAACGCGACCTTGTCCATCGCCTGGCGCAGCAGCAGGCCGATATCCTTGTCGGCGCTCGGCACGTCCTTCTTGTCGAGCAGGCCGATGTCGACGAGATATTGCGGCGTGATCGACAGCGCGACGAAATCGCCGATCGCTTCGTGGAAGCCGTCATTGGCGCCGTTGAGATAGAGATACGGCTGCGCCTTGTAGGCGCGCTGGTAGTAATTGTGCCCCAGCTCGTGATGGATGGTGATGAAGTCGTCGGCATTCTGCTTGATGCACATCTTGATCCGGATATCGTCCTTGTTGTCGATATCCCACGCGCTGGCATGGCAGACGACGTCGCGGTCGGCGGGCTTGGTGAACAGGCTGCGATCCCAGAAGGTCTGCGGCAGCGGCGCCATGCCGAGCGAGGAATAGAAATTCTCGCCGATGTGCACCATGTCGATCGGGCCCTTGCCCTTCGCCTTGAGCAGGTCGCCGATGTCGTACCCCAGATCGCCCGATCCCTTCGGCGCGACGAGCGGGTAGATATTGCCCCATTCCTGCGCCCACATATTGCCGAGCAGATCGGCGCGGATCGGGCCGGTCTTCGCCTGGACCCCGTCGCCGTATTTCTCGTTGAGCTTGGCGCGGACGTAGGTGTGCAGCGCGATGTAGAGCGGCTTGACCTCCTGCCACATGCGCTCGGTCGTCGCGGTGAATTCCTCTGGGCTCATGTCGTAGCCCGAGCGCCACATCGCGCCGACATTGTCGAAGCCGAGCTCCTCTGCGCCCTCGTTGGCGATCGCGACCATGCGCGTGTAATCGTCCTTCATCGGCGCGCCGACATTGCTGTGCCAGCTCGCCCACATTTCCTTGTATTCGGCCGGAGTGCGATCGAGATTGCCCATCTCGGCCTCGATGTCGGAGCCGCTGATCGGCTTGCCGTCGAGCATCCCCTTGCCCTTGCCATATTGCGACGACAGGTCGGTCGCGATCGTGTTGAGCTCGGTCGCAGCGCCCGGCGTCGTCGGCGCCGGCAGCACGATGCCGTTGCGCAGGATGTCGAGCTTGCGCTTCACATCGGCGGAAAGCCCCGGAACTTGCGCGTATTTGGCCGCTTCGAGCGCGTATTTGACCGATTTTTCGGTGCCGACCGCGTTGATCCGCGCCGCCATCGCATCGGTGTCGGAGGTGATGAAGTTGTAATTGACCCAGTTCACCTGGCTCGCCTCGACCGAATAATCGAACAGGTCCTGTTCGGCGGCGGCGATGAACGCCTCGGCATCGGCGGCGGTCGGCGGCTGTTCGGCCGGGCTCGCGGCGGCCTGCGGGCCGACCTCGGCATTGGCGGTGGCGCATGCGCCGAGCGTCAGCGACAGCGCGAGCGCGCCGAGCGAAGTCATCATTTTCATGGACAGTCCTCTAAAATGTTTTGCTTTCCCTTGGCCGCCAGTCTGGACCGCGACGGCGGCGGAATCAAGCGGCGAGGAAATCGGCGATCGCCTGGCCCAGTTCCGGCTTGGTCACCGACGACATATGCGTGCCCGGCACTTCGTACAGCGTCGCGTCGGGCAAGGCATCGACCAGCGCCTGCGGATCGCCGTTGTCGCGATCGTCGCGGCCGCACACGACGGCGGCGGGCATCGCAAAGGCTGCAAGGTCGTCGGGCTGGGTGTCAGCGAAGCTGCCGAGGAGGTGCGCCGCCGCGACGCGGTCGACCTTCATCGTCTTCATGAACTGCACCGTCATGTAATGCGCATCGCCGGGCTTCACGCGGTCGAACCGGTCGATCGCATCGAGGAAGAACGCCTGCCGCCCGCTCCACCCGGCGAGGC
>JAACTG010000136.1:10397-10761 GCA_009993585.1 Sphingomonadales bacterium
TCGAAAACGAGGTCCAGGGTGTCTACCACGGATACCCCATGGCCCAGGACGATGACTTTCGGTCCAGGGTCATCGATGAATGGAACAACCGTGTGCCCTGACTTCGCCATCGAGATCAACTGGGAGCGGCTCGACCGTGGCCCGGCGGAGGAGCGTGCGACGTTTGGCGCGATCGGTATTCGTGTCGACGGGGCATGGCTGACAGAGGCTCACGATGCGTTTGCCCGACGTGTGCGGCAGAAGGTCCACCTATCGGGATATTCCCTTGCGCAGTGGCTTGCCTGGAACTGGTGGCGCCTGCGCTGGGAGCCCAGACGGCGGTCGCTCGGCTGGGCCATGGCCCATCGGTTCACGTCCATTGGGG
>JAACTG010000137.1 GCA_009993585.1 Sphingomonadales bacterium
CGCCGTGAGCGCTGCGTAGAGGTCGTGGGCATTGTGCGGTTTGACCGTCACGTCCTCGCCGCCGGTGACCAGCAGCATCGGGGGCGCATCGGGCGTGACGTAATGGATGGGCTGGGTAATCCGCTTGTCGACGACATGTCCCATCGCGTTCTTCGCCGAATCGGAAGTGAAGGGAAGGAAGTTATACGGGCCCGACAGGCCGGCGACGCCCTTGATCGCGGCGCGCGGTACGCCGGCCTTGGCGAGATAACGCGGGTCGAGCGCGACCATCGCGGCGATATGCGCGCCCGCCGAATGGCCCGACAGGACGATCGAATCGGGGTCGCCGCCATAGCGCGCCGCGACCTTGCGCGCCGCGGCGATCGCGGCGGCGCCGTCGATCAGGAAATCGGGGAAGACGTTGCCGGGGACGAGACGATAGCTCGGCACCGCGACGACGAAGCCCTGCGCGGCAAAGGCGCGCCCGGCAAAGCCGTAGCTTTCGCGGTTGCCCTTGTACCAGCCGCCGCCGTGGAAGAACACGAGCAGCGGGAGTGGCTTGTCGGATCTGGCCGCGGGCACGTAGATGTCGAATTTCTGGCGCTCGCCGGGGCCGTAGGGAATATCGCTCGCCGCCTTGCGCGTTGCCGCATCGCCCGGCCAGGCGCTGTCGATGAGGTCGAGCTGGCGCGGCGGTTCGTGGCTGAGCAGCCAGGCGAGCGCGGCGCCGACGACGACCAGCGCGACGATCCCGATGCGCAACATTATTATCCCCCTTGATGGCACTTTCGCACAGCAATGCCGTTATCCCTGCAATGCGCAAGTGCTGGCTCATCGTGAACATCAACAGCGGCAGCTACGACGCCGACGCGTGCGATTCGATTGACGCGGCGCTCGATGCCGCCGGCTGGCCGTGCGATCGCATCGTCCGCTTTCCCGACGACGAGCTGCCCGACCGGGCATCGCTCGACGCCGAGGGCGTCGATCGCGTCGCGATCTTCACCGGCGACGGCACGATCAATTCGCTCGCCACCGCGCTCGAGGGCTGGGGGGGCGAGCTTCTCGTGCTGCCGGGCGGCACGCTCAACCTGCTGTCTAAGCGTCTCCACGGCGACCGCCCGGCCGAGGCGATCGTCGCCGATTTGCTGCACGCCCGCACGACGCGGATTCCGGTCATTCGCGGCGCCGGCGTCACCGCGCTCGTCGGCGTCATCCTCGGGCCGACGACGGCATGGGGCGAGGTGCGCGAAAAGATGCGCCATTTCGATGTCGGCGGCCTGGTAGAAACCGTGCCCGCGGCATGGTCCGAAACGCTTGGCGAGGACGGCGTTCGCCTCGCCGGATCGGACACGCGATACCCCGCGCTCAACCTGACGCCGCTCGCCGACGACATCCTGGTCCAGGGCTTTCTCGCCGACAACGCGGCGCACCTGCTCAGCCACGGCTTCGCCTGGCTCGGTGGCGATTTTCGCGACGGTCCGCACGACGACCTCGGCCGCCAGGCGCGGGTCACGGTCGCGGGCGACGGCACGATCGGCATGCTCTATGACGGCGAGCGCGGCGAGGCCGAAAGCGGCGCCAGCTTCGCGCACGATACACTTGACCTGACGCTGATCGCGACCGACACGCCCGAGGCATGATCAAGCTTTTCCACGTCAGCGATATTCATTTCGGCGTTACCGATCCCGACGCGCACGCCTGGTTCGTGCGCTGCGTCGCCGAAGAACGGCCCGATGCCATCGCGCTGACCGGCGACATCACCCAGCGCTCGACGCATGCCGAATATGCCGCCGCGACGCGGTGGATCGGCGGGCTCGCCGCGCCGGTCAAGGTCGAGATCGGCAATCACGACATGCCCTATTACCACCCGCTCGAGCGCGCCTTCGCGCCCTATCGGCGCTATCGCAAGTTGAAGGCGGCAGTCGAGCGCCCGATCGACCTGCCCGGCGTTGCGCTCGTTTCGCTGCGGACGACGTCGCGCGCGCAATGGCGCTTCAACTGGTCGCGCGGCATCGTCCGTCCGGCGGCGCTCGCGGAGACGCTCGCGACGATCGCGGCGCTGCCCAAGGACGGCCGCATGATCCTTGTCACCGCGCACCATCCGCTGGTCGAGAGCAATACCAAGGGCCAGGCGCTCACGCGCCACGGCGAAAAAGCCTTGTGCGCGCTGGCCCAGGCGGGCGTCACCGCGATCCTGACCGGCCATGTCCACGACGCCTTCGACCTGATGCACCCGACGCGCTTCGGCCCGATCCGCATGATCGGCGCGGGCACGCTGTCGCAGCGCGTGCGATCGACCCCGCCGAGCTTCAACGAACTCACCATCGACGCGGGCAAGATCACCGTCTGCGCGCGCAACATCGGCGAGCTCGATACCGCGGCGATGCAGATCGAGGACGTGCCGCCCGATGCCCAGCCGCCCGGTCCCGACGACCCGATCGCGCGCAGCCAGCCGGTTGAGACCGAAGGTCTGGGCTAGTCGATCCAACGCAAAAGGGCGGCCCCGCAGGACCGCCCTTTCGTTTGTCGATATGGGCTTGGGCTTAGCGCTTCGAGAACTGGAAGCTCTTGCGCGCCTTGGCCCGGCCGTATTTCTTGCGTTCGACGACCCGGCTGTCGCGGGTCAGGAAACCTGCGGCCTTGACCGTCGCGCGCAGCTTGGGCTCGAAGCGCGTCAGCGCCTGCGAAATGCCGTGCTTGACCGCGCCGGCCTGGCCCGACAGGCCGCCGCCCTTAACCGTGGCGACGACGTCGTACTGGTCGCGACGATCGGTGATGTCGAACGGCTGGTTGAGGATCAGGCGCAGCGTCGGACGCGCGAAATAGGTCGCCTGGTCCTTGCCGTTGACCGTGATCTTGCCCGATCCGGGCTTGACCCAGACGCGGGCGACCGCGTCCTTGCGGCGACCGGTCGCATAAGCGCGGCCCTGGGCGTCGAGGATCTGCTCGCGCAGCGGCATCGTGCTGACGATCGGCTCGTCGGCGGGCGCCTCGGCGACCGTGGTTTCGCTTCCTTCGGTCGACTTGGCGTCGGCCGAGTTGGCTTCGGCCGAACCGGCGGCGGCGATGTCCTTCAAATCCGCCAGCGACTGGCGGGTATCTTCCTTGTTGTCGGCCATTATGCGCCCACCTTGTTCTTGCGGTTCATCGAAGCGACGTCGAGCACGGTCGGCTCCTGTCCTTCATGCGGATGCTCGGAGCCCTTGTAGACGCGCAGGTTGCGCATCTGCTGGCGACCCAGGGGGCCGCGCGGGATCATGCGTTCGACCGCCTTTTCGAGGATACGTTCGGGAAAACGACCCTCGAGGATCTTGCCGGCGGGCGTTTCCTTGAGGCCACCGACATAGCCGGTGTGCTTGTAATAGATCTTCTTCTTCAGCTTATCGCCGGTGAAGCGGACCTTTTCCGCGTTGATGACGACGACGTTGTCGCCGCAATCGACATGCGGGGTGAAGCTCGGCTTGTGCTTGCCGCGCAGCAGGTTGGCGATGATCGTCGCAACCCGGCCGACGACCAGGCCCTCGGCGTCGATCAATATCCATTTCTTTTCGACCGTTGCCGGGGTTGCCGGCTTGGTCGTTTTCATCAGCGCCTTCATGGCGTGAACTCCTCATTTGATGCCTGCCCGGCAGAGCCCGTGGGCGCGCCCGGCAAAAAACAAACGCCGCCCCAAGCGGACGGCGCGTCTGAATGGCCCAATGACGCCGAATCGGCGCTGTGTCAAGCTGGAAGCGGCTTTGCTGACAGGTATCGGGTTACCGGCGGACGCGACGAGGGGTCAACTCGTGCAGCTTGCGGGTAAGGAGCCGTCCATCGCGCGTGGCCAGCGTGTCGCGGCTCGAAATGCGCGTCGCCAGCCCTGTCGCGCGATCGATTCGATAGGTGATGGCGCTGACGATATCGGGTTGGCTCACGCCGTCGCTCGTCTCGCTGTGCGTCAGCGTCTGTTCCTCGATGCGCAATGCTTCCGCGTCGGCATCGATCAGCGCCAGGCGGCTATGGCCGGTCGCCCGGGTTTCGACGACATCGCGATGGTGGCTGACGAGGTCGATCGGAGCACCGTCGAGATGGCGGCTCGCAAACGCCATGATCGGATCGAAATCGTCGAACAGCGTCCGCGCCAGGGCTTCGTCGTCGAGCGCCGAATATCGGGCGACGGCGGCGATCGCGAGCGCGCGGTCGCTGCCCGCCTCCTCGCCGCGATTGCTCAGTTCGGCGACGAAGCGCCCGAATATGACGCGTACCGCCGCGGGATCGGCGAGCGCGAGAATCCGACCGGCGGAACTCAGGCGATAGCGGATCGGCTGGTCGAGCATCGGCGCCAGCGTGGCGCGGTAGCGCTCGACGAAGAGCGCCGGCGCGTCGGCCTCGACTCCGACGAGCGTGGCGGTCAGCACATAGTCGCCGTCGCCATCGCCGGGCTCGAAGGCCAGCCGGAAATGGCGCGTGAAGCGCATTTCGGCGCCGCCCGGCTGCGGGTGGACGATATCGATGCGGTAATCGAGCGGCGTATCGAGCGGCGGCGCGAACGGCAGGCGATAGCTCGCCTGGTCGCCGCCGTCCGGGGCGGACGCCGCAGCCGAACCCGATCCGCCGAGCAGGATTGCCGACAGCGCCAGGCCGACGAGGATCAGGCGGCGCGTCATCGGGGCTGCGCCGATGAGCCGATGGCGTGGGCGGCGAGCGTTGCCGTGCAGACGAGCAGGGCGGCGACGAGCTGGTGCGCGACCGCGACCCAGATGGCGACGCCCGTGACGACGGTGGCGATGCCGAGCACGATCTGGATGACGATCAAAGCCTTGAGCGCGAACGCCGTCCGCCGCGCACCGCGGCGCATCGCCTTCAAGGCCAACACGACCACCGCCGCCGTGGCCACCCACGCCCACCAGCGATGGGCGAACTGGACCCAGGCGGGGGTGTCGACCAGGTCGCCGAGCGACGCGAGCGCGGTGCCGGGGGCGAAGCCGCCCGCCGACATCATCGGCCAGTCGGCCGAGGCATGGCCGGCATCGAGCCCCGCGGTGAACGCGCCCCACACCAACTGCACCGCAAAGACCGCGAGCATGGCCGCGACCGATGCCGTCAGGCGCGCGGGACGGGCGCCGTCGTCGGCTGCCAGCCGGCGCAGGTCGGCGGCAGTCCAGACGAGTCCGCCGAGGATCAGGAAGGCGGTCATCAGGTGGACGGCGAGGCGATAATGGCTGACGTCGGTGCGCCCGACGAGGCCCGAAGTAACCATCCACCAGCCGAGCGCGCCCTGCAGCGCGCCCAATGCCAGCAGCGCGCTCAGCCGCGGGCCATAGCCCGGCGGAATCGCGCGGCGGACCCAGAACCACAAGAGCGGGAGGGCGAAGGCGAGGCCGATCAGCCGCCCGAGCAGGCGGTGGAACCATTCCCAGAAATAGATTGCCTTGAACGCGGCGATGTCCATCGTCCGGTTGACCGTCTGATATTCGGTGGTCTGCTGGTAGAGCGCGAATTCGTGCGCCCAGGCGCGTTCGCCCAGCGGGGGTAGCGCGCCCGTCACCGGCTTCCATTCGGTGATCGACAGGCCCGATTCGGTCAGCCGGGTGATGCCGCCGACGACGACCATCAGGACGACCAGCGCGGCGACCGCCCACAGCCAGGCGACGAGCGCGCCCGGGCGGCCGAGGCGCGCGAGCGCCGATCCGGAATCTGGTTGCATGGTCCCCACAGCCGACTCCTTAACCATCCGCCGCGCGTCGCGAAAGCGTTTCGCGACGCGCGCCTTGGAACTTAATTCTTTTCCCCTATGTTATATTGTAACCTTGGGCGTGCCCTGCTAGGGAGCCCGCAGGATGGTTTTTTCGAGGATGGCTCCTTTGCGCATGGCCCTGACGACATTGCGACGGCGTTCGCTCGGTGTGTGGCGCCGGGTGGCGGGTGTGCGCAGTTTCGACGAGATGGCGATCACGCTGTCGGGCCTGTGCCTTGTCCATTGCGTCGCCAGCGCGGCTTTCTTCGCGATGCTGGCAAGTTCGGGCAGCGCCTTGTTCTCGCCCGCGATCCACGAAATCGGCCTTGGCTTCGCCATCGTGCTCGGCGCGGCGAGCCTCGGCCCCGGGCTGATCCGTCCCGGATATCGCGCGCCGGGCCTGTTCGGCATGGTCGGCGTGGCCATCATGACCCTCGGGCTGATCCTTCACGGCCAAGCCGAAATCCTGTGCACGATCATCGGCGTCGCGATCGTCGCGCTGGCGCACGGCCTCAACTACAACCCGCATCACGAGTGATGCCGCGAGCATCGCCGGGCGGGGCGGCGGCGCTTGCGGTCGGACCCGCTTGCGCCTAAATTGCCGTCATGGCCCATCCGCAACCGCACCATCATCCGCACGGCGGCGAATCGCTGCGCGATGCCGCGCGGTCGTCGCTCGAAAGCGCAGGCGAACAGTGGACCGACATGCGCGCCGCGATCTTCGATGCGGTGTCGGACCATGCCCGGCCGGCATCGGCCTATGACATTGCCGACATCGTTTCGAGCGCGCGCGGCAAGCGCGTCGCGCCCAACACCGTCTATCGCATCCTCGACCTGTTCGTCGCCAACAACCTCGTCCGCCGGGTCGAAAGCACCAACGCGTTCATCGCCAACGAACATCCCGGCTGCCTGCACGACTGCATCTTCCTGATCTGCGACAGTTGCGGGCAGACGACGCATATCGACGACGACGCCGTTGCCGGCGGCGTCCGCGATGCCGCGCGGCGGCGCGGCTTCGCCCCCGCGCGTCCGGTGATCGAGGTGCACGGCCGCTGCGACGATTGCGACTGATCGAAGCAGGCACGGGTTTTCATCGACTCGGCCAAGGACCGCCGATAAGGTCGCGGGCATGACCCACCGCCCCGACACCCCGTTGCTCGATACGGTCGACACCCCGGCCGATCTCAGGAAACTCAAATCGTCGCAGCTGCGCCAGCTCGCCGACGAGCTGCGCGAGGAGGTGGTCTCTTCGGTTTCAGTCACCGGCGGGCATCTCGGCGCGGGGCTCGGCGTCGTCGAGCTGACGACCGCGATCCATTATGTCTTCAACACGCCCGAGGATCGCCTGATCTGGGACGTTGGCCATCAATGCTATCCGCACAAGATCCTGACCGGGCGCCGGAGCCGCATGCGCACGATCCGCCAGGGCGGCGGCCTGTCGGGCTTCACCAAGCGCGCCGAGAGCGAATATGATCCGTTCGGCGCGGCGCATTCGTCGACCAGCATCTCGGCGGCGCTCGGCTTTGCCGTGGCCAACAAATTGTCGGGCCGGCCGGGCAGGGGCATCGCGGTGATCGGCGACGGCGCGATGTCGGCGGGCATGGCGTACGAGGCGATGAACAACGCCGAACAGGCGGGCAACCGGCTCGTCGTGATCCTGAACGACAACGACATGTCGATCGCGCCGCCGGTCGGCGGGCTCAGCGCCTATCTCGCGCGCGCGGTCAGCTCGAGCGAATATCTCGGCCTCCGCAGCCTCGCAAAGCGCGTCGCCTCGAAAATCCACCGCCGCATCTACAATGCCGCCGAAAAGGCCGAGGAGTTCGCGCGCGGCATGGCGACCGGCGGGACGTTGTTCGAGGAACTCGGTTTCTATTATGTCGGCCCGATCGACGGCCACAATCTCGACCACCTCATCCCCGTGCTCGAAAACGTCCGCGATAGCGACCAGGGGCCGATCCTCGTCCATGTCGTGACCAAAAAAGGCAAGGGCTATGCCCCGGCCGAGGCGGCGGCCGACAAATATCACGGCGTCGCCAAGTTCGACGTCATCACCGGCAAGCAGGACAAGGGCAAGGGCGGCGGACCGCCTGCCTATCAGAACGTCTTCGGTGACACGCTCGCCAGCCTCGCCGATAGCGACGATCGCATCTGCGCGATCACCGCGGCGATGCCGTCGGGCACCGGCGTCGACAGGTTCGCGCAGGCGCACCCCGACCGCGCGTTCGACGTCGGCATCGCCGAACAGCATGCGGTGACCTTTGCAGCGGGCCTCGCCGCGCAGGGGATGCGCCCGTTCTGCGCGATCTATTCGACCTTCCTCCAGCGCGCCTACGACCAGGTCGTCCATGACGTCGCGATCCAGAACCTGCCGGTGCGTTTCGCGATCGATCGCGCCGGGCTGGTCGGCGCCGACGGCGCGACGCACGCCGGATCGTTCGACCTCGCTTATCTGTGCACCTTGCCCAACTTCGTCGTCATGGCGCCGTCGGACGAGGCCGAGCTCGTCCACATGACCAAGACTGCGGTCGAGCACGACAGCGGCCCGATCGCGCTGCGCTATCCGCGCGGCAACGGCACCGGGGTCGCGTTGCCCGCGGTTCCCGAAGCGCTCGAGATCGGCAAGGGCCGCATCGTCCGCAACGGGCAGAAGGTGGCGATCCTGTCGCTCGGCACGCGCCTTGGCGAGGCGCTCAAGGCCGCCGACACGCTCGATGCCAAGGGCCTCAGCACGACCGTCGCCGACCTGCGCTTCGCCAAGCCGCTCGACGAAGATCTGATCCGCAAGCTGCTGACCAGCCACGAAGTGTGCGTGACGGTCGAGGAGGCGGCGGTCGGCGGCTTCGGCGCCCACGTCCTCACCATGGCGAGCGATGCCGGGCTGATCGATGCCGGCCTCAAGCTGCGCACGATGCGTCTGCCCGACCTGTTCCAGGACCAGGACAATCCCGATCGGCAGTACGACGAAGCCGGCCTCAACGCCCCGCACATCGTCGAGACGGTGCTCAAGGCGCTCCGCCACAACGCGACCGATGTCGGCGAGGCCGGGGTGCGGGCCTGAATCAAAAAGGGCGCCGCAATCGCGACGCCCCCTTCCGAAGTCCATTGCGAAAGGCGTTTAGCCGCCCGGGATCGCCGCGGTCGCTTCCTGGCCGGCGCCTTCGGGGGCGGCGACGATGGCCTGGGTCAGCGCGCCCTTGGCGACGGTGAAATCCTCGGCTGCGGCGACGGTGCTGCGGATGGCGGCATCGCTGCGGCCTTCGCCGGCGCGCCCGATCACGTTCGATTCGACGCTGCTGCGCGGGGCGGGGCCGCCGAACAGTGCCTCGAGCGCCTGCTGCTGCGACGCGTCGACGCCCGACGGGGCGCCCGGCTGCGGCGGCACCAGCGAATATTCGGGCGGCACGACGAGCGGCGCCTGGCGCGCGACCAGATATTCGTCGGGCGCGTTACGGCCGAACAGTCCGCCCCCGGCGCCGCATCCGGCAAGGCCGGTGGCGGCTATCACGATCGAGGCGGTGGCTAGTCTACGCATGGGTCATTCTCCAGTTGCCGCGCGTCACGCGGGCGAATTGCTTTCGTCCATCGTCTTCGATTTGCCGCTGCCTTGCAAGAGGGCGCGTGCGACGAGCAGCAGCACGCCGATCGTGATGGCGGCATCGGCGAGGTTGAAAATCATGAACGGGCGGATGTCGCCGATGTGGAAATCGGCATAGTCGACGACATAGCCGAACCGCACGCGGTCGATGATATTGCCGATCGCGCCGCCGAGGATCAGGCCGAGCGCGATAATGTCGCCGCGTGCGCGTTCCTTCAGCATCCAGTAGACGACGCCGATCGAGATCGCGCCGGTCAGCGCGACGAGGCCCCAGCGCATCGCCTCGGTCTCGGCCTGCATCATGCCCAGCGACACGCCGCGGTTCTCGGCATAGCGCAGGTCGAAGAACGATACGATCTCGAGCGGATCGTCGCGGCGGTTCTGCAGGCTCAGCGGCACGAGGACGACCCATTTGGCGAACTGGTCGAGCGCGATGACAAAGGCGGCGATCAGCGCGCCGATCCGCCGCGAGGCGCGGACGCGCGCGGGGGTGATGGTCGATTCGGTCATCGTCAGGCCAATACGCGTTCGCAGCGCGCGCACAAAGCGCCGTCTTCGTCGACCTCGGGCAGATGCCGCCAGCAGCGCCCGCATTTGGCGTTTTCGGTACGCGTTACCGTGATGTCCTGCGCGGCGGGGTCGATCCGCGCCTGCGAGACGATGCAGATTTCATCCATCTCGACATCGCCCGCGCCCACGACCGGCGGCATCGCGATTTCCGCCTGCAGGCTCGATCGGATCGTCTTTTCACGCCGATAGGGTTCGATCGCCTCGCTCACCGCTTCGCGCGCGGCGATCACCTTGGTCCATTTCGCCGCCAGCGCTTCGTCGCGCCAGTCGGCATTGACCTCGGGCCATTCGAGCAAATGGACGCTGCCCCGATCGGGGAACCGTTGCTGCCACACTTCCTCGGCCGTGAACGGGATGATCGGCGCGGCATAGCGGACGAGCGCGTGGAACAATGTGTCGAGCACGCTGCGATAGGCGCGGCGCTTGTCGGTCCCCTGCGGCGCGGCGGGGCCGATGTCGCAATAGAGGCAGTCCTTGCGGATATCGAACAGGAACGCGCTCAGGTCGTCGGCGGCGAAATTGGTCAGCGCGCGCAGATAGCGGCTGAACTGGAAGGCGTCGGTGGCGGCGCGGATCTCGGCATCGACCTCGGCGAGGCGATGGAGGATATAGCGTTCGAGCTCGGGCATTTCTGCCGGCGCGACGCGCTCGTCCTCGTCGAAATCGGACAAGGCGCCTAGCAGGTAGCGAAAGGTGTTGCGCAGCTTGCGGTACATGTCGCTGGCGCCGCTGAGCACTTCGTTGCCGACCTTCACGTCGTCGAAATAGTCGGTGCTCGCGACCCACAGGCGCAGGATGTCGGCGCCCGACTGGTCCATGATCTTCAAGGGATCGACGACGTTGCCGGTCGATTTCGACATCTTGCGCCCCGTCCCGTCGAGCGCGAAACCGTGCGTCAGGACGGCGTCGTAGGGCGCGCGCCCGCGCGTGCCGCAGCTTTCGAGCAGGCTCGACTGGAACCAGCCGCG
>JAACTG010000138.1:0-6568 GCA_009993585.1 Sphingomonadales bacterium
TGCCCGGCGGGATTACCCACGTTGCATGGCCCATCTTGCGGCCCTTGCGTGCATCGTCCTTGCCATAGAGGTGGAGGTGGCAGTCGGGGTCGGCTAGCAGTTCGGCCCAGCGGTTCGCATCCTCGCCGATCAGGTTCTTCATCGCGACCCCCGCGCCGGTCGGCGCGGTCGACCCCAGCGGCAGGCCGCAAATCGCGCGGACATGGTTTTCGAACTGGCTGGTGACCGCGCCCTCGATCGTCCAGTGGCCGCTATTGTGCACGCGCGGCGCCATTTCGTTGAACACCGGCCCGTCGGCGCCGGCGAAGAATTCGCACGCCAGCACGCCGACATAATCGATTGCCTCGGCGATCGCCTGCGCCGCGCGGCGCGCCGCGCCCTGCTGCGCCGCGACGATCGCCGGGGCCGGCAGGGTCGATTGCGCGAGGATGCCGTTCACATGGACGTTGTGCGGACTGTCCCAGAAAGCGCAGCCGCCATCGCTTCCGCGCGCGAGGATGACCGAATATTCGGCCGCGAAGTCGACGAACCCCTCGAGCACGCAGGGGACGCCGCCGACGCGATCCCAAGCCGCGGCGAGATCAGCGGGATCGGCGATCCGCGCCTGGCCCTTGCCGTCATAGCCCATGCGGTTGGTCTTGAGGATCGCCGGGGCCCCCGTCGCGGCGAGCGCGGCGGCGAAATCCCCAGGTCCCGCAATCTCGGCGAAGGGCGCGGTGGCGATGCCGAGCGAGCGGGCGAAGCGCTTCTCGGCAAGCCGGTCCTGCGCGACCGCGAGCGCCCTGGCACCGGGGAGGACGGGGCAGGTCGCCGCGATCGATTCGACGCTGGCGACGGGGACATTCTCGAACTCGAGCGTGACGATGTCGACATCGGCGGCAAAGCGCGCCAGCGCTTCGGCGTCGTCATAGTCGGCGCGGGTGAAACTCGACGCGATATCGCAGGCAGGGCCGGGGGCCGGGGCGAACACATGGACGCGATAGCCGAGCTGCGCCGCCGCCACGCCGAGCATCCGGCCGAGCTGGCCGCCGCCCAATATGCCGATTGTCGAACCCGGCGCGATCGTTTTCATTCGGGCGTCGTCATTCGGGCGTATCGGCCACGGCGTCGGTCTGCGCCGCGCGCCAGTCCTGGAGCCGCGCGGCAAGCGCGTCGTCGGTCCCGGCGAGGATCGCGGCGGCGAGCAGCGCGGCGTTCTTCGCCCCCGGCTCGCCGATCGCCAGCGTCCCGACGGGCACGCCGGCGGGCATCTGGACGATGCTCAGCAGGCTGTCCATGCCCGACAGCGCCTGCGACTGCACCGGCACGCCGAGCACCGGCAGCCAGGTCATCGCCGCGACCATGCCGGGCAGATGCGCGGCGCCGCCCGCGCCGGCGATGATGACGCGCAGGCCGCGGGTCGCCGCGCCCTTGGCGTAATCCGCCATGCGATCGGGGGTGCGGTGCGCCGAGATCACCCTGGCTTCGTGCGCAATGCCGAGTTCGGCGAGCAGGTCGGCGGCGCAGCGCATCGTCGGCCAGTCGGAGCGGCTGCCCATGACGATGCCGACCCGCGGATCGCCTGCCGGCGGAGCGGCCGTTTTGCCCTGATCGCCCATGCCCATGCGGTTCGTTCCCCAGTGACCGATGCGTGTCGTCTCGCGTCGTCCGCGCTCTAGCGTTCAATCCGCCGCGCCGCAATCGCCGGGATGGCGATCGCCGCGGCGCCGGTCGCGGACGCGTCGAGGCGATCGGCGAGCGCCGACCATGGTTAACCGTCCATTGCCAAGCGCCTGACTTTTATGAAACTCTGGGACGAAGCGCGCGTTTTACCTGGTGACCTCGGGGAATGCGGTCGCTCTCCTTTTGCGGGAACGACCGGGAAAGGACTGAGATGAAACCGACTTACGCAAGTTCGCGCGCCGGCGCGCTCGGCCTGGCCCGCGAGACGCCGCCGCAGCGTGCCGCCGATCCGATCGACGAAGCGGCGCTGGCCACCGTGCGGCGCATCCTCATCCAGGCGGGCGACCTGGCGCTCGCGCGCAGCTACGTGCCCGTCTCGCGCCGATTCCCGGTCCCTGGCGAGCGATAATCCCGTCATTCGGCCGGCGCCCCCGTGCAATCGGTCGACCGCCGCCCTAGATAGGGCCCCATGTCCAGTCGCCATAACGCGGGCGCCAGCCTCAACAGCCGCGCCGAGGCGCCGCTCTGGCCGACGCTCAAACGCTTCCTGCCCTATCTGTGGCCCGCCGACGCGCCGGGCCAGCGGCTGCGCATCGTCGTCGCCGGGCTGCTCGTGCTGCTGTCGAAGGGCGTCCAGCTGTCGATGGGTTTCGTCTACGGCGCGGCGGTCGACCGCATGCAGCCAGGGCTCGAACCCGCCGTCACGATCGCGATCGCGCTCGTCGTCGCTTATGCCGGCGCGCGCTTCGCCGGCGTCCTGTTCGACAATCTGCGCAATGTCGTGTTCGAACGCGTCGGCCAGCAGGCGACGCGCCATCTCGCCTCGGCGGTGTTCGCGCATCTCCATGCGCTGAGCCTGCGCTTCCATCTCGCGCGGCGCACCGGAGAGGTCACCAAGGTCATCGAACGCGGCACCAAGAGCATCGACACGATGCTCTATTTCATGCTGTTCAACATCGCGCCGACGGCGATCGAGCTGACCGCGGTGCTGGTGATCTTCTGGCTCAAGTTCAGCATCTGGCTGGCGCTCGCGACGATCGTCATGGTGATCGTCTATATCGCCTTCACGCGCCGCGTCACCGATTGGCGCAACGCGCTGCGCGCCGAGATGAACGACCTCGACACGCTCACCGTGTCGCGCTCGGTCGACAGCCTGCTCAATTACGAGACGGTCAAATATTTCAACGCCGAACGGCGCGAGATCGACCGCTATGGCGCGACCGCGCAGCGCTATGCCGATGCCGCGGTCAAATCGGAAAATTCGCTCTCGATCCTCAATATCGGCCAGTCGCTGATCACCAACGCGATGATGGCGGGCGCGATGGGCTTCACCGTCTGGGGCTGGAGCCGCGGCATCTTCGCGGTCGGCGACGTCGTCCTCGTCAATACGCTGCTCGCGCAGCTGTTCCGCCCGCTCGACCTGCTCGGCATGGTCTATCGCATGATCCGCCAGGGCGTGATCGACATGGACGCGATGTTCGCGCTGACCGATCGCGCGCCCGAAATCGCCGATGCGCCCGATGCCGCGCCGCTCGACGTACGTACGGGCGCGATCCGCTTTGACCATGTTCGCTTCGGCTATGACGACGACCGCGTCATCCTCGACGACGTCTCGTTCGAGGTGCCGGCGGGGTCGACGCTCGCCATCGTCGGGCCGTCGGGATCGGGCAAGTCGACGATCGCGCGGCTGTTGTTCCGCTTCTACGATCCGCAGGCGGGCCGCATCCTCATCGACGGGCAGGATATTGCGAAAGTAACGCAGGACAGCCTGCGCGCGAACATCGGCATCGTCCCGCAGGACACCGTCCTGTTCAACGATACGATCGGCTACAACATCGCTTACGGTCGCGAGGGCGCCGGCGAAGACGCGGTCGAGGCGGCGGCCGAAGGCGCGGCGATCGCGCGCTTCATCGCCAGCCTGCCCGCGGGCATGGACACCGAGGTCGGCGAGCGCGGGCTCAAGCTGTCGGGCGGCGAGAAACAGCGCGTCGCGATCGCGCGTACCTTGCTAAAGGACCCGCCGATCGTGATCCTCGACGAGGCGACCAGCGCGCTCGATTCGCGGACCGAGGCGGGCATCCTCGCGACGCTCGGCGAAGTGGCGCGGGCGCGCACGACGATCACCATCGCGCACCGGCTCTCGACGATCGTCGATGCCGACCAGATCCTCGTCCTCGACCAGGGCCGCATCATCGAAACCGGCAGCCACCAGGCGCTGCTCGCGCGCGGCGGCCTCTATGCCGAAATGTGGACGCGCCAGGCGCAGGAAGCCGCCAAGGGCGAGGAAATCGTCGCCTGACCGCGCCCCTGCACCTTCAGCGGTGTAAATAACCGGTTGCAATGCCGGGTCGAAGCCCCACAGTCATATCATGCTGCGCCAGTACGAACTCGTCGAAAAGGTCAAGGAATACGACCCGCAAGCCGATGAGGCGATGATCAACCGCGCCTATGTCTTTACCGTGCAGAAGCACGGCAGCCAGAAACGCGCGAGCGGCGACCCCTATTTCAGCCATCCGGTCGAGGTTGCGGGCATTCTCACCGAGTTGAAGCTCGACACCGAAAGCGTCGTCACCGCATTGCTCCACGACACGCTCGAGGACACGATCGCCACGGCGCAGGAGATCGAGGACAATTTCGGCGCCGAGGTCGCGCGGCTGGTCGACGGCGTGACCAAGCTGTCGGCGATCGAGGCGCAGGAAATCTCGGCCGAGACCGACAGCGAAAAGGCCGCCGAGAACCTGCGCAAGTTCCTCCTCGCGATGTCCGACGACATCCGCGTGCTGCTCGTCAAGCTCGCCGATCGCCTGCACAACATGCGCACGCTGCATTTCATCGCCAACGAGGCCAAGCGGCGGCGGATCGCGCGCGAGACGATGGATATCTACGCCCCGCTCGCCGAGCGGATCGGCATGTACGAATTCATGCGCGAGATGCAGCTGCTCGCGTTCAAGGAGCTCGAGCCCGACGCCTATGAGACGATCTGCGACCGGCTCAGGAAACTGTCCGAAGGCGGCGAGAAAAAGGTCGAGAAAATCGCCAAGGCGATCCGCAAGGTGCTTGCCGAAGGCGGCGTCGAGGCCGAGGTGTCGGGGCGCGAGAAACATCCCTATTCGATCTGGAAGAAGATGCAGGAACGCCATGTCGCGTTCGAGCAGCTGACCGACATCATCGCCTTTCGCGTCATCACCGACAATGCCGACGACTGCTATCGCGCGATGGGCGTGCTCCATCGTCACTGGAAAATGGTCCCCGGGCGCTTCAAGGACTATATCTCGACGCCCAAGCGCAACGGCTATCGATCGCTCCACACCACCGTCATCACGCGCGAGAACATGCGCATCGAAATCCAGATTCGCGACACCGACATGCACCGCAAGAGCGAATACGGCCTCGCCGCGCACTGGGCGTACAAACAGGGCGACAAGCCCGACGGCCAGGCGAGCTGGATCCGCGACCTGATGGAAATCCTCGACCAGACGCAGGATGCCGACGAGCTGCTCGAACACACCCGCATGGCGATGTACCAGGATCGCATCTTCGCCTTCACCCCCAAGGGCGCATTGCACCAGATGCCCAAGGGCGCGACGCCGGTCGATTTCGCCTATGACGTCCATACCGATCTCGGCGATCAGGCGGTCGGGGCCAAGGTCAACGGCCGCATCGCGCCGCTGCGGACGTTGCTGCAGAATGGCGACATCGTCGAGATCCTGTCGTCGGAGAAACAGGTGCCGCAGGCGGGCTGGCTCAGCTTCGTCGTCACTGGCAAGGCGCGCTCGGCGGTCCGCCGCCATATCCGCCACAAGGAACGTGACGAGGTCACCGCGATCGGGCGCAAGCTGTACGAGGATATCCTCGACCGCATCCCCGCGCGGATCGGCAAGAAGGCGGAGGCGGCGGCGCGCGAACGGCTGAAGATGGCCGATGCCGACGCACTGCATTACGCCATCGGCAAGCATGCGCTTACCGACGAGCAGGTCATGGAAGCGCTCGTGCCCGGCATCCTCAAGGAAAAATCGGTTGCCAAACGCCCGTCGCGGCGCGGCTCGGCGATCTCGATCAAGGGATTGAGCGCGGGCGTCGCCTTCGGCCTGGCCGAATGCTGCCATCCGCTGCCCGGCGACCGCATCGTCGGGCTGCGCCGCGAGGGCGAGCGGATCGAGGTCCATGCGATCGACTGCGACGTGCTCGCCAACGGCGAGGACGCCGACTGGGTCGACCTGAGCTGGTCCGAAGACAGCGAGGGCGGCACCGCGCGGCTCACCGTCGTGATGCGCAACGAACCCGGCATGCTCGCCGAGGTATCGAGCGTCTTCGCGCTCAACCGCGCCAACATCCTCAACCTGCGCCTGACCAACCGCGAGGGCGATTTTCACACCTTCATGATCGACGTCGAGGTCGACGACATCCATCACCTGATGCGGATCCTGTCGGCGCTCAGGGCCTCCGACGCGGTCGCGCAGGCCGAACGCGATTAGGGGGGTATTATTGCGTTGAGCCGCGACAGCCAAGCTGTCGCTACGGTACCGGGTCTGACGGAAGTCAGAAAAGACGCATCAATGCGCCGCGCCCCAGCTCTTGCCGGTGCCGATCTCGATTCCCAGCGGAACGCTCAGCTTCACCGCCGGCGCCGCCGCTTCGGCCATCACGCGCTCGATGATCGGGCGCGCGGCGGCGACCTCGCCTTCGGGCAGTTCGAACACCAGCTCGTCGTGAACCTGGAGCAGCATCCGGACGTCGTCGAGCCCCGCCTCGGCGAGTGCCGGCTCCATCCGCGCCATCGCGCGCTTGATGATGTCGGCGCTGGTGCCCTGGATCGGCGCGTTGATCGCGGCGCGCTCGCTGCCCTGGCGTTCGGCCTGATTGGGCGCCTTGATCCGCGGGAAATGCGTCTTGCGGCCGAACAGCG
>JAACTG010000138.1:6588-10622 GCA_009993585.1 Sphingomonadales bacterium
CGCGCGAATTCGAGCGTTTCGGAGATATAGTTGCTGATCCCGGGAAAGCGTTCGAAATATTTCGAAATCATCGCCTGCGCCTCGTCGGGGCTGATCTCGAGCCGTCCCGCCAGGCCCCAGCGTGAAATGCCGTAGAGGATCGCGAAATTGATCGTCTTGGCCTTGCCGCGCGTGTCGCGGTTGACCTCGCCGAACAGCTCCATCGCGGTGGCGGCGTGGATGTCGTCGCCGCGCGCGAACGCCTCGCGCAGTTCTGGGACGTCGGCCATGTGCGCGGCGAGGCGCAGCTCGATCTGCGAATAGTCGGCGGCGAGGATGATGTTGCCCGGCCCGGCGACGAAGGCATGGCGGATCTGCCGCCCCATCTCGGTGCGGATCGGAATGTTCTGCAGATTGGGGTCGGTCGACGATAGGCGCCCGGTCTGCGCGCCGGTCATCGAGTAACTGGTGTGGACGCGCCCGGTCTTGGCGTTGATCTGTTCCTGCAACGCGTCGGTGTACGTCGATTTGAGTTTTGACAGCTGGCGCCAGTCGACCAGCATCTGCGCGATCGGCACGCCGTCCTTCTTCAATCGTTCGAGCTCGTTGATGTCGGTCGACCAGACCCCCGACTTGCCCTTGCGTCCGCCCTTGAGGCCAAGCTTGTCGAACAGGATGTCGCCGAGCTGCTTGGGGCTGCCGATGGTGAATTCCTGCCCCGCGGCGGCGTGGATCGCGGTCTCTAGCTTGGCGATCTCTTCCTCGAAATCCTTCGACAGGCGCGCCAGTTCGACCTTGTCGACGGTGATCCCGCGGCGCTCCATCCGCATCAAGGCGGCGATCAGCGGGCGATCGACCATCTGGTAGACGCGCGTGCCGCCCTCGGGCGCGAGCCTGAGCGACAGCAGCTGCCACAGGCGGAAGGTGACGTCGGCATCCTCGGCGGCATATTCGGTCGCGCGGTCGAGCTGGACCTCGGCAAAGCTGATCTGGCTCTTGCCGGTCCCGCAGACCTCCTTGAAGGCGATGCACTGATGGTCGAGGTGGAGCTTGGCGAGCTCGTCCATGCCGTGGCCGTGGACGCCGCCGTCGAGCGCGAAGCTCATCGCGATGCTGTCGTCGAAATTGCGGAATTCCAGGCCGTGCTGCGCCAGCACCGCCATGTCGTATTTGATATTGTGGCCGATCTTGCGCACGCTCTCGTCGAGCAGCAGCTTGTCGAGCCTCGCGGTCACCGTCGCGAGCGGAATCTGCACCGGCGTTTCGCTGAGCAGGTCGCTGCCGCCGTGGCCGACGGGGATGTAGCACGCCCGCCCTGGCGCGGTGGCGAGGCTGACGCCGACGAGCCGCCCGGTGATGCAGTCTAGGCAATCGGTCTCGGTATCGATCGCGACCGCGCGCAGCCGCGTCGCCTCGGCGATCCAGGCGTCGAGCGCCTCGACGGTGGTGACGGTTTCATAGCTCGAACGGTCGAACGGCACCGCGGTCAGCGTCGCCGCCTTCGGCTTTTGCGTGGCCGCCGCCGCCGGCGCATTGCCGTCGCCCGCGATCGCGGCGGCGAAATCGCGGCTGCCCGCGCTGTTGCCCGCCGACAGCGGCCCGCCGAGCTTGAGCAGCAGCGACTTGAAACCGTGATAGTCGAGAAAGGCGCGCAGCGGTTCCTCGGGAATGCCGTCGAGCGCCATGTCGTCGAGCGGGATCGGCAGCGCCACCGAGCAGTCGAGTTCGACCAGCACGCGCGACAGGCGCGCCATTTCGGCATGTTCGATCAAGCGATCGCGCATCGCCGATTTCTTCATCTCGGGCGCGGCGCCAAGGACGCTTTCGAGATCGCCATATTCCTGCAAGAGCTTGGTCGCGGTTTTCGGGCCGATCCCGGGAACGCCGGGGATATTGTCCGACGCGTCGCCCATCAGCGCGAGCGCATCGCCGACCAGCTCGGGCGGCACGCCGAACTTTTCGAGGACGTGCTCGCGCCCCATGCGAACGTTCTTCATCGTGTCGAGCATGTCGACGCCCGGCTCGATCAGCTGCATCAGGTCCTTGTCCGAACTGACGATCGTGACCTTCCAGCCTTCGCGCACCGCCGCCTTGGTATAGCAGGCGATGATGTCGTCGGCCTCGAAGCCCGCCTCCTCGATGCACGGCAGCGAAAAGGCGCGCGTCGCGTCGCGGATCATCGGGAATTGCGGGACGAGGTCCTCGGGAGGATCGGGCCGGTGCGCCTTGTACTGCGCGTAGATCTCGTTGCGGAAGCTCTTGCCGTCCTTGTCGAGGATCACTGCAAGGTGGCTCGGCCCGTCGGCCTTGTCGAGCGCATCGACCAGCTTCCACAGCATCGTCGTATAGCCATAGACCGCGCCGACCGGCTCGCCATGCTGGTTGGTCAGCGGCGGCAGCCGGTGATAGGCGCGAAAGATGTACGACGATCCGTCGACGAGATAGAGGTGATTCTGCGACATTGGGCGGCGATAGCAGCCCGTAAGCGGCTAGGCGAGATACCACCACCTCCTCTTCGTCACCCTGAACTTGTTTCAGGGTCCATAAGCGCCAGAGTCAGACTGGATCAAAACCCAACCCCACCGCCAGATCGACCCAGCCCGGATTGTCCTGTTCGATGAGATTGGTCTTCCAGTCGCGATGCCATCGCTTGAGCTGCTTTTCACGCGCGATCGCGAGTTCCATGGTGCCAAACTGTTCGAACCGCATCAGTTTCTTGACGTTGTGGCGTTTGGTGAAGCCGGCAACAGAACCACTGCGATGCTCATAGAGCCGCTGCATCAAATCGGATGTCACGCCAATGTAGAGCGCACCGTATTTTGCGCTAGCCAAGATGTAGACGCAGGGCTGGAATTCGGACCGTTGCATGACCCGATAACGCTAGAGCCTATGGATGCTGAAACAAGTTCAGCATGACGAGAAATTGTGCTTTCCCCTCCAAATTCGTCACCCTGAACTCGTTTCAGGGTCCATAAGCGCTGCAGCGAAAATCAGCGCGCCGCGCCAAACCCGTCACCGCCCGTGATAATCCGCCACCGCGCGCACGACGTTCTGCATCAGCCGCATGCGTTCGGGGATGCCCGCGGTCGTTTCGGCGAGCATCACCGCGATCGCATAGCGGGTGCCGTCGGGCGCGGTGAGGATGCCGATGTCGTTGTACCCCGTCGCGGTCGCGCCGAACACCTGGCCGGTGCCGGTCTTGTGCCCGATGCGCCAGCCCGGCGGCACGCCGCCCTTGAGCCGCTGCGGCCCCGACTTCGTGCGCGACATGGTCTCGAGCAGCAGCCGGGTGGTGTCGCGGCCGAGCAGTTCGCGCCGTTCGAGTTTCGCCAGCGCATCGACGATCGCCATCGGGCTCGCCCCGTCGATCGGGTCGGCGACATAGGATTCGAGCGCCTTCTTGCGGATGAAATCGGGCACCTTGGCGCGCTCGGCATAAAAGGTGCGGCCCTGCGAATAGGCCTGGCTCCAGTTCATCCCGGCGATGCCCGCCTGGAGCAGGCGTTCGCCCGGGCCGAAGCGGATCGCGCCGAGATCGTTCTTGGCGACGAAGGCGCGCACTGCCTCTGGCCCGCCGGCGGTGCGCAGCAGCGAATCGTTGGCGGTGTTGTCGCTGTGCGTGATCGCCTGGTCGATCAGGCTGCCGACGGTCTCGACGACGGTGCCTTCGCGCGCGACGCGCGCGGCGATCGGCTGGTGGAACACGGTGAGATTTTCGGGCCCGATTTCGACGCGCTGGTTCAGCGACAGGCGTCCGGCATCGACCTGGTCGAGCACGGTCATCGTCACCCATAGTTTCGACACGCTCTGCTGCGGGAACAATTCGTCGCCGCGCTTGGCATAGGCCCAGTTGCCGTCGATGCGGCGCACCGCGATGCCGGTCTTGCCGGGAAAGCTGCGCCACAATTCGTCGATCCGCGCGACCAGTTGCGGCGACGGTCGTTCGAAACCGGGGTCGGTGACCTTGGCGAATTGCTGCGCGACGGGCGTCGCCGGCTGGACCGGGACGCGTTCGACGCTGATCGGGCGGGTGGCGGGTGCGGCAGTGCGCTGCG
>JAACTG010000120.1 GCA_009993585.1 Sphingomonadales bacterium
GGGCGAGATCCATTCGGACTTCGAACGCGGCTTCATCCGCGCCGAAACGATCGCCTATGACGATTACATCACGCTCGGCGGCGAGGGGCCCGCGCGCGACGCGGGCAAGCTGCGCCAGGAAGGCAAGGAATATGTCGTCAAGGACGGCGATGTGTTGCACTTCAAGTTCAACGTCTGACGGCCGTCCGCGGGCTTGACTCCGGACCATGGTACGGAGGCTAGATTTCCCTCGTCACAGGGAGATCGCTTATGAATTATCGTCGCTTTGCCGCGATGATCGCCGCCTCGACGGTGATCATGTTCGCGCTGATGTACCTCAACACCTACGCCGCCAGCCATGTCTTCTTCAGCCAGACGCGGATGTGGATGGCGCTGCTGATGGGCGCGGTGATGGCGATCGTGATGATCGCCTTCATGTGGGGCATGTACAAGAGCCGCGCCAACAACATCGCCATCGTCCTGGGCGGCGTCGCGGTTTTCGCGATCACGCTGTGGCTCGTCCGCAGCCAGGAAACGGTCGACGACGTCGCCTATATGCGCGCGATGATCCCGCATCACTCGATCGCGATCATGACCAGCGAACGCGCGCACATCAAGGATCCCGAGGTTCGCAAGCTCGCCGACGGCATCATTGATGCGCAGGTGCGCGAAATTGCCGAGATGGAAGCGATGATCGCGCGGCTCGAAGCCAACCCCACGCCCACGGGGGCACCCGACCTGCCGCCTTCTCGCGCCAGCGATACGCCGCCGGCGCAGGCCGACTAGCGTACCGGCATCGCCGGACCCAAACCCCGCCCCGCCCGCTAGCCTTGCTGGAATGAGGCGATGATCGGGCACGGCCCCGCCTCGTCGCGCGCGCATTCGTTCGCCAGCCGCGCGAGCGAGGCGCGCGCCCTCGTCAGCGCGGCGATCTGACGGTCGATGTCGGCGATGCGTTCGGCCGCCATGACGCGCGCGCGGGCGCGATCGCTGCCGGCATCGAGCGTGAGCAGTTCGCCGATCTCGGCGAGCGTGAAGCCGGCCAGCTTGGCGCTGCGGATAAATTGCAGGCGATCGACGTCGCGGCGGTCGTAATGGCGGATGCCGCGCGCCTTTTCGGTCGCATCGGGCGCGCGCAGCAGTTTCCGGCGCTGGTAGAAGCGGACCGTCTCGACGCCGACCTGAGCGCTGGCGGCGAGCTGCGAAATGGTAAGCGTCGGCATGGCTTGACTCCGTACCTTGGTACAGACGCTATATGGGCGCAATGATAGACGAAGCCAAGACCGCCGCAGCAAGGACAGCAACGCTTTATCGCATGGTCATGCCCGGCCATATCTGTCCCTATGGCCTCAAATCGAAGCACTTGCTCGAAAGCCGCGGCTATGCCGTCGACGATCGCTGGCTCGAAACGCGCGAGCAGACCGACGCGTTCAAGGCCAAGCACGATGTCGAAACGACGCCGCAAAGCTTTATCGACGGCGAGCGCATCGGCGGCCATGACGACCTGCGCCGCCATTTCGGGCTGAAGGTCGCCGAGCCCGGCGCGACCAGCTACACGCCGGTCATCGCGCTGTTCGCGATGACCGCGCTGATCGCGCTGGCGGTCAGTCATGCGGTCTACGGCAATCCGCTGACGATCATGGCGGGCGAATGGTTCGTTTCGATCAGCATGTGCGTGCTGGCGCTGTTGAAGTTGCAGGACGTCGCCAAATTTTCGACGATGTTCCTCAATTACGACCTGCTCGCGCGGCGCTGGGTGCCCTATGCGAGCATCTATCCGTTCGCCGAGGGGCTGGCGGGCGTGCTGATGACCGCTCACTGGCTCGACTGGCTGTCGATACCCGTCGCCCTGGCGATCGGCACGATCGGCGCGATCAGCGTGTTCAAGGCGGTCTATATCGAGCGGCGCGAGCTGAAATGCGCGTGCGTCGGCGGATCGAGCAATGTGCCGCTGGGCTTCGTTTCGCTGACCGAAAACCTGATGATGGTGGCGATGGCGATCTGGATGGCGGCGACATGATCCGCTGGTTGCTGCTGTGTCTGGCGCTGGTCGCCGCGTCGATGCCGCTGTCGGCAGCGGCCTCGGCGTGCCAGGATCCGACCGTCGACGCGCCGATGACGATGGCGGGCAAGGCACCGCCGCATCATCGCGATGCCACGACGGAGGCGCACACCTGCCTCGGCTGTTCGCTGCCCGGTCAGGCAGGCGCGCTGGTCAGGGCGACGGCGGATCTGCCCGCCCTCCACACCAGTCCTCGAGTCGGCGTCCTGCCCGCGATCGCGATCGCGCTCGATCCGCCACCGCCGCGGAACTGAACCCTCCAGTCCCGGGTTCAACCTCATATTTCAGGATAGATGACATGAAGATTTTGCTTTCGGGCAGCGCGATCGGCGCTGCGCTGCTGCTGTCGACTCCCGCGCTGGCGCAGGATCATGGCGGCCATTCGATGCCAACTCCTGCGCCTTCGCCTGCGCCTGCGCCAACTCCTGCGCCAACTCCTGCCCCGTCCGCAATCCCCGCTCCGGCCGGCGACGGCATGGCGATCGATCATCGCCCGATGGATCACGGTCAGATGGACCATGGCGATAGGGGCGACATGCCGGGCATGGACCATAAGGCCGGCGATGCGGCGATGGCGACCGAGGGCCCCGCTGCGGGCTCGGGCACATCGCGCCTGCCGGGGAACGAGGGCGGCATGCAGGGGCTTCATGTCGACGTCGGCGGCGGCTGGATGGCGATGGCACACGGCTATGCCTGGGGCGTTTACACCGACCAGAGCGGTCCGCGCGGCGACGACAAGCTCTACGTCCAGTCGATGGCGATGCTGACCGCGAGCAAGACGACGTCCTGGGGCCGGATCGAGGCGAAATCGATGCTCAGCCTCGAGCCGCTGATGCGCCATGACGGCTATCCCAATCTGTTCGCCACTGGCGAGGTCGCCTATGGCGTCCCCCTGGTCGACCGCCAGCATCCGCACGACCTGTTCATGGAGTTGGCCGCCCGTGTCGACGTCGATGTCGGCGAGGGCGCATCGATCTTCGTCTATGGCGGCCCGGTGGGCGAGCCGGCGATCGGGCCGAGCGCGTTCATGCACCGCGGCAGCGCGACCTATAATCCCGAGGCGCCGAACACGCATCACTGGTTCGATGCGACGCATATCACTTACGGCGTCGTCACCACCGGCTTTTCATCGCCGCGGTTTCAGGTCGAGGCATCGGCGTTTCGCGGCCGCGAACCCGACGAATATCGCTGGAATATCGAAACGCCGAAGCTCGACAGCTATGCGCTGCGCGCGACCTGGACGCCGACACCCGCCTGGGCGGCTCAGGTCAGCCATGCGCGGATCGACTCGCCCGAAGCATCGCATCCCGGCGACGACGAGGCTCGCACCACTGCGAGCGTGAACTATGCCGATGGCAAGGGACTGTCGGCGATGGCCGCGTTCAGCAACAAGCACATCTTCGGCGAAGGCGATTTCACGGCTTGGCTGGCCGAGGCGAGTTGGGACATCGACGCGCATCACACAGTGTTCGGCCGGGCCGAGAACGTGAAGAATGCCGAACTGTTTCCCGATCCGGCGAGCCCGCTGCACGACACCGCGTTTCGCGTGTCGAAATTCCAGGCCGGCTATGCCTATCGCGTGTCGCTGGGCGGACCGCTCGGCCTCGCGCTCGGCGGCACGGTCAGCGCCTTCGCCAAGCCGGCCGCGCTCGATCCGTTCTACGGCGACAGCCCGATCGGATACACGCTGTTCGCGAAACTCAGCCTGGGTCATTGATAAGTCGCACGAGCGGGCTAGTCAGGGGTCATGACCCGATTCGTCCCGCTCGTGCTCGCCCTGCTCGCCGCCCTCACCAGCCAGAGCGCGCTCGCGCAGCAGCCGGCGGTGCCGACGATCCTGATCTCGATCGACGGCTTTCGCCCCGATTACCTGGGCAGCGGCAACACGCCCCATCTCGACGCGCTCGCCGCGCGCGGGACGATCGCCGAAATGCGACCGAGTTTCCCGACCAAGACCTTTCCCAATCACACCGCGATGATCACCGGGCGGATTCCCGACCATAGCGGCATCGTCAGCAACAACATGATCGACCCGATGCGCCCGGGAAAATCGTTCAGCCTCGGCGATGCCAGACAGGCGCTCGACGCGTTCTGGTGGGACCAGGTCGAACCCTTGTGGGTGACCGCGGAAAAGGCGGGCGTGCGCGCCGCGACGATGTTCTGGCCGGGCAGCGAGGTCGCGATTCGCGGCGTCCGGCCGCAGGACTGGGCGCGATACGACGAACATGTCGGCAATCTGCAGCGCGTCAACACCGTGCTCGACTGGATGCGTCGTCCCGCCGATATCCGTCCACGCTTCGTGACGCTGTATTTCGAGAGCGTCGATACGGCAGGCCATCGCCATGCGGCGGGCAGCGCCGAGCTCGACGCGGCGATCGCGAACGTCGACGCGGCGATCGGGCGATTGGTCGCGGGCCTGGCTGCGATGGACCGGCCCGCCAATATCGTAGTCGTCAGCGATCACGGCATGGCGGCGGTGTCGCCCGAGCGCGTCGTCCAGCTCGACGAGCTGATCGAGCGCGCCGCCTATGTCGCGGTCGACACCGGGCCGTTCGCCGCGATCGAACCGGCGGTCGGCACCGACGAGCGCGTTTTCGACGCGCTCCTCCGACCGCACGAGCACATGCAATGCTGGCGCAAGGCCGACATTCCGCCGCACTTTCGCTATGGCACGCACGCCCGGGTCGCGGCGATCTTCTGCCTTGCCGAAAACGGCTGGAGCATCCTGTCGGGCCCGGCCGAATATCCGCTCGCCGGCGGCAGTCACGGCTGGGACAATCAGTGGGACGAAATGCGCGCGCTGTTCATCGCCGCCGGGCCGTCGATCGGGCAAGGCGCGCATCAGCCGTTCGACAATGTCGACGTCTATCCGCTGCTCGCGCGCCTGATCGGCGTCGCCCCGCTCGCCAGCGACGGCGATGCGGCGACGCTGGCGGGGATCGTGCGGCGCTGACCCGATCAGGCCCGATAAAGCCTAGTCTTCGTCGGGATAGCTGTATTTGAACGGATCGGTCGCGTCGGGCTGGCTCGGCAGCGGCTGGCGCGGCAGCGTCTTGTCGTCGTTCGCCGCCTGCCACAGCACGCCCGCCATCACCACCGACGCCTGGCGCATGTCGTCGGCCTGGATATGGTCGAAGGTGTCGATATTGGTGTGGTGGAGCCGCGCGCCGTAATCGAGCGGATCCTGGATGAACTGGAAGGCGGGAATGCCGACCTGCTGCATGAAGACGTGGTCGGTGCCGCCGGTCGGGCCGGCGACGACGCGGCCGGCGTCCATGCTGGCGAAGGGCGACAGCCATTTCCTCAGCAGCGGCACGGCGGCCGCGTTGCCCTCGGCATAGATGCCGCGGAACTTGCCCGAGCCATTGTCCATGTTGAAATAGGCCTTGAGCTCGCCATGCCCCGGCTTGGGTACGATCGGATAGCTGTAGGGCCACGAATAGAAGGATTCCATGCCCTCGCCGCTCGCCCCCTGGCGCGTCGCGAGATGGCGTACGACATAAGCGCGGCTGCCGAGCAGCCCCTGTTCCTCGCCCGCCCACAGGACGAAGCGGATCGTCCGCTTGGGCCGTTTGCCCATCGCCTTGATCAGTCGGGCCGCCTCGATCACCGCGGCGCTGCCGGCGCCGTTGTCGACCGCGCCGTCGCCCGCCGCCCAGCTGTCGAAATGCGCGCCGGCCATGACATAGCCGGCATTGGGATCGCTGCCCGGGATTTCGGCGATGATGTTGTAGGCCTGCATGTCCTCGTCATGGAAACGCACGTTGCTGTTGATCGCGAGCACCGGCGCGGGGCCGACCTTGGCGAGCCGCGCAAGGCGGCGATAATCCTCGGCCGCGACCTCGATCGCGGGCAGGCTGATGGTGTCGTCGGCGCGGAAATTATAACCGCTGCCGTGGAGCAGCTTGCCGTCGCGATACGATTTCCTGACCACCGCGAGTGCGCCTTCGCCGGCGAGGAATTCGTCGAGTTGCTTGGCATAGCGCACGCGTTCGAGCCGGCGATCGAGGCCGTCGGGATCGTAATCAGGCTGGCGATACTGGTCGAGCTTGCCCAGTTCGTCCCCCGTCAGGCGGCGAAAGGCGGGCTTGTCGGGCTCGTCGCCCGTTCCGGGCAGGTCGATGAGGACGATCTTGCCGCGCAGCTTGCCGCGATAGGCGTCGAAATGTTCCTTTTTCGAAATCGGCGCGACGATGATCGGCGCCTGCAGCGTGCCGTCGGTCGGCGGGCTCCACGCGATCGGGATCGCGGTCAGCTCGATCGGTCGCGGGCTGACCATGCGGACGTCGGACGAGATGATTTCCCAGCCGCGCCCGAAGTCAAAGCCTTCGCGATGCGGATTGGCCAGGCCCATCGCGGCAAAGCGATCGAGCGCCCATTGCTCGCCGCGCCGCATGCCCGGCGAGTTGGTCAGCCGCGGGCCGATCTGGTCGGTGATCTGGGCGGCGGTCAGCATGACCTGCGATCGGTTCATGCCTTCATCGACGATGCGCGCGACGTCGGCGTCGCTTGCGTCCTGCGCGCCGACCGGGACCGAAAGCGCCGCCAATGCAACCGCGCCCGCCAATGTTCCAAAAAACCTTTTCATCTCGCTCTTCCCCCGATGGTGTGATCGTTCCGGGCTGATCGACCATATTTCGACACCGCTGCCAAGCCCCGGCGATAGCCCTTGCCATTTTATCGCGGCGATAGGATGGACGGGGCATGACCTATTACGAAGACCTGCAAATCGGCACTCGCAACTGTTTCGGCAGCTATCACGTCACCCGCGAAGAGGCGCTCGAGTTCGCCAGCAAATACGACCCGCAGGCGTTCCACCTCGACGACGATGCCGCCGCCGCGACGCATTTCGGGCGGCTGTCGTGCAGCGGCTGGCACACCGCGGCGATGACGATGCGGATGCTGGTCGACAATATGGATAATGTCGCCAACACCAAGAGCCTGGGCGCGGCGGGGATCGACGACCTCAAATGGATCCGCCCCGTCTTCCCCGGCGACACGTTGCGCGTCGAGACCGAGATCATCGACAAGGCGCCGTGGCCGGGACGGCCCGAAATGGGGTTTTTCCGGTCGAAGACGGTGGTGTTCAACCAGGACGACAAACCGGTGATGAGCTATGTCGCCAAGGTGCTGATGCAGCGGCGCGAGCCGGCGAGCGCCTAGGTCAGGCGCCGCAGCTCCAATATCCCTGATAGCTGCGATCGCCGACCGACAGTTCGGTGACGGTCAGCGTCGCCGGCCATTTCGTCGATTCGTCGCCGTCGCGGACACCCTCGCCCGCGCCGCGCCCGATGTTGAGCGTGATGTCGCTGCCGGCGAAGATCCCGCCCTGTTGCAAGGCGGCATAGCCGCCCGGCTTGGTCGCGTTGACGACGCCGACGGTGCCGCCATACTTGACCGCGCCCTGAGCGCGGACAGTGCGGTCGTCGGGCGCGGTGGCGACGAACAGCAGGCGATCGTCGTCGCTGGTGAAGCTGCAGCCGAGGCCCGCAGCGACCACCGGAGAGAATTCGGCGTAGGAGATCGGTTGCAACAACGGCCCGGCGGGCGCGGGCCGCTCGACGTCCGGCGTATCGCCGATACCGCCATCGGGCTCGACCGGGATCGGCCGATTGCCTTCGACCGAGGCTGACACGCTATTGTCGGTCGGTTCGCTCGGCTGGCAGCCGGCGAGCAACGCCAGCGTCGCCATCGCAATGGCTGTCTTCATCGATCGCTCCCTTTAAGGTCCGCAGGTCCAGCTGCCCGCATAATCGCGCCGCGACCCGTCGCCGCGATCGACGCGCAGCGTGGCGTCGTGCATTGTCTGTTCGCTGGCATCGTCGCGCTCTGCACCGCGGTCGAGCGTGACGTCGATGCCGCGCCCGCCCAGCCTCAGTCCGCGCGTCAGATCGCCGAAATCGCCTGCCGCCCCGACGCGCTCGACCATGTCGCCGGGCTTGACGAGGCCGAAGATCGTCTTGCCCGTCTGGACGACGCCCATCGCGACGAGCAGCGGACCCGACCCACCGGTGGCAGTAAAGCTGCAGCCGAGTTCGCCCTCCAGCGGATTGGCGGCAAGATCGGCGGCGGTCAGCGGCCGCAGATCGATGCGATCGCCGGCGACCGCCTCGGGATCGGGCGCGGCGGGCATCGGTTTTCGGTCAGCCACGCTGGTGGTGTCGGCGGCGGACGTCTGGGCGTTGTCGTCGGCCTGGTCGTCCGGCGCGGAAGCGGGGCTGCAGGCGGCAAGGCCGATGGCGGCGGCGGCGAGAAGTACGTGTCTCATGCCGACCTAAACGGTCGGATACCGAAGCTGTTCCAACGCAGCTATTTGCGCCCGAACAGTTTCTCGACATCGCCGAGGCCCATTTTCACCCAGGTCGGGCGGCCGTGGTTGCATTGGCCCGAATGGGGGGTGACTTCCATCTCGCGCAGCAGCGCGTTCATTTCGGCGACCGATAGCACGCGGCCGGCGCGGACCGAGCCGTGGCAGGCCATCGTCGCGGCGACGAGGTCGATGCGTTCCTTGAGGCTGAGCGCCTCGTCGTACGCGCCGAGCTCGTCGCCGAGGTCGGTGAGCAGCCGCGCGCAATCGACCTGGCCGAGCATCGCCGGCGTGGCGCGCACGAGCATCGCCGACGCACCAAAGCGCTCGATCTCGAGCCCGAAGGCGGCGAGTTCTTCGGCGCGCGCTTCCAATCGGTCGCACGCGGCCTCGTCGAGTTCGACGACGTCGGGCAGCAGCAGCCCCTGCGACGCGACACCCTGCCCCTCCACCCCGCGCCGCATCCGTTCGAGGACGAGCCGTTCGTGCGCGGCGTGCTGGTCGACGATGACGAGACCGTCCTCGGCCTCGGCGACGATATAGGTCTTCGCCACCTGCCCGCGCGCGACGCCGAGCGGATGGTCGCGCGCAACGGGGACGGGTTCGCTTGCCACCTCGGCGCGGCCGAGCGGGCTGGGCTGATCGGAGTGTTGCGCAAATTCGGTGCGGCGGTCCATCACCGCCGCCTCGCCGAAGCCGGCGGGCTGGGTGAAGAAGCCGGGTCGCGAGGGTTGCGGCGCCATCGGCTCCTGCCGCCAAGCGCCGAGCGCGCCCGCGGCGGGACGCTGGACGCTGCGAAAACCCGCCTCGTCGAGCGCGCGGCGCAGGCCGCCGACGATCAGGCCGCGCACGACGCCGGGTTCGCGAAAGCGCACCTCGGTCTTGACGGGGTGGACGTTGACGTCGACGAGGCCCGGATCGATGTCGAGGAACAGCGCGACGACGGGGTGGCGATCGCGCGCGAGCAGGTCGGCATAGGCGCCGCGCAGCGCGCCGACGAGCAGCCGGTCCTTCACTGGGCGACCGTTGACGAAGAGATACTGGTGATCGGCGATGCCGCGGTTGAAGGTCGGCAGGCCGGCGACGCCGCCGAGCGCCATGCCTTCGCGCGCGACATCGACGACGATGCTGTTCTCGGCAAAGCCCGCCTGCGTCAGCGCGGCGACCCGTTGGGGCCGGTCTTGCCCGCCTTGCAACTGCAATTTCGCTTTGCCGTCGTGGTGGAGCGCGAAAGCGATGTCGGGGCGCGCCATCGCGAGGCGTTTGACGATGTCGAGACAGGCGGCATATTCGGAGCGTTCGGAACGCAGGAACTTGCGCCGCGCGGGCACCTTGGCGAACAGCGCTTCTACGACGACGCGCGTGCCCGGCGGCAAGGCGGCGGGCCCCTCTTCCGCGCGGGCGCCATTGTCGATGACGAGGCGCCAGCCGTCGGCGCCCCCCCGTCCCGCTCCCGCCGCCACCCGGCTTTCGAGCGTGAAGCGCGATACGCTTGCGATCGACGGCAGCGCCTCGCCGCGAAAGCCGAGCGTGGCGATATTGTCGATCGCGTCATCGGGCAGTTTCGAGGTCGCGTGGCGCTCGATCGCCAGCATCATGTCGGCGCACGTCATGCCCGATCCGTTGTCGGCGACTTCGATGCGGCCGATGCCGCCGTTTTCGAGCGCGATATCGATCCGATTCGCGCCCGCGTCGATGGCGTTTTCAACGAGCTCCTTCAACGCGCTGGCCGGTCTTTCGACCACTTCACCGGCAGCGATGCGATTAACGAGCGTTTCGGGGAGGCGGCGTATTGACATGGACCCGGCCTTAGCGCAGTCGAAACCTACCTGCGACCTTTCTATTTCCTCGCATATCCGGCTCATCCCCCCTGAAGATTTTCGGGCGAGCGCGGTGGCAATCTGTTAAGGAAGGCGCGCATAACGTTCATGACGGGGGCAAGACGCGCCATTGCGCCCTTTGCATACCCCACGGCACAGGCGGAATTACCAGGCAATGTTCTTTTCCAAACTTTTCAAATTCTCGTCGCAGGATATGGCGATCGATCTCGGTACGGCGAACACCGTCGTCTATGTTCGCGGCAAGGGCATCGTCCTCAACGAACCGTCGGTCGTCGCGGTCGAAACGATCAACGGCATCAAGAAGGTAAAGGCGGTCGGCAACGACGCCAAGCTGATGATGGGCAAGACCCCCGACAGCATCGAGGCGATCCGCCCGCTGCGCGACGGCGTCATCGCCGACATCGACGTCGCCGAACAGATGATCAAGCACTTCATCCACAAGGTCCACGGCCCGCGTCGCCTGCCGAGCTGGCCCGAAATCGTGATCTGCGTACCTTCGGGATCGACCAGCGTCGAACGCCGCGCGATCCGCGACGCCGCCTCGAACGCGGGCGCATCGCAGGTGTGGCTGATCGAGGAACCGATGGCCGCCGCGATCGGCGCCGACATGCCGGTGACCGAACCGATCGGATCGATGGTCGTCGATATCGGCGGCGGCACGACCGAAGTCGCCGTCCTGTCGTTGCGCGGCCTCGCTTATACCACCAGCGTGCGCACCGGCGGCGACAAGATGGACGAGGCGATCGTCAGCTATGTCCGGCGTCATCACAACCTGCTGATCGGCGAAACCACCGCCGAGCGGATCAAGAAGGATTTCGGCGTCGCGCGCGCCCCCGCCGACGGTGTCGGCCAGACGATCAACCTGAAGGGCCGCGACCTCGTCAACGGCGTGCCCAAGGAAATCAGCATCAACCAGGCGCAGATCGCAGATGCGCTGTCCGAACCGATCGGCACGATCATCGAGGGCGTGCGCATCGCGCTCGAGAACACCGCGCCCGAACTCGCCGCCGACATCGTCGACCAGGGCATCGTGCTCACCGGCGGCGGCGCGCTGATCGCCGGGCTCGACGAACTGCTGCGCGACGAGACCGGCCTGCCGGTCTCGGTTGCCGACGACCCGCTGACCTGCGTGGCGATTGGGACCGGTCGCGCCTTGGAAGACCCCGTCTTCCGCGGCGTGCTGATGTCCGCTTAAGGCCCGCGTCGTGGCGCCGCCGCGACATAGGCGCCCGGGCTATTCCCGCAAGGCGCAGATCGGCCTGTTCGCGAGCTACGTCATCGCCGTCGTCGGCGCCGTGCTCGCATTGTTGCTGGTGCTCCTGTCGCGGTTCGACCCCTCGGGCTTTCGCGCGCTGCGCCAGGGCGCGGCGGAGATTTTCGCCCCCGTCGCACGCGGCGGAGAGAATGTGACCGGATCGGTCGGTTCGATCGACGACACCGCCGCGGCCTATCTGCGTGCCGGTTCGCAGAACAAGGCACTCCGCAAGGAACTCGCCGCCGCCCGCCGCGAGCTCCTCGAGGCACGCGCGATCCGCGAGGAGAACCGCCAGCTCAAGGCACTGCTCAATCTTGCCAAGGACAATGTCGAAACCGTCGCGGTCACGCGGCTGCTTGGATCGACCGGATCGAGCGCGCGGCGCTACGCGACGCTCGACGCCGGGCGCAATCGCGGGATCGCGATCGGCATGCCGATCCGCGCCGACGAGGGATTGATCGGACGCGTCCTCGACGTCGGGCCCACGGTGTCGCGCGTGCTGCTGCTGACCGATGCCGAAAACGTCGTGCCGGTGCGGCGATCGCGCGACGGCCTGCCCGCGCTTGCGATCGGGCGCGGCGACGGCAATGTCGATATCCGCGCGCTCAACACCGGGGTCAGCGATTTTACCCGCGGCGACATTTTCGTCACCTCGGGCACCGGCGGCCTCTATCAGCCCAACACCCCGGTCGCGATCGTCGTCGCCAAACAGTCGGACGGGGCTGTCGCCCGCCCGCTCGCGCACCCTGCCCGCGTCAGCGCGGTGATGGTCGAACGGGCGTTTCGCGACAGCGCCGACGTCAAGGCGTTGCCTCCTGCCGAGGGGGAACGGGACGGGGACGAATAGTGCCGCCGCGTTCGATCAGCTTCGGTCGCCCGTCGAGCCTGCGGATGCGGGCGACGCCGGTGATCAGCGTCATGCTGCTGTCGGCGCTGCCGGCGATGTTGCCGATGATTGCGACCTTCCCCGCCCTGCCCCCGCTCGGCCTCATCGCCTTCGTCGCCTGGCGTCGGCTGCGACCGGAATTGTGGTCGGCCTGGATCGGCCTGCCGCTCGGCCTGTGGGACGATCTGTTCAGCGGCATGCCGATCGGCAGCGCGATGTTCCTGTGGACGATCATCGTCCTGGCGTTCGAGTTCGTCGACTATCGGCTGTTGTGGCAGGATCAGTGGATCGACTGGCTGCTCGCCGCCGCCGCGCTCGCCTTTGCCGTTTTCGGCGGCGTCGCCCTGCTCGCGCTGACCGGCCTCGACCTTTCCTATCGCGTCGTCCTGCCGCAACTGGGCTGGTCGTTGCTGATCTATCCGCTCGCCGGACGCTTCGTCGCGACCCTCGACCGCTGGCGGCTCAAGCGATGACGAGGCCGACACGATGAGGCGCCGCGCCGCCCGCACCCGCCCGATCCTGACCGAAGCGACGCAGCAGATGCGCTTTTCGCGACGGACGATGCTCGTCGGCGGCCTCCAGGCGACGATCGGCGCGCTGCTCGCGGTGCGCATGGGCTATATCTCGGTCGCCGAGAACGAGCGTTACCAGATGCTGTCGGAAAGCAACCGGCTCAACATCACGCCGGTGCCGCCGCGGCGCGGCTGGGTGATCGACCGTTACGGCCAGGCGATGGCCGACAATCGTGTCGACCTGCGCGTCGATATCATTCCCGACCGGCTCAAGAACCGCAAGGCGACGCTGGCGCAACTGCGCACGATCCTCGATCTCCCGCCCGAGGAGATCGAGCGGATCAATGGCGAGCTCGACCGCACCGGTGGCTTCCAGCCGGTCCAGGTCGCCGACGGCATCAGCGAGGCGGCCTATGCCGCAATTTCGGTCCGGCTGCCCGAAATGCCCGGCGTATCGCCGCTGCGCGGCTTTACGCGCAACTATCCCTCGGGTGCCGCAGTCGGCCATTTGATGGGCTATGTCGGCGTCGCCTCGGCAGAGGAATTCAAGGAATCGGGCGATCCGCTGCTGATCACGCCGGGGTTCAAGATCGGCAAGGACGGCCTTGAGAAGCAGTTCGAACAGGTGCTGCGCGGCAAGCCGGGCGCCAAGCGCGTCGAGGTGACCGCGCGCGGCAAGGTCGTGCGCGAACTGACGACGACGACCGACGTTCCCGGCCGGCCGCTCCAGCTGACGCTCAATGCCGATCTGCAGACCTATGCCGCGCGCCGGCTGGGGCAGGAATCGGGCTCGGTCGTCGTCATCGACTGCCTGACCGGCGATATATTGGCGATGGCATCGATGCCCTCGTTCGATCCCAACAGCTTCTCGAACGGGATCAGCCACGACGAGTGGAACCTGCTGTCGGGCGACGACCATGTGCCGCTGCGTAACAAGGTGCTCAAGGGCCTTTATCCGCCCGGATCGACGATCAAGCCGATGCACGCGATGGCGTTCATGGAAGCGGGCGTGCAGCCGAACGAGACGATCGTCTGCGGCGGCGGCCGGCGCATCGGCAACCGGTTCTTCCACTGCTGGGGTAACCACGGCCAGGTCGACATGGCCAAGGGCATTTACCAGAGCTGCGACAGCTATTTCTATCATTTCGCGCAAGCCGTCGGCTTCGCCAAGGTCGCCGAATATGCCAAGCTGCTCGGCATGGGCCAGGAATTCCCGCTGCCGGTGTCGAGCCAGTTTTTCGGCACCGTCCCCAGCCCCGCCTGGCTGGAAAAGAAATTCGATCGCAAATGGCAGCCCTATGACACCGTCAACGCCTCGATCGGCCAGGGCTATTATCTCGCCAATCCCCTGCAACTCGCGGTGATGGTTTCGCGGCTGGCGACGGGCCGCAAGCTGATGCCGCACCTGTTGATGGACCGATCGCGCAAACCCGCCCCGTCGCTCGGCTTTACCGACGAGCATATCGCCTATGTCCGCGCCGCGATGAGCGAGGTCGTCAACGGCCGCGGCACCGCGGGACGCGCGCGGCTGCCGCTCGACGAGGTCCTGATGGCCGGCAAGACCGGTACCGCGCAGGTCGTCAGCCTGAGCGTTTCCAACGGCAAGCGCAGCGCGCCGTGGAAATATCGCGACCACGGCCTGTTCGTGTGTTTCGCGCCGTTCGACAATCCGCGCTTCGCGGCATCGGTGGTGATCGAGCACGGCGGCGGGTCGGGCGCCGCCTATCCGATCGCGCGCGACGTCATGACCTTTCTCTACGACCGGCAAAAGGCGATGGACGTGCTGCTCCCGCTCGAGGCCGAATGGGGCGGCAATGTCGAACAGCGCATGGCGTCGGCGATGGCGCGATACCGCTCGGCCAAGGCCAATCCGCCGCCGCCCGCCACAGCGTTGGGACCGGGCGAATGAGCGTCATTCCCAGCACCGTCGCGCGCCTGCCGTGGAAAGTCATGCTGCTGACGACGGCATTGGCGAGCTTCGCCGGGGTCGTCCTCTATTCGGCCGCCGGCGGCAGCATGTCGCCATGGGCGGGAATGCACCTCGTCCGGTTTGCGCTGTTCATGGTGATGGCGCTGGTGATCGCCCGCTTCCGCGAGGATTTCATCCGCGACATGGCGTTTCCCGCCTATGTCGGGACGTTGCTGCTGCTGCTGTTCGTCGAGCTGCTGGGACAGGTGAAGGGCGGCAGCCAGCGCTGGATCAGCCTTGGCGCGTTCAACCTGCAGCCGTCCGAACTGATGAAGATCGCGATCGTGCTGGCGCTCGCCAGCTTCTATTCGCGGCTGCCCGCGGGCGAGACCAGTCGTTTCGCCGCGATCTGGCCGGCTTTGGTGCTGATCGGCCTGCCCTGCGGCCTGGTGCTGCTGCAACCCGATCTCGGCACGACGCTGGCGATCGCGGCGAGCGGCATCATCGTCATGTTCCTCGCCGGGCTGCCGCTGCGCTATTTCATCGGCGGACTTGCCGCGGTGGCGGCCGCGGTTCCCGTGCTGTTTTCGTTCCTTCATGACTATCAGCAGAAGCGCATCCTGATCTTTCTCGATCCCGAGAGCGATCCGCTCGGCGCCGGCTATCATATCAGCCAGTCGAAAATCGCGATCGGGTCGGGCGGCCTGTTCGGCAAGGGCTTCCTCAACGGGACGCAGAGCCATCTCGAATATCTGCCCGAAGGCCAGACCGATTTCGTCTTCGCGACGATGGCGGAGGAATGGGGACTGCTCGGCGGGCTCGTCCTGCTCACGCTGTTCTTCCTGTTGCTGCGCTGGTCGACGGGCGTCGCGCTCAGCGCCAAGACCAAGTTCGGGCGCTACACCGCCGCCGGGCTGACGATGACGATCTTCTTCTACATCGCGATCAACCTGATGATGGTGATGGGGCTTGCCCCCGTCGTCGGCATCCCGCTGCCGTTCATGTCGTACGGCGGCTCGTCGATGATGACGATCATGATCTGCGTCGGCATCATCCTCGCGATCGAGCGCAACGGCGATCGCGGCAGGAGCGGCGGACTGGGCGGATTGGCCTGAGCCGCGCGGCTTTCTTCGCATCCGCGTCATTTCGCCGTTGCATTGGATATGGCGCCATGATAGCGGCACCGCTCGCCACGCGGGAAGCCTCGCTCTCCCCTCGGCGAACCGTCACCTCGATGACGGCGTGGACGCTTAGCTCAGTTGGTAGAGCAGCTGACTCTTAATCAGCGGGTCGTAGGTTCGAACCCTACAGCGTCCACCATTTTCTCCCCTCGCACGATCATGCAATCGCTCGCACTCGCCGTACGCGAAGGTCGGCCATCGTCGCTCAGGCACGTCAATATACTCTTCGCCGGGACGCGCGCGGGGCAGAAAACTTTTACTTGCCAAGGGTCTGCGCCAATAATAGTTTTTCTTTCATTGGGGAAATACAGGCGCGGCATTCCGGCCGTGCGTCCGGATAGTCAGGGGGTCTTATGAAATACCTTATCGGAGCGGCGTTGATGGTCGTTGGCGTATCGGCGCAGGCGGAATCGGTGACGCTGAACGGGACCTTCCCGGCGGGCAACGAAAAGATCGGCGCGTTTCGTTCGGTCGGCGTGCTGCCGTTCACCGGCACCGACGGGCCGGCGCTGTCGATCGCGATCGAGCGCGCGCTGAACGCCGCCGACGGGCATTTCACCGTCTATGCCGCGACCGCCGGCGGCCAGGCCGCGCCCGACGGGATCATCTCCGGCGTCGTCACGACCGGCGTGACCGAAACCAACTATACGACCAAAGAGGACAAGTGCACGACCTGGACCAGCGGCAAGTGCACCGCCACGACGGTCGTCGAGCACAAATGCATTCGCCGCGTGATCGAGCTGCGGAGTGACATTCGCGTCGTCGACAACGCCACCAGCGGCATCGTCTTTTCGCAGGCCATGCCGAAGCGCGAGGAGATCTCCTGGTGCGACGCCGCCCAGCCGCAGACGACAGTAGAAACCGCGGTGCGGACGATGATCGATGCGACCGCGCACGATTTCCGCATGTTGGCCGCGCCGCATAACGAGACTTACAAGGTCCGCTTCCTCGAAAGCACCAAAGGGTTCGACAAGCCGACCAAACAGACGTTCAAGGCCGCGATCAAGCAGACGCAAAGAGATCTTAGCGCCGCCTGCGCGCAGTTCGACGCGCTTGCCGGCGCGGGCGCCGCCGGACATCCCTCGATCGCCTATAATCAGGGTGTGTGCGCCGAAGCCGCGAAGGACTATGCCGCCGCCGGCCGCTATTATGTCCAGGCGATGTTCAGCGGCGCCGACGGGGCCGAGGAAAGCCAGCAGCGGGCGCTCGGCCTCGAAGCGCAGAGGGCGGCCGCCGCGGCGCGCTGACCCCCCTCGCCCTTGGGGCCACCCAAATCGCCGTCAGCTCGCGACCGGCACCTTGCGTACGGTAATGCTCAGTCCCGGTTCCTTGAACCGGTGCTCGGCATCGAGTTCGAAGCTCTTGAGCGTCTTGCGCTTCATGACCTCCTTGCCGCCCAGCTTCATGCTGACGCCGAGGTCGCATTTGCCGCCGCTGATCGCCTCGATATGCCCCGCCCTGATTTTCAGTTCCATCGCGTTGATCACCGCCGACAGCGCCATGACGAATTCGATCGGCTGGCTCGACCACGGGCCGACCGACACCATCACCTTGGGTCTGACGTCGAAATTGATCGTGTGCTTGCCCAGCTTGACGTAATTGGGCTTGTCGGGCGGGTATTTCGCCGGATCGGCGCGCTCCTGGATCGCCGCTGCATTGGTCCAGGCCATGCCGAACAGTTCGAACAGGTCGATGCCGCCGATCGCGTCGTCGATCGCCTCGGTCGCCTTGACGCCGAGCCAGGCGCTCGAGGTGCCGACCCATTTGCCCTTGCCCTGTTCGGCCAGCGCCTCCTTGATCGCACTGCCGAGCTGGTCGACCGTATCCTTGTCGTCGAGATCGACGACGCTCACGCGAAAACTCTCAGCCATCCCGCCACTCTTCCCCTTCGATCGTAAAGTCCCCAAATATCGCGGGCGCATCGTGCGCCGCCTCGGCACTGACCATGATGTCGGGCGCATGCAGCGTGAGCGCGCCGTCGACCACGCCCGCCGGCATCACTTCGTAATCGCAACTCAATCGCGGCCGCGGCCACGGCATCAACAGCTTGGCGGTCAGCAGCGCCGCCCCCAGCGCCGCCACCGCCGCCGCGATCAGCGCGATCATCAACGATGACAGGCCACCGCCCGACGACGCAGCGGCAGGCTCGAGCGAAGTCTCGCCGCCCGTCGCCGCCGCAGGTGGCAGCGGTTCGGCCGCATTCGGGTCGAGCGGCTGGTCCGCGACCGCGACAGGCGATCCGGCACTTGCCGCTTCACCCGCCGGTGTTCCGGGCGCGGCGCCGGCCGCGCTGGTCGCCGCCGAACCCGCAGGCGGCGCGGTGCTGATGGTCGGGTTCGCGAGCACATTGGGGGATCGCGTCGGGGCGGAGGTGGCGGTCGGCGCTGGCGTCGGAGCTGGCGCCGGGGTGACGGTCGTTGCCGCGGGCTTGGTCGCAGCGGGACGGCCGAAGGTCAGTCCCGCATTGGGGTCGGTGGTTCCGGTCGAACCGCGCGGACGCGTGCTTAGCGACGACGACGGTTTCGGCGCCGGCGCGGGTGTCGGCGCAGGCGCCGGAGCGGGCGCGGCGGTCGGATAGTCAGAGTCGCTATTTTGCGCGTGCGCGTTTCCGCTCCACGCCAGCGCGATGGCCGCGCCGAAGGTTCCGAAACCGGACAGCAACCGCCGCCGCCTCAAAGAACCCGACATCGTGACCTCCCCCGCCGCAAGGGATCCCGCTGTCCCCATCGCCGACATTTAAACACGATGACTTGGCGATTTGTCAAATTCATCTTGCGTTCGGGCAGGCGCGAAGCGGTTGTTTTGGTTCGACAACTGTGCGGCGGCGCGAATCCTCGCGATAGAGCGCGGCAAACGGCTAATCGTTTAAGATCGTCGTCGCGGTTGCATGGTCATGGTCGAGCGAACGACGTTGCAGCAAAGATATTACATCGCGTTCGTTGCGGGCGTTGCTGCGGCGCGCGCCGGGCAAGTCAGGCGATCCACAGCCGCAGCGCATAGGCGATGACGCCGAGGACGGCGACGCTGGCCGCCCAGATCAGCGCCAGCCAGGCGAGCCGCTGCCACAACGGACGGGCATCGCCCTCGTCGCCGCCGTCGAGCTTGGGTTCGAGCCGCATCAACGGTCAGCCACAATCAATGATAGCCCGCATCGTCGACCTTGCCGCGGAACACCCAATAGGCCCAGCCGGTATAGGCGAGGATCATCGGCATGATGATGGCGACGCCGACGAGCATAAAGACCTGGCTGCGTTCGGGCGCGGCGGCGTCCCAGATCGTCACGCTTTGCGGGATGACGTGCGGCCACATCGACACGCCGAGCCCGATCATGCCGAGCAGGAACAGCGCGAGGCTGAGGACGAAGGGAGCATAGGTCCGCCGCCTAGCGATGCCGCGCAGCAGGAAGAACGCAATGATGACGACGAGCAGCGGCACCTGGCTGGCGAAGAGGAAGCTCGGCATGGTGAACCAGCGCTGCCAGTACTGGCCGACGAGGAACGGCGTCGCGAGGCTGACGGCCGCCATCAGGGCGAGCGTCGCAAACGCCGTGATCCGCGCGAGGCGATAGGCATGGTCTTCCGCCTTGCCCCCGACCTTGATCGCGAGGAAGGTCGCGCCGAGCAGCGCATAACCGGCGACGACGCCGATCCCCGTGAGGACCGAATAGGGCGTCAGCCAGTCGAGCCAGCCGCCCGAATATGCGCGCCCGGCAACCTCGATACCCTGCAGAAGCGCGCCGAGGATCATGCCCTGCGCCATCGCCGCGATCACCGATCCGGCGGTGAATGCGAAGTCCCACATTGCGCGATGGCCGGGGTCACGCCAGCGGAATTCGAACGCGACGCCGCGAAACACGAGGCCGAGCAGCATCGCGACGATCAGCGGATAGGTCGCCGGCAAGATGATCGCATAAGCGAGCGGGAAAGCCGCCATCAGCCCGCCGCCGCCGAGTACCAGCCAGGTTTCGTTGCCGTCCCACACGGGCGCGATCGCGTTCATCGCCTGGTCGCGCTCCTCGCCGGGCGCGAAGGCGGGAAACAGGATGCCGATGCCGAGGTCGAAACCGTCCATGACGACGTACATCATGACGGCGAAAGCGATAACGAACGCCCAGACGGTGGTGAGATCGACGTTCACGCTCATCGTTCGTCCCCCGTCGGCCCGTCTCTTTCGGCCACCCCATCGCCATCGATCAGCGTCTCTCCACCCTCGCGCGCGGTCGGGTTCTGCGTCGGACCAGGGGTGATGCCCGCGCTGCGAATTGGACCGCGTTCGGTGCGTTTGACGCCGCGTTCGCCCGCATGCGGCGGCGACGACATGATCCTGAGAATATACCAGACGCCGACCCCGAAGACCGCGAAATAGACGACGACGAAGGCGATCAGCGACGCGGCGACGGCGGGCACGGCGAGCGGGCTGACGCTGTCGGCGGTCCTGAGCAGACCATAGACGGTGAACGGTTGGCGCCCGACCTCGGTGGTGATCCAGCCGGCGATCACCGCGACGAAGCCCGACGGCGCCATCACCAGAGCCGCCCGGTGCAGCCACGGCCAGTCGTAGAGCCGCCCGCGCATCCGCGCGACGAGGCTCCACAGACCAAGGCCGAGCATCGCCAGACCGATGCCGACCATGATGCGAAAGCTCCAGAAGACGATCGCCACCGGCGGCTGGTCTTCGCGCGGAACCGTGTCGAGCCCGGCGAGCGGCGCGTCGAGGTCGTGCTTGAGGATCAGCGAAGAGAGGCGGGGGATGCCGATCGCGTAATCGAGCCGCTGGTTCGCCTGGTCGGGAATGCCGAACAGATAGAGCGGGGCGCCGTCGGGGTGGCTGTCGAAATGCCCTTCCATCGCCATCACCTTGGCGGGCTGATGCTCGAGCGTGTTGATGCCGTGAAGGTCGCCGGCGAAAATCTGCACCGGCGCGACGAGCGCGGCCATCCACATCGCCATCGAGAACATCTTGCGCGCGTGCGCATTGCCCTTGTCCTTCAATAAGTGCCACGCGCCGACGCCGCCGACGACGAGCGCGGTGGTGAGATAGGCGGCGATCACGGTGTGGACGAGGCGATAGGGAAAGCTGGGGTTGAAGACGATCGCCCACCAGCTCGGCCCCGGCAGGAACTGCCCGTTGGCGCCGATCTCATAGCCGACGGGGGTCTGCATCCAGCTGTTGACCGAGAGAATCCAGAACGCCGAGACGGCGGTGCCGAGCGCGACCATCAGCGTCGCGGCGAAATGCAGCTTCTTGCCGACCTTGTTCATTCCGAACAGCATGACGCCGAGGAAACCGGCCTCGAGGAAGAAGGCGGTGAGCACCTCATACGCCATCAGCGGACCGATGACGGGCCCCGCCTTGTCCGAAAAGACCGACCAGTTGGTGCCGAACTGATACGACATGACGATGCCCGACACGACGCCCATGGCAAAGGCGATGGCGAAGACCTTGAGCCAGTATTTGAACAGATCGAGATAGAGCGGCTTGCCGGTTTTCAGCCACAGCCCCTCGAGCACCGCGAGGTAGCTCGCCAGCCCGATCGAGAACGCCGGAAAGATGAAATGAAAGCTGATCGTGAACGCGAACTGGATTCGGGCCAGTAACAGGGCTTCGTCGCCGGCGATCATCACGCTTCCTCTCTATCCCGCGAGGCGCAAACTCGCGCCCGCTCGTGGACATTAGGCGTCTGTCGAACGAGGGTCAAAACCGTATCGCGCAACCGGCTTTGCGTGCGATGTAATCCGGGATCGACTGGGCGAGCGCTGCCTAGCGTTTCGCCTCGCGGCAGGCGTCGCGCGCGCCGAGGTCGCACGCGCGCGCATAATATTGGCGCGCCTTGATCGGGTTGAGCTCAACCCCCATGCCGCCCCGATAGAGCCGGGCGAGGTTCTGGCATCCCGTCTCACTGTCATTATTGCAGGCGAAATCGTATAATTTTGCCGCTGCTTTCAGATCCTTGTCGCCGCCGCTCCCGGTTTCCAGCATGATACCGGTATTGTTGCATGCCTCGGTCACGCCGTTCTTGCAGCTGAGAATATAAAGCTCGCGGGCCTTGGTTTCGTCCTTGAGACCACCCTCGCCATGATCCAGCAGGTAGGCGAGCGCCTGACACGAACTCATCTCGTCCTTTTCGCATTCGCTTTTAAAGGACGTGCGCGCGCGGCGGGCATAATCGTCAGCTGCATCGCGATCCTTTTTGCCGCCTACACCTTTGCGCAGGACGATCGCCATGTTGCCGCATCCCCTTCCGGCACCGAGATCGCACGATTTCGCATAATAAGTGCGCGCCATCTCTTTATCGACCGGCACGATGCCGCCGGTTTCATATTGATGGCCAAGATTGGAACACGCCAGCCCTTCGCCCGCATCGCAGGCGCGGTTGTAGAGCGCCAGTCCGCGCGCGCGATCGGCATCGTCGCCGTCGCCCTGAATCAGCATGACGGCGAGAGAATTGCAGGACCCGGCTAAGCCGAGATCGCAACCCGCCTGGTATAGCTCAGTCGCCTTCGCGGTGTCCTTTGCGACCCCCACGCCCGCAGCATATTGCTGGGCCAGGTAGAAACACGACAGCGCATTGCGATCTCTGCAGGTAGTTTCGAGCAACGGCGCCGCAGCAGCATATTCCGAGCGGAGAAACGCCGCATGGCCGGTGGCGTCGGTCTCGATATCCGCCGCCGTCCTGGTGGGAACGGGGATATACACCGGCGGCGGTTTCGGTATGTAAACCACCGGCGGAGCAGGGGTCGATCGAACGTCGCCGTCCGACTGCGCCAACACGACTTGCGGCCACCCCAGCGCGATGATCGCAAGCAAGTAAAAATATCTGATAGAACCCACGGCCACACCCCCCTTTGCTAACCTTTGCTATTCCCCCCAGCCGGCGCGTCCATGTGCTGAACCCGGCCGGATAGTAATTGAGCCATGAAATCAGAAAGCTGGTCGCAGAACAAGCCATATTGCACGGTCGGACCGACGCGGTTAGCTAAGTCAGCAACCATGTCGGGCCGGGGCAATGCCGGGCACTATTCTCAAGGGGGATTTGCGATGAAAGTATGCTTGTGGGTCGGCACTTTTGCCATTGCGGTTTTAGTATCGGTTCCCGCATCGGGCCAGGACAAGGGCGATCAGGCCAATCCAGCCCCCGCAGTAAAGACCCCGGCACCACCCGCACCGCCCGCACCGCCCGCGATACCGCGCATCCTTGCCGCGACCGGCGGGGTCAAGATGATGCCGGCGGCCACGCACGATCCGGCGCCTGGACTATCGTCGCAAGCCTGGCCGACCGGCGACAAGAAGGCCGCCAAGGCGCTGACGAAAAAGCAGATCGCGCTGTCGCAGACCTGTTTCAACGGCGGCTTGAAATCCGCCTGGTTGGCCAAGGACACGCTGAGGGCATGCGACGCGTTGCTGGCGATGCCGGTCGCGCCGACGATCAGGGCGGACAATCGCGCGGTCGTGCTGCAACGCCGGGCCCTGGCGTTGATCGCGCTCGATGACCCGGCCATGGCGCTCGACGCCGTCACGCAATCCGAAACCATCGGGAGGACCCAGGGCAATCCGCTTTTCGCCGACAGTACGGGGATCGGCAACGGCCTCATCAAGGCCTATATCCTCGGCCAATACGGTCGCACGCCCGAGGCGCTCGATCTGCTCACCGAATTGCGTGCCAGGCGACCGTATTCGACGTCGATCATGGGACCGATCGACCGCATGGAAGCCTTTCTTGCCGACGATATCGAGCGGCTGATGGATGCGCGGATCAAGCGCGCGCCGATCGACCCCAATTCGCTGCGCTCGCTGATCCCGCTTTATGTCCTGCGCGGTGAACTCGACCAGGCTGCGGCGATCGGCGATCAGGTTTCGCTGATCGACCCCCCCCTGCACGGCAGCTGGAGCCTGATCGACGGGCCGAGCCAAGGCGAGCAGCAGAGTCAGCGCGCGGCTTTCCAGATGATGCATGCCTATGCGCTGGCGGCAACCGGCGAAGCGGCGCGCGCCGAACAGATCATCGCCGACGTTCGCGCCGATATCGTCGCATTCCTCGGCACCTCTCCGTTCGAGAAAAGTCGCGTACCGAGCCCGACGAAATTGCGCGAGTACAGCGAACGCAAGCGCGGCGCCGAAGCGGCCAACAAGATCGTCGACGATTGGGCAACGGGCATAGCCCTCAGGACGGAAGCGCAGATGCTGAGCCGCGAAGAATTTCTCGCTGCCCACCAAAAGGAGTTACCCGAAGATCCCCTGTTGGGGATCGATTTGATGCGCACGCTGGCGGCGCATCAGGGTGAAGTATCCGCGGACATCAAAGACGCGCTTGAGCGCAGCCAGAACGGCATTGGCCATATGTTGATCGATATCGATCGGGCGAAGCTTTTCGACATGATACCTGATGCCGAATCGCCGCCGCTGGTCCCCAAATTCGCGTCGAGCGCGAGCAAATGGCTGTTCAACGACGGATCGGGCTATTCGCAGGACAAGGAGGACAACGGCAATATCCGCACCGTACGCTACGAAACCATGATGGGCACGATCCCGATCGTCGAAGAGATGATGCTGCTCGCAGTCGCCAATTATGCGCGCAGCGAGGGCAAGGACAGCTTCGTGATCCTGTCGAACCGGTCGATGAAGCGCGTCTATGTCAACGGCTTCGGCGGAACGACGGGCGCTGCGGGCTTTGAGGCACAGGTCCGCGTCCGCCTGCTCAACCGCACCAACCTGCCCGACGACCTGCAACCCAGCGAAGCGCGGATCATCACGGTCGACGAGATCTGGACCGAGCTCAAGCCGCGCTATGACAGGATCGACGGCGATAAATCGCCCGACTGATCCGTCCGGCGCGGGCTTGACGCTGGTCGTCGAGCCGACGAAGCTCGCGGCATGAGCGACCCGATCCTTGTCATCGATGAAGGCACGACGTCGACGCGCGCGATCCTGTTTGCGCCGGACGGACGCGAGCTCGGCGTCGCGCAGCGCGACCTGACGCAGCATTATCCCGGGCCCGGACTAGTCGAGCACGACGCCGCCGAAATCTGGGAGCGCAGCCTGGCGTGCGCGCAGGCGATGGTGGCGCACGCCGGGGGCGCCGGGCGGATCGCCGCGATCGGCATCACCAACCAGCGCGAGACGATCGTCTTCTGGGACGCCGCCAGCGGCGAACCGCTGGCGCCCGCGATCGTCTGGCAGGACCGGCGCACCGGCGATCGCTGCGCCGAACTGCGCGCGGCGGGGCACGAGGATGCGGTCCAGGCGAAAACCGGGCTGTTGCTCGATCCCTATTTCAGCGCGACCAAGATCGGCTGGGCGCTCGACCGCTGGCCGCAATTGCGCGCGGCGGGCGATCGGCTGCGCTGCGGCACCGTCGAAAGCTATCTGCTCTATCGCCTGACCGGCGGCATGCACGCCAGCGATGCCACCAACGCATCGCGCACCGCGCTGATGGATATCCACACCGGCGACTGGGACGAGGGCCTGTGCGACCTGTTCGGCGTGCCGCGCGCGATCCTGCCAGAGATCGTCGATTGCAGCGGCGCGATCGCGCGCACCGATCCCGCCCTGTTCGGCGCGGCCATCCCGATCTGCGGCATGGCGGGCGACCAGCAGGCGGCGACGATCGGCCAGGGCTGTCTCGATCCCGGCCAGGTCAAGGCGACCTTCGGCACCGGCGCCTTTGTTCTGGCCGCCACCGGCGACGCCGCCCCACGCTCGCAACACCGGTTGCTGACGACGGTCCTCGTCCAGCAAGGCGGCCAGCGGCGCTATGCTCTCGAAGGATCGGTCTTCGTCGCGGGCAGCCTGTTCCAGTGGTTGCGCGACGGCCTCGGATTGATCGCCAGCGCCGATGACAGCGAGGCCCTGGCGCGGTCGGTCGCCGACAATGGCGGCGCGGTGGTGGTGCCGGCATTATCGGGGCTCGGCGCGCCGCACTGGCAGCCCGATGCCCTCGCAGCAATCACCGGCCTCAGCTTCGCGACCGGCAAGGCGCACGTCGTGCGCGCGGCGCTGGAGGCGATGGCGCACCAGATGCGCGACCTGCAGTCCGCCTTTGCCGGCGACGGGGCGCAATGGGCCGAACTCAGGATCGACGGCGGCATGGTGCGCAACGACTGGCTGGCGCAGGATCTCGGCGACATTCTCGATATCCCGGTCGAGCGGCCACTCTATGTCGAAACGACCGCGATCGGCGCAGCGATGCTCGCGGCAACTGGCGCCGGGCTGCATCGCGACCTTGCGACGGCGGCCAAAGTCATGCGCGGCGATGTCGAGCGCTTCGCATCGCGAATGGACGCCGTCACCCGGCAGCGCCGGCTTGCGCAATGGAACGCCGCACTGGCCAAGGTGCTCGCGCAGTGAGAGGCCAAGAAAAAGGGCGGCACAATGGCCGCCCGTTTCCCGTTCGTTTTGGCGCTTAGCGCTTGAGCGTGAGGCCACCGAACCGCTTGTTGAAGCGCGCGACCTGGCCGCCAGCGTCGAGCAGGCGCTGGTTGCCGCCGGTCCATGCCGGATGCGAGCTCGGATCGATTTCGAGCTGCAGCGTGTCGCCTTCCTTGCCCCAGGTGGAGCGGGTTTCGAACGTGCTGCCATCGGTCATCTGGACCGTGATCATGTGATAGTCGGGGTGGCCTTCGGTTTTCATGTCATGCTCCTGGGGCGGACCGGTACCGACCGGAACGCGAGAGATGGGGCGCAAAAATGCGGAAGCGGCCCCCTAGCGCGGGCCTCGCCCAATTGCAAGCGCGATGCGCGCGATCAGCCCTGAGGCGGGTCGGCGATCATCGCGGTGAAGTTGCATTCGGACACGAGCGCGCCGTCGACCATCGCGCGGCCGGCGAACTTGCACACCTTGCCCTTGTTCTGCGTGATCGTCACATGGAGGTCGAGCAGGCAGCCCGGCACCACCGGCTTGCGGAACTTGGCGCCGTCGATCGCCATGAAATAGACGAGCTTGCCGCTGCCGCCGAGACCCATCGACTGGACCGCGAGCACCGCCGCCGCCTGCGCCATCGCCTCGATCTGGAGGACGCCGGGCATGATCGGGCTGCCGGGGAAATGGCCCTGGAAGAACTGCTCGTTCATCGTCACGCCCTTGACGGCGTGGATCGACTCGTTCGCTTCGTACGAGACGATGCGATCGACGAGCAGCAACGGATAACGATGCGGGATGAGGTCGAGGATGCCGCGAATGTCGATGCCATTCGCCGCGTCTGCCGAAGTCGGTGCCATATCGTTCCCGTTGCCGCCTGTCGTTGCTTCGCGCTTAGCGGCCCTGGGGCTGCGTCGCGGTCGGCTGAGCCTGCTGCTGCTGTTGCTGGCGCGCCATGTAAATCATGATCTGCGCGACCTGCTGGTGGATCTGCATCGTCTGGCGCTGCGGCTGCCAACCGGCGGGAACCGTGATCGACGCCGTCGGGACACGCGCATTGAGCGCGGCGGTCAGCGCCGGCGTTACGTCGATCGCGGGCGGGGCGTAGATCAGCGCTTCTGGCGACAGGATCGCACTGATCTTCTTGTCCGCAGACACTTGCTGAGCAGCGGCAGTAAACTGCGCGAGGAGCTGTTCGACGACGTAGAGCTGCGCCGTCAAAATCGGCTGTTGCGCCGTCGAAATCTGCTTTTCCTTGGCGTCGATCTGTTGAATCAATGCCGGATTGGACGTCCGTGCAGCCGCAGCTTCCTGATCGCTGATCTGATTGTCGCCGTTCGTATCGAGCTGCTTGCCGAGATTCTGAATTTCGGTCGAGAGCTGAGACGCCGTGGCTGCCTGCGCCGAATAGGTCTGCGCAATCTGCTTATAGGCGGTGAGCAAGGCGCTGGAGCCGGCCACGACCTGCGCAGGGTCGGTCGCGGCGAGGCCGCCAACCTGGGCTGCGGCCGGGGCGGCAGTCAGGACTGTTCCGGCGATGGCTGCGCCGGCTAATGCGGCGGCTTTGAACATGGTTTTCATCAAAATTGGGTTCCTACATTGAATGAGAATGTCTTGGTATCGTCGCCTTCCTGCTTTAGCAGAACGCGCGATAAATCGATCCTGAACGGACCGAATGGTGAATTCCAGTCGACGCCAATGCCGATCGCAACGCGCGGCTGGGCCGAATTACCCAAAAACCGCTCGGTGAAAGGCGCGATCGACTGGAAGCCGGTGGGGCACGTCGAAAATGCGCCGGTGGTAAACGGGGCACTGGTCGTGGGATCAACCCCACGCGTGGCAAATTGAGAGGTGCCCGTCGCGAGATCGCGACACAACACTTTCACGTTGCCGTCGGTATCGGTGAAGGTGTTGCCAAGCGTCGTCAGCGGCGGTGGATCGGTGTGGAACAGCGATCCGACGTCGAGGAAGACGGAAGGCCGCAGGCCGAACGCCTGGGCCCCTTCGCCCAGCGGAATCTGGACCTCTGCGCGCGCCAGATAATAGGCTTCTCCGCCCAAGGCGTCATCGGTCGCGCGATCGTTGTCGAAATTGACCACGGCGTTGGCCGGGTCGCTGATATCGACCGAACTATAGCGTTTGACGCGCGGCCCGACGCCGCGAATGTCGAAACCGCGAAACTGCGGTTCACCAAGGAAAAACCGATCGGTCAGGCGAATGTCGCCGCCGCCAAATGGCATGACATATCCGCCTTCGAACGTCAGGCCGAGAATGAAATTGTTGTACAGGCTGATATATTTGCCTGCATTCAGCCGGGTGCGGAGATATTTGACGCTGCCGCCGAGTCCGGCGAAATCCTGCGACAAGGTTACCGCATAGCCGGCGCTCGGTCGCACCGAGTTATTCCGGCGATCGAAGTTCAAGGTGTAACCCAGCATCGACGTGGTCCGCTTGCCGATCGCATCGCACAAGAAACGCCCAGCACGCAGCGGGTCGCACTGACCGTTGAAAAAATACAGACCCTCGTCGAGCGAGACATCGTCGTAATTGAGCGAGTAACGCAGGAAGCCGCTGAGATATTCAGTCAGCGGAATGCCCGAGCTGATCGCCATGCCGGTCGTCGTCTGCTGGAACGTGGTTTTCCGCTCATTGTTGATAAAATTGAACGAGTTTAGATCCTTGCGATACAAACTTCCGCTCAGCGAAATCGGCCGATCCATGAAATAGGGCTCGGTGAAGGTCAGTTCGGCCGCCTTCGAGTAGGATGAGTAGTTCAGGCTCGCACCCAGGATCTGCCCCTTGCCGCGAAAATTGCGCTGGCGAATCGAACCCTGGAGGACGAAATTCTCGATCGACGAGAAACCGGCCGACAAGGTCAGTTCGCCGGTCGCCTTTTCCTGGACATTGGTTTCGAGAATGACACGATCTTCGCTGCTGCCCGGCTTTTGCTCGATCGCGAGGTCTTCCTGGAAAAAGCCCAGCGACTTTATGCGGTTTTCCGACCGCTTGAGCAGAAAGCTGTTGAACGCGTCCCCCTCGGCGAGACGGAATTCGCGCCGCACGACCTTGTCTTCGGTCAGCGTGTTGCCGTTAACGTCGATCCGCTCGATATAGACGCGCGGACTTTCGGCGACGAGAAGCGTCACGTCCATCGTCAAGGTTTCTTTGTGCCGCGTGTAGCTCGGCTGCACGTCGGCAAATGCGTAGCCGTAAAGGCCGGTCGTCTCGGTCAGGCCATCGACCGTATCCTCGACCTTGCCGGCATCGAACCATTCGCCTTCCTTAATGGGCAGGCGCGCCGACATGGCCTCGCTGTTGAAGTCGCGGATCTGGCTGTCGACCTTGACGGTTCCGAATTTGTAGCGTTCGCCCTCTTCGACGACATAGGTGATGATGAAGTCCTGCTTGTCGCTGGTCTGCTCGGCGACGGCCGAAACGATGCGGAAATCGGCATAGCCTTCGGCCAAGTAAAATTCGCGCAATTTGGCCTGATCGTAGGCCAGGCGATCTGGATCATAGCTGGTATTTGACGAAAAGAAGGTGGTCAGACGCGACTGTTTGGTCGCCATCTGTCCGCGCAGCTTGCCGTCGGAAAAATCCTCGTTGCCGATGATGTTGATCTGCCGAACCTTGGATTTCGGCCCTTCGCTGATCTCGAAGATGATGTCGACGCGGTTCTGGTCGAGCTCGACGAGCTTGGGCTCTACCGTGGCGGCGAAGCGCCCCTGGCGCTTGTAAAGTTCGATGATGCGCGCGACGTCGGCGCGGACCTTCGAGCGCGTGTAGATCTGCCGCGGCGCAAGCTTGATCTCGGGATTGATCTTGTCCTCTTTGAGCTTCTTGTTGCCCTCGAGGATGATGCGGTTGACGACGGGGTTTTCAGCGACCTGGATGACGAGATTGCCCTGATCGTCGCGAATTTGATAATCGGCGAACAATTCGGTCGACGCCAGATCCTTGAGCGCCTTGTCGAGATCGGCACGGGTATATTGATTCCCGACGCGCAGCGACACGTAGGACAAAACCGTCCCGGCTTCGAGCCGCTGATTGCCGGTGACCGTCAGCGAGCGAATAACACCCCCCGGCACCGCTTGGTCGGCAACGCTGGGCGACGCCGCCGGAACCTGCGGATCGACCGCAACCTCGGACGTCGACTGGGCGTGCGCCGCCGAAGCGCCCGCAAGCGTTGAAGTCGCCAGCAAAACCGCCGCGATCCGGCGAAATTTATCCGTCTTTCGATGTCCGCTCACGCGCTACAACCTCACATGTTTGAAAATTTATGTCGCAATACCGACAAGCGTGCCGACAAGCCAGCCCTTGCTCCCAAAAATCAGCCTGAAACCCTTCCCAGCGTATCGAGCCAACCGAACGAATCGACATCGTTGAAGGTAAACACCAGCATCACCAGCACGACGAACGCGAATCCGCCGCCGAATGCCCATTCGAGCGCTTTCGGCCCCGGCGGCTTTCGCCGCACTGCCTCGATCGCGTAGAACATCAAATGGCCTCCATCCAGCATCGGGATTGGCAACAGGTTGATGAACCCGAGATTGATGGACATCAGGGCGACGAGCGAAAGAAACGCGAACAGGCCGAGCGTTACCTGTTCGCCCGATATCTTGGCGATGCGCAAGGGGCCGCCGAATTCCTTGATCGACCGGCGCCCCGAAATCACTTGGCCGATGGTCTTTCCGGTCAGCGAAAGTATTTCGCCGGTGCGCGCGATGGCATAGCCCGGCGCCGCGATCGGCGACAGCGGCGCGAGTTGCGGACCGGTGCCGACGACGCCGAGCAGGCCGATGCGATATTCGTTGCCGAAGCGGTCGACCTGTTTCGATACGCGCGGCACGATCGCCAGCGCACGGCGCGTCCCGTCGCGCTCGACCTCGATCGGGATCGAGATGCCCGGGCGGTAGAAGACCGCCATCTGGACGTCTTCGAAGCTCTCGACCGGCCTGCCCTCGACGCTGACGAAGCGGTCGCCCGGCGCCAGTCCCGCCGCCGCCGCCGCCGAACCCGCCATGACGCTTTCGACGACCGGCGGCGTGTACGGCTTGCCGTAAGCGATGCCGAGCCCGGCGATCAGCGCCAGCGCGACGATGAAATTCACCACCGGCCCGGCGGCGACGATCGCCGCGCGTTTCCACAAGGCCTGCGCGGGAAAGGTCCGCGCGCGCTCGGCCGGCGGCAGCTTGCGCCAGGCGGCGTCGGGATTGCTCGCCGGGCTCATGTCGCCGGCGAACTGAACGTAACCGCCGAGCTGCAGCCAGCCGACCTTCCAGCGGGTGCCGCGCCTGTCGGTCCAGCCGAACAGCTCGCGACCGAAGCCGATCGAGAATGTCTCGGCCTTCACCCCGCACCAGCGGGCGACGATGTAATGGCCGAATTCGTGCAGGAAGACGAGCGGGCCGAGCACGAGAACGAAGGCCAATGCGGTGAGCGGAAGGCTCGGCGTATCAAACATGCGCGGGGCCCCTGGTCATGTCGGTCGCCAGCGCGCGACTGTGCGTGTCGATGGAGTAGATGTCGTCGAGCGTCGTCGGTATCGGCGGCGACCAGGCGTCGAGGACGCGCTGCGCGACGTCGGCGATGGCGAGGAAACCGATGCGCCCGTCGAGGAACGCCGCGACCGCGACCTCGTTCGCCGCGTTGAGCTGCGCCGGGCGCCCGCCGCCCTCGCCCGCCGCGGCGCGCGCGATCCCGGTGGCGGGAAAGCGCGTTTCGTCGGGCGCCGCGAAATCGAGCCGGGCGATGGCGGCGAGGTCGAGCGGTTCGCACGGCGTGTCGATCCGCCCCGGCCAGGCCAATGCGCTCGCGATCGGCACGCGCATGTCGGGGGCGCCAAGCTGCGCGAGCGTCGAGCGGTCGCGATATTCGACCAGCGAATGGATCACCGATTGCGGATGGACGAGGATGCGGATGTTGGCGAGACCGACGGGAAACAGGTGGTGCGCCTCGATCAGTTCGAGCCCCTTGTTCATCATCGTCGCCGAATCGACGCTGATCTTCGCGCCCATCGACCAATTGGGGTGCGCGACCGCCTGGGCCGGCGTCATCGCGCGCATTTCGGCGAGGCTTTTGGTGCGGAACGGCCCGCCCGACGCGGTCAGCGTGATCGACGCGACGTCCTCGATCCGCCCGCCCGCAAGGCACTGGAAGATCGCGTTATGTTCCGAATCGACGGGCAGCAGCGTCGCTCCGCTTTCGCGCACCTTGGCCATCATCAACGCGCCCGCCGAGACGAGCGATTCCTTGTTGGCGAGCGCGACGGTCCTGCCGCCCTCGATCGCCGCCATCGTCGGAGCGAGCCCGGCGCAACCGACGATCGCCGCCATCGTCACGTCAGCGCCGCGTTGTGCCGCCTCGATCAGGGCGCCCTCACCCGCCGCCGCCGCGGTCCCGCTGCCTGCCAGCGCGTCGCGCAGTTCCCCGAGGCAGCTCTCGTCGGCGACGACCGCGATTTCGGCATCGAATTCGCGCGCGAGCTTCGCCAGCTCGCCCGCCTGGCAATTGGCGGTCAGCGCAACGACGTGCCATGCCTCGCGGTCGCGGCGGATCAGGTCGAGTGTCGAGGCGCCAACCGATCCCGTCGCGCCGAAGATCGAGATGCTGCGAGCTTCGCTCACAACAGGATAACCAGATGCGCGATGACACCCGCGAACAGCACCGCGAGCAAGCCGTCGACACGGTCGAACAGCCCACCATGACCGGGAATGAGCTGGCTCGAATCCTTGACCCCAGCGCGCCGCTTCAACCAGCTTTCAAAAAAATCGCCTGCCTGCGCGATCACTGCGGTCGCGATGCCGCCAGCGATCAGCATGCCGAGGCCGCTCATGAAGCGCGTCTCGACGATGGGCGCGAGGACGAAGACGAAGACCAGCGACGCGGCAACCGCCGCGCCGATCAGCCCCGCCCAGGTCTTGCGCGGGCTGATCGACGGCGCGATCTTGGGTCCGCCAAAGGTTCGCCCAGCGGCATAGGCACCGATGTCGATCGCCGCGACGAGCGCGATCAGGCCGCCGACAAGCAGCATTCCGTGGTCGAATTCGCGCAACAGGACGAGCGCGGCAACAGCAGCGCCAACGTAAACAATTCCGGCGAGCAGCCACAGCACGCGTTCGGCGCCACTTTGCGCGATCATTCCAGCCAGCCGGTTCCATTCCCACAG
>JAACTG010000121.1 GCA_009993585.1 Sphingomonadales bacterium
CGGCCTCGATTACCTCAACCTCGACCGCACCAGCGGCACCCTGTCGGGCGGCGAGAGCCAGCGCATCCGCCTCGCGAGCCAGATAGGTTCGGGATTGTCGGGCGTTTTGTACGTATTGGATGAACCGTCGATCGGCCTGCATCAACGCGACAACGACCGGCTGCTCGTCACGCTGCGCCGGCTGCGCGATCTCGGCAACACCGTCATCGTCGTCGAGCATGACGAGGACGCGATCCGCGCCGCCGACTACATCCTCGACATGGGCCCCGGCGCGGGCGTCCACGGCGGCGAGGTCGTCGCCAAGGGCACGCTCAAACAGATCCTCAAGGCGAAGGACTCGCTCACCGCCGATTATCTCAACGGCACGCGCGAAATCGAAATTCCCGCCAGGCGCCGCAAGGGCAGCGGCAAGAAGATCACCGTCCACGGCGCCCGCGCCAACAATCTCGCCAACGTCACCGCGTCGATCCCCTTAAGCACCTTCACCTGCGTCACCGGCGTTTCGGGCAGCGGCAAGTCGAGCTTCACGATCGACACGCTCTACGCCGCCGCCGCGCGCGCATTGAACGGCGCGCGCATCATCGCGGGCCAGCATGACAGGGTCACCGGCCTCGAATATTGCGACAAGGTCATCGACATCGACCAGTCGCCGATCGGAAGAACCCCGCGATCCAACCCCGCGACCTATACCGGCGCCTTCACCAACATCCGCGACTGGTTCGCCGGCCTGCCCGAGAGCCAGGCGCGCGGCTACAAGCCGGGCCGCTTCAGCTTCAACGTCAAGGGCGGCCGCTGCGAGGCGTGCAAGGGCGACGGCCTGATCAAGATCGAGATGCACTTCCTGCCCGACGTCTACGTGACGTGCGAAACGTGCCACGGCAAACGCTACAACCGCGAAACGCTCGAGGTGAAGTTCAAGGGCCGCAGCATCGCCGACGTGCTCGACATGACGGTCGAGGACGCGGTCGAGTTCTTCAAGGCGGTGCCGCCGATCCGCGACAAGATGGCGATGCTGGCGGAGGTCGGCCTCGGCTACGTCAAGGTCGGCCAGCAGGCGACGACGCTCTCGGGTGGCGAGGCGCAGCGCGTCAAGCTGGCCAAGGAACTCAGCCGCCGCGCCACCGGCAGCACGCTCTACATCCTCGACGAGCCGACCACCGGCCTCCACTTCGAGGACGTGAGGAAACTGCTCGGCGTGCTCCAGGCGCTCGTCGAACAGGGTAACACCGTCGTCGTGATCGAGCACAACCTCGACGTCATCAAGACCGCCGATTACATCTTGGACCTTGGGCCGGAGGGCGGCGTCAAGGGCGGTGAAGTCATCGCGGAAGGCACCCCCGAACAGGTCGCCGCCAACTCGCGCAGCTTCACCGGCGGGTATCTGAAACCGATGCTCGATAAGAAATAGGAGCGCCCTGAAGCTGGAATTGACGTGGTTTGCGCGTCCCCACAACCGTGTTGAATGATCTTATCTGTTTGAAGTATTTGTTTGCCGACCTAATGCTCTTCCGCATATTCATTACGCTTAATCTTGACATGCTCTCGTTGGTCCGCTCATAATTTGCCGAAGGAGCTCCTATAAGGAAACGCGTAATGGCAAAGCGACAACGCAATAATTTGGTAAGTGTGTCATTTCATTATATGACTCGCTCGATCAGAGATGATAATGAAGATGACGACTATAGAGATATAGGAATAACAGAGGACGATTTTGCAAAAATAGTTCATCGCATTCGTAACACCAGACCGATCGATGATACGGATGATGAAGTTGTTGCTCAAATAAAAGCAGGTCGCGAATTACCATTTTTATACTATAATGAACCAGAGCCTGGGCTACATTTTGGTGATTTTGAAGGTGCATATTATGGTCAGCGTTACCGAAATAATATGCTTGGTGAAATTGATGCCGACAGCCTTAATCTTAGAAAGTTCCATTATTTGACGACACGATTGCGCGATGGTCGCGTTATAGTGGGAACAACATATCACGGACTGTATGGCGATTACGAAGGATTGAAGAGCTGTTTCACTCATTTACTCGGAGAAGGCGCTCACATTCGATCTATGACACTAAAGAACCTAGCTACTGAGATAGGGGATGGCGAGCCTATTTCGCTGAATTTAACATATAGAAAGCGTCGCGACCGGGCGGAGCGGCGACCGTTATTCGGAAGTACTGGTGTACTTGCAATTAAAAACTCCGATTTTGGTGAACAATTTCCGGATCGAGTAAGGGAGGTTGCTCAGGAAATTAGAGGCAACGAAGCACGTCGAAAGCATGTGTTGGCTGATATTATCAATCGAGGTGAATTGATAACATTAGACGAAGATGAGATTATAGGATGTACCGCAGTTGTTAGGCAGGATGGGCGAACTAGAACTATCTATCTATTAGGGGATCCCTATAATTTTTCGACGAAGTTCCCGATGGATGTTCCTGTCAACAGGGCCGGGGAGACCGACAGACGTAGAGTTTTGGCAGAAATGACGCGCATAATGCGCGAGAAGATTTTGCCTCTTATGGGATGACAACTTAATGCTTCCGCTAATTCGCGATGTTTACGATACGTACAAGGGAGACGAAGAGCCACACGTGCTGCGCTTATTTGTGATGGTCCTTGCATCACTTGCCGTCGCGATCTTTAGCGTTGATTTACCTGATCATGCTCTGCCGGCAATGGCGTTGGCCATTTCTGTACTCGCGGGCTTTACATTTACGTCATTGTTTTCAAGTCATGCCTTGGCGACTTTTGACTTACCACCTCCTAACTCAGAGAGTGATCGTAATGATTTAAGAACATTAAAAACGTTAAGCGTAAATTTCCGGTCGCGTTCAAGACTTTTTATATTACTAGCCGTTACTGACCTTATTGGAATAATTTATCTTAGTTTAGATTTTTCGGGTGCAAAAGGATCGTTTGATTGGGTACTATTGCAATTCCCATCTTTAAACTATAATCACATTTATGAGTCGCTTACATTCGGTTTATTATTACTCCGAAGCATTATATCGTTCGTAGTAGTATTCATATTCCTCGAGTGTCTTTATACGTTTTATCGCCTTGCAGAAACTATAGTTTCGGTCGTGGATATACGAAGAGATTATATAGAGAAATAGTATAAGCGTGTTTGAATTAAATATCGTTTATGAGGTCGAATTGTTGTTATTTTAAACACCATATCTCTTATTCCCACCTGAAGTTATACAATACCGTCCACCTCTCGGCCCTATGCACACAAGACGGCCGCTGCAGGGACAGCCGCTGCCGTAGAAGTTTTGCCGCTGCGCTGGCCTGCTTTGACGTCTTGGGCGAGCAGCTGGCCGCGTAGATGAAACATGCGAACTCGAAACCCAGACTTCGCGTTCGCCGCTGGAAACTTTGAGCCATTCACCCGACCGAGCCACGACCCGGGCCGAGCTACCTTGAGCAAGTTTGGTGAGGACGTCGCCGCTTGCGGACGGATCAGGACGGCCATTAAGCGCACTTGCGGTCACATAAACCGTATCGTCGGTATCATAACGTAGTGCATCGCCACTGGCTGGCTCGAGTTTCGGCTCATCGATAAGATCGACTACCTCGTTTGTCTCGGCCCTTGGGGAGGATGCTGTTTCATCACCGCCCGAACACTTGCCGATCGCAAAGAGGACGATCAGGCCGATGAAGATATATCCGCAACCCGCGTTCGAAGACTTCGCCATGCCTGCCCCACATTTCGCGTTACTCGGCAAGGGGCTATCCTAGTTTGTGACCGATTGCCAGCTAGGCAGCGTTCACCTTGGCGAGAAAGGTCTTTCCTACAATTTACCACCTGGCCTATATATCCGATCCCCTTTTGTTCCTCAGCACAGCGAGGCGGATCGATGGACCACGAGACTTTCCCGAAGAATTCGCACGAAACCCACGTCCCCGGCCAGCCCGGCGAGCCCGCGCCGACCCTTCGACAAGCTCAGGGCGAACGGGATGTGGAAAGCCCCGCCACCGACGCCTATGGCCGCACCCCCGATCGCTGGGCCGGGTCGGGCGATCCCGACGATCCCACCGCGGGGCTGAGCGATCGCGAATACGATATCTACTGGGCGGGCGTGCGCGACTCGATCGCCAGATACGGGGTCCGCGCCGCGGCCTCCGCCCTGCCCGCGCCCGGCGCGACGTCCTGCGATTCCCCCGGCCATTCCCTCAGCGATCTGCCCTGCGATCCCCGATATGATCCCGACGCCGATCCCGACGCCGCGCTCCTCCGCCCCTGGCTCAAGCAGTTCGATGCCGGGCTGCGCGATGCCGCCGATGCCGAGGCGTGCAGCGAGTCGCATTGGAACCCGCGGCGCAAGCGCGTCTTCCTCGCGACGCTCGCCGCCTCGGGCATCGTCACCGATGCCTGCCGCGCCGCCTCGATCAGCCCGCGCTCGGCCTACAATCTGCGCAACCGCGACGCGATCTTTGCCGAGGCATGGGTTGCTGCCCAGGCGCTCGCGCGGCAGCGGCTCGCCGACGATCTGCTCGAACGCGCGCTGCGCGGCCAGGTCGAGCGCATCGTCCGGAAGGGAGAGGTGATCGCCGAGCGTCACCGCAGCGACAACCGCCTCGCGCTCGGCCTGCTCACCCGCCTCGATCGCCTCGCCGCGCCCGATCTGCGCGATGCGCGCGGCCGCCTGCGCGGCGAGCCCGGCGCGCACAAGGTCCTGATGGCGCACTGGGACGACTTTCTCGACACGATCGATCCGACGCCAATTCCTCCCCCATCGGGGGGAGTCGAAGACGATCCGCAGGATCAGCGGGACCATCCGAAGGATGGTGGAGGGGCACCTCTCGAATCGGGCGAAGCTTCAGACTACGATTCGGACGTCGAAGGTCACACCCCGGTTCACACCCGTGAACCCGTCGCTGGACGGTGTGAACTGCGTGAACTTGTCAGGACCTTGAAGGCTTCGCGCCGTTCGGCCCCCGCCCGCGCGGCCGCCCCCGCGGCGCCTGCCGAAAGCGAGGACGAGGAGCACGAAATCTGGCAGGACAGCCAGGGTCGCTGGTGGACCGACCTTCCCCCGCCCGAGGATTTCGACGGCGTCGAGGAAGGGCGATACGGCGGCTGGGATTACCGGCGCGATCTCGACGAGGATGAACGCTTCGCGGTCGAGCAGGACGACGACGAGGACCGCGCCGAACGCGCCCGCCTCGAAGCCCTCCGCCGCGCCGCTTTCGGCCTTCCTCCCGAGGACGAGGACGACGAGGACGATGAGGATGAGGACAACGGCGACGAGGACGACGACGGAACCCAAATTCCTCCCCGGACCGGGGGAGTCGCAGACGATCGCTCCGATCAGCGGGACCGCGAAGCGGTGGAGGGGCACGTCACCCCATGGGCCGACATCGCAAAGCCAGGCGATTCCGCCGACACCGCGTCACATCAGCCGCCGCCCCCTATTGCTGACGGGCCAGAACCCGCCGCAGCTCAGCGCTTGGGCGATCCGTAATCGGGCTTGCCGCCGCCGCCCGATCCCGGCCCGGCGTCCTCGTCCTTGGGATAGGCGTCGGGGCTCGTCGTGCCGACATTGGGGCGGTCCTCGACGGGGCGCGGCGCCTCGGCGGCGTCGGCGGTGTCGGCGGTGTCGTCGGGCGTCTGCTTGGTGTCTTCGGTCATTCCGGCTTCCTGGCTGTCGCCGGATCAACGACGCGCCTTCCCGCCGGTTCCGCTCGCCGGCACCTGCCTGCACATATGCCGGCACCTGCTGCACAGATGAACGCCGCCTGCGCCGCGCGTTGCATCCGGTTCAGCCGGCCGCGCGTAACCCTATCGTTACCTCTTCGCGCCTATGCGGATGGGACCGCGGCGAAAGGAACCGGCAATGCGTATCAGAATCGGGGCATTCCAGCTCGGCCTTGCCGTCTTCGCCGCGACCGGCGCCGTCATCCTCGCCCCCGCGATCGCCCCCGCCCGCGCCCCCGCCGCCGCGTCGGCCCAGCCCGCCCCGCTCGCCGCGCCCGCCCCCGCGCCGGCCGCCGACCTTCGCCCGCGCTCGTAACGCCGCCGCGAGAACGACCGTGCCAAAGGCCGAATGCAGCACCGCCATTTCGCCAAGCGCTTGAATAATCGTCCGCTTGTGTCGAATTGCACTTGTCAACGCACGCCGGGTTGCGCAGGTTTTACTTGCCGCGCGAGGGGCGCGGAGCGGGAAGATCTTCGTAAACGAAGACTTCCATGATCCAAAGGGGGGATGAATGAAGAGATTTGCTGTAGTCGCGCTGGCGACCTTTGCCGCGTGTCCGGCCTTTGCCCAGGACACCGAACCGACGACCGATACCCCGGTCGAAACCGCGGTCGCGCCCGATTCCGCCGCCGCGACGCCCGCCGCCGAACCCGCCTTGCCGGTTCCCGCCGCCGCGACAACCGCCGCCGAACCCGCCTTGCCGGATCCCGACCGCTGCGAACTGCATGTCTGGGCCAGCGACCAGTATGAATCGGTGTCGATGGGTTTGTTATCGAGTTTCGGGCTGGTCGGCGCATTGCTCGACCAGGCCGGTCGCGGCAAGGAAAAGGTCACCATCAAGGACTTGATGGCTGAATATCTCGATCCGGCGACGCAGTTTGCAACGCTCGAAACGCTCGATCCCGCAGCAAAGCTTGGCATGCCCGGCGCCGAAATCGTCTGGCACGACGATATGCTGACGCTCGCCCAGCGCAAGAATATCAAGAAAAACAAGCGGCGGTTAAGCGATTCGCAGGCGAGCTGCTACGGAGAGCTTATCAACGGCGTCGTCTTCTATCATCGCGCCGCCATGCATGGCAGCAATCTGTTCGGCGGCTTCATCTATCGCGATTTCAGCGACAGCAACGAGCCGCGGGTATCGATCGGCAAGGTCAAGAACCCACTTGAGAGCTTTCCGCCCGACAAGCCCGAGGACGAGGCCGAGGCGAAAACCGAACTGGTTGATGCTTGGGCGAAGGACTTCAATGAATTCATCCAGAAAAAGCTGAAATAATTCGCGTGGCCAATTGCGGTGACTGGACCCTGCAATTCCAGTCACCGCAATGCTGACCGGCGCGAAGGGTCGGGGGCGGTCGCCGCATCGGCCTGCGCAAACCCGTATTTCCTTGCATTTGCGCGGGGATTGGCGCATAAGGATCGCGCTACAGTCGCATATCGACGGTCTACGGCGCTTTGCGGCTCCCTATCTCCTTCTTTCCCTGACGGCCTTGGGCATCGGCGTACCGGTTGTCGGCACGCCGTCACGATTTGAAGGAATACGAATATGGCTACCACCGGAACGGTAAAGTTTTTCAACGGCGACAAGGGATATGGCTTTATCGCTCCCGAAGACGGCGGCAACGACGCCTTCGTTCACATCTCGGCCGTTCAGGCTGCCGGCATGGACACGCTGCAGAAAGAACAGCGCGTGACCTACGAGCTCGAGACCGGACGCAATGGCAAGACCAGCGCCGTCAATCTCCAGTCGGCTGACTAAACCCAGCCCGCGGATTTAGACAGGGCGGCGGCGCGTTCATTCGCGCCGCCGCCCTTTTTTTTGTCCTTTTGGCGAGGTCTAGTGTTCGGTCGGCTTGTCGGTCATCCCCGCGGCCTTGGCCTCGAACTTCGCCGCCAGCCTTTCCATCGCCCGGCCGAGCGTCATCGACAGCGTCGCGGCGATCTGCTCGCCCAGCTCCTCGGCGCTCTTTTCCGCCCGCTTCGCCGATTCCTTGAAACTGCCCTTGGGCTTGTCGCCGGCCTCGACGACGATCTCGACGTCTTCGTCCCGGTTGCGCCGGTCGCGTGCCTGCGCCGCGATCCCCGCCGCCGCCGCCATCATCCCCGCCGCCGCCAGGTCGCGAGCGAGCGGACCGGTGGCAAAGCGCCACGCCTCGTTCGCCTTGCGCCGCAGCTCGTCGGGGATCTCGATCGTCTCGTCGGCACCGCCCAGATGGATGCGGACATGCGCCTTGCGCCGCCCGCCGTCGCTCTCGCCCTCGGCCGGGCGGGCTTCGCGCATCGCTTCCTTGGCTTCGCGCATCTTGTCGCGCGCCTCGCGCATCTTCTCCTGCGCCTCGCTGCGCGCCTCGGCGGCCAGCGCGCGCGCTTCCGCCATACGGGCCTCTGCCATCTTGCGCGCCGCCTTGGCGGCCTTGCGGGCCTGTTTCGCCGCCTTGTCCGCTTTGTCCTTCTTCGCCATCGTCGACTCCTGTACGCTGTGTGTTATAGATGTAGGACACCGGCGCAGCGATTGCAAGATGGGAACGCAAACCGCGCGCGGATGTTGACCCCTGGCAAACTGGAGAGAAAACCATGAGAATGATGACCTATGCCGCGACCGCCCTGTCGGCCGGCGTGTTACTGACCGGCTGCGCGACGATCGCCGGCACCGTCGGCGAAAGCTGGAACACCGCATTGGTCGGCAATCAGGAAGTCCCTGGCCCCGGCGACCCTGATGGCACCGGCACCGCCAAGGTCACCGCCGACGCGACGACCGACACCGTCTGCTACGACATCACCGTCCAGCGTATCGGCGCGCCGACCGCAGCGCATCTCCATCGCGGCACAGCCGGCACTGCCGGACCGCCGGTCGTCACTTTCAAAGCCCCGACCGCGGGAGCCTCGAGCGAATGCCTGCGCGTCGACAAGGCGCTCGCCGCAGCGATCATCGCCGATCCGTCGAACTATTACGTCAATATCCACACCGCCGATTATCCCAACGGCGCGATCCGCGGGCAGCTCGCACGATGAGCACGATCCACAAGAGCGGCTCGGCGCGCTACGAAGGCCTCGGCAAGGACGGCAAGGGCCACGTCTCGACCCAGTCGGGCGCGCTCGACAACCAGCCCTACGGCTTCCAGACGCGCTTCGAGGACAAGCCCGGGACGAATCCCGAGGAACTCATCGCAGCCGCGCATGCCAGCTGCTTCACGATGGCATTGAGCTTCGGTCTCGCTAAGGCGGGTCATAGCGACGGCACTGTCGAAACCAAATCGGTCGTCAGCCTGGAAAAGGACGGCGACGGGTTCAAGGTGACCAAATCGGCGCTGACGCTGACCGCGACCATCGACGGCATTTCGTCCGAAGATTTCGCGGCTGCAGCCGCCGATGCCAAGGCGAACTGCCCGTTGTCGAAGCTGCTCGACTGCGAAATCACGCTAGAGCACAGCCTCAACGGCGCCTGAGCGCGTCACGCCGAAAAGACCGAGACCGCCCAACGGGTCGGTCGGCATATCGCGCAACGATAATTGCCCTAATGAAAATGGGAGCCGACATTGCTGTCGGCTCCCACTGCGCCACGGATGGATTTGTTTCGATCCGAAGATCGTCGCATCTCCGTCGGGCGTCCGGTTTGATTTCCCTCCGAAGAGGCAAATCAGACCCGATATCGCGTCCTTCCGGTTCGAAACCTGAGCTCGCGCCGCGGATTCTACTTTGGTTTTGTGCGACATCCCGCGTCCGCATTTCGCTTCACACTCCACGAGGGAGTCTTCCGCATCATACCTGGCGGTCTTCCGGTGGAACCTTCCTCATCCTTCTGCCGCGCCTCCGAAGAGGCTTGGCTTCCGTCCGAAGGTTCGCCCTTCCGATGAATTGACAATGACTCGCCAGCCCGAGTCGGATCAAATGAAAAATGCCGAGTTATCCACAATCACGCAACTAAGCTGTGGATAACCTCTGCATTCGCAACATTATTGCGTATTTCAGGGATGATTCCTCGTGGTCAGCGACTCGTCGTTCGCTTCTTCATCGTCGATCGGGGCGCCGCGATCGGGATTGAGGTCGGTTTCGATCCCGTCCCTAACCGGATGTTTGCCCTCGACCTCGAGAATTTCGGCGCGCTGATCCTCGTCATAGTCGGACAAATCCTGCCCGCTGGTATCGACCTGTCCGTCCATCGTGAATTCCTCTGCTGTGTTGCGATCAAACGCTCGACCTGCCCGCTCGTTCCGCCGTGACCTAGGCGCCGCGCGTTTCCATCGCCGCCAGCGTCTCGCGGAAATTCGCGTAGCGCGCTTCGAGCTCGTCGAGCGCCGGTCCGGCCAGCGACTCGCGCGCCTGGCTCATCAGCAGTGCGCCCTCCTTGGCGATCGCATCGCGCCGCCGCTGCGACGAAGCCGCCGTCGCGCTGGCGAACAGGCAATCGAGGAAATTCTTCGCCGCGAGCGGGCTGCCCGCTGCCGAGGCCCGGATGCCGCCGAAGCCCCGTGCCAGAAAGTGCGTGAAATCGTCCGAGAGCGGCAATACGCGCTCATGCGAATAGCGATTCTGCTCGGGGCCACGCGACAGGTCGCGGCGCGCGATTTCGCCGGTTGCCGCGCCGAGCCAATGCATCGCGGTGATCGCGGTGAAAGGATCGTTGATCCCCGGCGACAGCGCGCGCAGCGCGATTTCGACCAGCTCGTCGATCAGGAATTCGAGGTCCTGCGTTGGCGTTCGCCGCCCGCCCATCGCGAAACAGTTGCGGATGTCGCCGATCGCATCGTCGTCCCAGTCGCCGCCCGACACCTTGGCGAATGTCATGTCGGGATGGACGAAGTCGCCGGTGCGGACGTTGAGGACGATCGTGCCGCCGCGCGCCTCGGCGATGTCGTCGAGCGAGGCGAAGTCGATGATCTGGACATAGCCGCTGTCGCGCGCGGTAATCGCTTTGCCGTCGGGCCGTTCGCCCGGCTCGGTGCCGTCGTCCTTGTCGGGGAAGCGCCGCTTGAGATCGTGGATCAATCGCTCGCCGATGCCTTCGAGCACCGTGTTGATGCGGATGCTCGACGGGATATGGTTGAGGAAATAGACGAGTACGGCGACCGCAATGCCGACCAGCACGGTCGCGACCAGCAACGACAGCTGCGGAACGAAACCCGGTGCGATCGTCGATACCGCGTCGGCGACCGTCGTGGCCTGCTCGCTTTCGCTGCGGACGACGCGCATCACCATGACCGCATAAACGAACGTGGCGATGAAGGTGCCGAGCGACAGCTGGTTGCCGCGATCCTCCATGAAGTTGGTCAACAGCCGCGGACCGTATGTCCCTGAGGCATAAGCAACCGCCGCAATCGTGATCGAAAACACCGTCGAGGCAACGCCGATCATCGATCCGGCGATCACCGTCAGCGTGTTGCGCGCACCGTCGGGGCGCGCCGGACTCAGCCAATTGACCTGGCTCAGATATTCGGCCGCCCAAGCGCGATCGAGATAGACGGTGACGAACGCCAGGATCGCCGCGAGGCCGGAGAAGATCGCCGGGTAGAACCAATAGCTTGCGTTGACGCTCACCCACCAGTTGCGCAGCGCCGCGATCATGCTCGCGGCGTGCCCAGATCGCCCTGCCCCAATGTGCCGGACGCCATTTCGAGCATCCGGTCGAGCGACTTTTTCGCCCCCAATCGAATCCCCTCCTCGATCTCGATGCGCGGCTCCAGGTCGCGCAACGCGACATAGAGCTTCTCGATCGTGTTGAGCGCCATGTACGGACAGATGTTGCAGTTGCAGTTGCCGTCGGCACCGGGCGCGCCGATGAACGTCTTCTCGGGTACCGCCTTTTCCATCTGGTGGATGATGTGCGGCTCGGTCGCGACGATCACCGTGTCGCTCTCGCTCGTCTTGACGAATTGCAGGATGCCGCTGGTCGATCCGACATAGTCGGCGTGATCGATGATATGCGGCGGGCATTCGGGGTGCGCCGCGACCGGCGCGCCGGGATGCTGCGCCTTGAGCTTGATGAGTTCGGTCTCGCTGAACGCCTCGTGGACGATGCAGACGCCCGGCCACAGCAGCATCTCGCGGTCGAACTTGCGCGCGAGGTAGCCGCCGAGATGCTTGTCGGGTCCGAAGATGATCTTCTGGTCGCGCGGGATCTGACTGAGGATCGTCTCGGCCGAAGAGCTCGTGACGATGATGTCGCTCAGCGCCTTCACTGCCGCCGAACAGTTGATGTATGTCAGCGCGATATGGTCGGGATGCTTGGCGCGAAACACCCGAAATTGTTCGGGCGGACAGCTGTCCTCTAGGCTGCATCCTGCCGCCATGTCGGGCAGGATGACGATCTTTTCGGGGCTCAGGATCTTGGCGGTCTCGGCCATGAACTTGACGCCGCAAAAGGCGATGACGTCGGCGTCGGTCTCGGCCGCCTTCTTCGACAGCTCGAGACTGTCCCCGACGAAATCGGCGAGATCCTGGAGCTCGGGCGTCTGGTAATAATGCGCCAGGACCACGGCGTTACGCTCCTTGCGCAGGCGCTCGATCTCGGCGCGCAGGTCGATCCCGGCAAGGCTGCCGCTTGGCGGTGCGGTCATTGTGAGCTGTCCTTTTCCCCGTCGAAGCGCACGTCGACGGTCACATTGTCATAACCCGCGACTTGCAGCGGGATCGTCAGATTCTGGCGGATCGCGCCCTTGGCCGCCGCCCGAGCAAGGTCCATCAGGACTGGATTGGCGGCCTGTTTCGCCGCCTGCTGCTCGGCCAGGCGGGTATTGTTGCGGTTGAGCCGTTCCTGCGCGTCGCGCGTAATGAGCACGCCTTCGCGAATATATTGTGCACGCGCCTCGTCGAGATTGGGGCGGCTGACGCTGAGCGGCGGCAGTGTAACCGACAATATGCTGCGTTCGGCGTTCCAGCGCATCCGTTGGCGATCGATCCGCGACAGGTCGAGCCGATAGTCGACGCGCGCGGGGATGACCGCGATCTGTTTTGACTTGAGCAGGCCAAGCATGCGCTCGTCGTCGCTCGCCACGACCGGGGCGAGCTGCGCACTGAAGACCGTCAGGCTGTTCTGTTTCTCGAACGCCAGCAGCGAGGTGGCGAGCGGATCGCCCAGCGGTTCTGGGCCGAACGCGCGCCAGGCCAGCCATGCCGCGACGGCAAGCGTCAGCGCCAGCAGCACCCATGGCGCCCGTCTCGCCGGCGGCGCAGCCATCGGCCGAGCGTGGGGCGCGAGCGTTGGCGCGATGCCAGCTCGCTCTTCGCGTTCTACAGTCTCGGTCATGTTGGGCAAATCGTCCATTGCTCTCCTGAACGGGCGACACGCCCCTGACGTTCCAGTTCGATCAGATGCGCCAACACCGATCGCCCTGCCGCGCCGTATAGCCGCGGATCGAGTCCCTTGTACATCGACGGCACCATCTCTTCGATCCGGTCGGTGCCGTCGGCGATGCGGCGCAGGATCTGCCCCTCGCGCTGGCGACGATGCCCCATCATGCCGCGCACCAGCTTGCGTGGGCTCTCGATCGCCGGGCCGTGCGCCGGATAGTAGACCCGGTCGTCGCGATCGAGCAGCAGCGCCATGCTCGCCATGTAATCGGCCATGTCGCCGTCGGGCGGGCTGACGACGGTGGTCGACCAACCCATCACGTGGTCGCCGGTGAACAGCGCGCCAGACGGGGTCAGCGCGTAGCACAGATGGTTCGACGTATGTCCCGGGGTCGCGACCGCCGTCAGTGTCCAGCGATCGCCGGCGACCTGCTCGCCATCCGCGAGGACGCGGTCGGGGGCGTAATCGACGTCGAACGCGGCATCGGCACGTGGACCGTCGTCCTCCAGCGTGAGGGGGGCGCACCCGATGATCGGTGCGCCGGTGCGTTCGGCGAGCGGCGCGGCGGCGGGACTGTGGTCGCGATGCGTGTGCGTGCACAGAATGGCGACGACGGATCGGCCGGCGACACCGGCGAGGAGAGCCGCGATATGCGCTTCGTCGGCGGGACCTGGGTCGATCACCGCGACGTCGCTGCGGCCGACCAGATAGGTTTGCGTGCCGGTATATGTGTACGGCGATGGATTGGGTGCCAATACCCGCGCAACCATCGGCTCAATCACGTCGAGCAGGCCGACGGGCTCTGATACTGGTCCAGCCATAAGGACCATGTGGCATCGACCAGGGCAAAGGAAAAGGCCTTGCCGAAATGCATCGCCACGATGGCGGTCGGGCGTCAGCCCCGCTCAGACTTCAGCTTGGCGATTTCCTTGGCTATTCCGGCAAGAATAGCGGCCTTCGCCTGCACGGGAATGTCTTCGTCCTCTTCGACTTCGCTCCGGGCTTCGATCAAGCTTTCAAGAACGTCCGCGCGCGCTTCGCGCAACTCTTCCGCGACCTCGCGCTCGATCGCGCGCGCCATGGATTCATCGGAGCAGATCGAAATACTCATGGTTTGTGGGCGACCCCGCCGCGCAGGGATGGTCTTGATACGGACCGGCTCATCGGCATCGCAGTCATTGTCATTCACGACCTGAACACGCGGAATCTTCGCCACGACGAAATCGCTGTCGATCGCGATCCTCGCCTGATCGCGCTTCGCCTTGGCGACGATCTCGACCGCCTCCGCGGCATGGCGGGCGGCAGCCGCGCTTTGGCGGACACTGACTTCGGCAGATCGCGACGAAGATTGTATCGACGACGTTGCGCTCGACATGACCGGCCGTATCGCCGCGACTGCGGCAGGCGCCGTCCCGTTTGATCCAGCCACGCCTTCGGGCAGCGCCAGCGACGGTGGCAGTGCGAGCGGGGTGTCCATCGGAAAGGAGAGCGTCGGGGAACTGGCGCTGAATGGCTGCGCACTGCTCGATCGCGCAACTGACGGCCCCTCAGGCCCCGCCGCCTGTTCATCGGCGGCTATTGCGCTTGCTGGAACGACCGTCGCAGTGACGAGCAGAGACGTCGCGGCCAGCATGCCGATCAACGCCACACCCGCCACCAGGCGCGATTTGGAAAAGGATCGGGCTTGCTTGAGCGAGATCAATCGCTGGCCGACGCTGTGGCGTTCGATGATGGGCGCAACGAGGCCCGATCCCAGAAACTGGGAGCCTGTTGCAGCCTTTGCCAGCGTCAGCGCATAGGTAAATCGCTCGCTGCCATCCGCTCGCGCGGTGACGCGCGCATCGCAGCACTGTTCCTGATCAAGACGAAAGGCGCGCCAGGCCACCCACGCGATAGGATTGAACCAGTGCACGCTCAACATGATCGCCGCGGCGACATTTGCCCATAAATCGCCGTGCCGATGATGTTCCGCTTCATGCCAGAGTACGTAATTTCGTTCGCGCTGATCGAACCGAGCCTCGAAGTCGACGGGAACAACGATCAGCCTACGAAAAAGACCGATCGCGAGCGGACCTTGGGCCACGGGACTGCGCATGACCTGGCAGCCCTGAAACCAGCGGTCCGGCATCGCAGCCCCCAGGATGCGACGGCGAAATCCTAAATGGGACCAGAAAATCGCCAACAGCAGGCACCCAGCGCCCATGAACCAGATTTGCGGGAGATAATAGATAAAGCCTCCCCAGAGCGCTTCGAACAGCGAAGGCGCGGTCGCATCGATGCCAGGGGCGGCGTAATACAGGCCGGCAGTCCCTGCTGCTGATATGTCGGGCGCAAGGGCCGGCTCAGCAAGGGGATCGCCGACGAATGCCGGGGTCAAAAGACGCACAAGAGGTATCGACCACAGGAAATAGGCTATGCGCGGACCGAATGCCGATATGAACGGCCGTCGGATGGCCAAGACAATCAGCATCAGGACGCTCGTCACCGCCAGCGTTTCGCCCAGCCAGGTGAGCGAATAGGGCGCGATCACGGACGCAGGTCCTTCAGAAGCGCTTCGATCGCGGCAATATCCTCCTTGCTCAGGACATCGCGCTCGGCAAGGTGCGCGACCAGCGGGCTGACCTTGCCGGCGAACAGTCGGTCGATCAGCCGGCGCGATTCGGCGACGGCATGATCGTCGCGCTCGATGAGCGGACGATAGAGATAACGTCGTCCCTGCGCCTCGAATGCGACCGCACCCTTGTTAACCAGCCGCGAAAGCAACGTCTTGACCGTTTGCAACGTCCATCCCTGGGCATCGGCGACGCGATCGGCGATTTCGACCGCGGTCAGCGGTGATTCCTCCCACAAGGGGGTAATGACTGCATATTCCGACTCGCTGATCCGTTCCACGGCCATAATCGTCCTCTCGTTCGGAACCCCCAGTAAAGCATTGTCGATTACGGGTGTAAACAACAAATGTTAGCTGTGGGCGGACACTATCTGTCGGAGTTTTTGACACGATGCCAGCGGATTAACCTTTCGCGAACCATCGTCGGCCGCCTGACGGGCCAACATGTCACAACTGGCATGCTCGCTGCATAGTCTTCAATGTTTCTGAGTGTTTCGCTCTACGAAGGCGGGTCGGTTCGGTCTGGTCCCCGGTCCCGACCCGCCCTCACCCCCGGCCTAAACCAGGCGTTGGCCAAAAAATCAAGGCGCCGACACCCATACCCCGGGTGCGGCGCCTTTTTCTGTTCGCCGATCTCGCGAGCTTATCCGGCCTTGGCGACGTCCTTATCGGCCATCAACTGGGCCAACTCGCCGGCCTCGAACATCTCCATCATGATGTCGCTGCCACCGACGAATTCGCCCTTCACGTAAAGCTGCGGGATCGTCGGCCAGTCGGAATATTCCTTGATGCCCTGGCGAATTTCCATGTCCTGCAGCACATCGACACTATCATATCCGACGCCGAGATGCTCCAGGATCGCAATCGCACGGCTCGAAAACCCGCATTGCGGGAACAGCGGCGATCCCTTCATGAACAGAACGACATCGTTATCGGCAACGAGGCTGTCGATACGGTCTTTTACGGGCGCGGTCATGGTCGGGTTCCTTCGGGAATCAATGTGGTCAATTGCAAAGCGTGAAGCGTGCCGCCCATGCGCCCGCCGAGAGCCTGATAGACCGCCTTATGCTGGGCGACACGCGGCTGGCCGCGAAAGCTTTCGGCGGTGACGCGGGCGGCAAAATGGTCGCCGTCGCCCGCCAGGTCGGTCATTTCCACCTGCGCGTCGGGGATCGCGCGAACGATCAGCGTTTCGATTTCTGCTGCGGTCATCGCCATCGTGATTACGTCTTGTCGACTTCTTCGATGAACTGGCGGCGCGCCTCGATCGCCTTTTCGTCGATCGCAGCGCGGACGCCCGCCTCGTCGATGTCGCAGCCCGCCTGCGTCATGTCGCCGAGCAGCTTGCGGACGACGTCTTCGTCGCCAGCCTCTTCGAAGTCGGCGACAATGACTTCTTTCGCATAGGAATCGGTCTCTTCAGGCGAAAGCCCCATTTTCTCGGCCGCCCATTCGCCGAGCAACCGGTTTCGCCGCGCCGTGATCCGGAACAGGACATCGGCATCGTGAACGAATTTGGCTTCGAATGCGCGCTCGCGGTCTTTGAAATCTGTCATGGTGTGTCTTTCCCTCGTGCACCACCGAGATAGGCAGCCCCGGCGGTGCGCGCAAGCGGTTGACGGGCCCAAAGTTTGCCGCGACACCGCGGCCATGACGACCGACGCCCCCCTGAGGCTGTATAACAGCCTGACCCGTTCGCTCGAAACATTCACGCCCGTCCATCCCGGCGAGGCGCGCGTCTACACCTGCGGGCCGACGGTCTACAACTATCCGCATATCGGCAACATGCGTGCCTATGTGTTCGCCGACGTGCTCGGCCGGACGCTGAGCTGGAAGGGCTACAAGCTCACCCATGTCATCAACATCACCGATGTCGGCCATCTGACCGACGATGCCGACGCGGGCGAGGACAAGCTCGAAAAGGCGGCGGCTGACAAGGAACGAAAAGGCGAAAAGACGACGATCTGGGATATCGCGCGCCATTACACCGAGGCGTATTGGGCCGATGTGAAGGCGCTCAACATCCGCCAACCCGCCTATTGGTCGATCGCCACCGACTATGTGCCGCAGATGATCGCGTTCGCGAAGAGTATCGCCGACGAGCATTGCTACGAACTCGACAGCGGCCTGTATTTCGACGTCTCGACGGTCCCCGATTACGGGCGGCTGGCGCGCGCGGTGACCGACGACGGCGAGAGCCGGATCGAGCCGGTCGACGGCAAGCGCAACAGCCAGGATTTCGCGATCTGGCGCAAGACACCGCCCGGCGAGACGCGCCAGATGGAATGGGATTCGCCATGGGGTCGCGGCGCTCCGGGCTGGCATCTCGAATGCTCGGTGATGGGCGAGAAGCTGCTCGGCTTCCCGTTCGACATCCACACCGGCGGGATCGACCACCGCGAAATCCACCACCCCAACGAGATCGCGCAGAACCAGGCGTTCTGCCATTCCGACGCGAGCGGCGCGAACATCTGGATGCACAACAACTTCCTGGTCGAACGCAGCGGCAAGATGAGCAAGAGCGCGGGCGAATTCCTGCGGCTGCAATTGCTGATCGACAAGGGCTACCACCCTCTCGCCTACCGCATGATGTGCCTCCAGGCGCATTACCGCAGCGAGTTGGAGTTTTCGTGGGAGGGTCTGCAGGCCGCGTCGGTGCGGCTAAAACGGATGGTGATGGCCGTCGAAAAAGTACGCGAGTTGGCTCCTGCCCAGCCTTCGGGAGAGTTCCACATGGCCGTGGTCGAGCAGGTTGATCGAGAGCTTTCGGACGATCTCAATACTCCAAGGGCTCTCGCTCTGTTTGAAGCGACTCTTGGCGGAAGCGCGGGTGCATCGGACCGGCTCAACGCGATTTCCAGAATAGATGAGGTCCTGGGCCTGAATCTGATCGCGCTAACCCGCGCCGATCTCCGCATTCGTCCCAAGGACGCGCAGATCACCGAAGCTGAAGTCGACGCCGAACTCCGCCGCCGCAAGGAGGCGCGCGCGGCGAAGGATTTCGCCATGTCCGACGCCATCCGCGACGACCTCGCCGCCAAGGGCGTCGAAGTGATGGATGGCGATCCGCTGGAGTGGGAGTGGATCACGGGCCGCAATTGAGGCGGGGCGTGCTTCGCCAAGCCCAGCGCCGGGTCAGTATTCTACCTGCCCTCAAATCCCTTCGCCGCCCGCCATCAACGCGGTATTGCCGCCGGCGGCGGTGATATCGGTCGAGATCGTCTTTTCCTCGGCGAAGCGCAGCAGATAATGCGGTCCGCCCGCCTTGGGACCGGTGCCCGACAGGCCGCGTCCGCCGAACGGTTGCGAACCGACGATGGCGCCGATCTGGTTGCGGTTGACATAGACGTTGCCGACCTGGGCGCGCGCCGCGACATGCGCGGCGAAGGCATCGATCCGGCTGTGGATGCCGAGGGTGAGCCCGTAACCGGTGGCGTTGATCGCGTCGATTACGCGATCGAGATGCCTGGCCTTCCAACGCACGACATGGAGCACCGGCCCGAACACCTCGCGTTCCATCTCGGCGATATCGTCTAGACGGATGATCGTCGGCATGATGTAGCTGCCATTGTCGTCGATCGTCCCGGTCCGGACCGCCTGAACGACGATCCGGCCCTTGGCGGCAAAGCGGTCGATGTGATGCTGGATGCTGGCCTGCCCCTCGCCGTCGATGATCGGTCCGACATCGGTCGACAGCTCGGACGGATCGCCGATCGTCAGTTCCGCCGCCGCCCCGGCGATCATGTCGAGCATGTGGTCGGCGACATCGTCCTGAAGATAGACGACGCGCAAGGCCGAACAGCGCTGCCCCGCCGACTGGAACGCCGACGCGACGACGTCGCGCGCGACCTGTTCGGGCAAGGCCGTCGAATCGACGATCATCGCATTCATCCCGCCGGTTTCGGCGATCACCGTCGCGATCGGCGCGTTGCGGGAGGCGAGCTTGCGGTTGATTAGGTGCGCGACCTCGGTCGATCCGGTGAAGACGACGCCGGCGATCTCCGCATGGCCGGTCAGCGCCGCGCCGACGACTTCGCCGCGCCCGGGCAGGAAATGCAGCACGTCGCCCGGCACGCCCGCGTCGAGCAGCGCGCGCACCGCTTCATGCGCGATGATCGGCGTCTGTTCGGCGGGCTTGGCGAGGACCGCATTGCCGGCTGCCAGCGCAGCCCCGACCTGCCCGAGAAAGATCGCCAGCGGGAAGTTCCACGGGCTGATGCAGGTGAACAGGCCCCGTCCTTCGAGGATCAACTCGTTGCGCTCGCCGGTGGGGCCGGGAAGCACGACGGCGCGCTCGAAATGCTCGCGCGCTCCCGCGGCGTAATAGCGCAGGAAATCGACCGCCTCGCGCAACTCGGCGATCGCGTCGACCAGCGTCTTGCCTGCTTCGTCCATCGCCAGCGCGAGAAACTTCGGCGTGTCGGCCTCTAGCAGGTCCGCCGCCTTTTCGAGCCGCGCCGCGCGGAAATCCCCACCCGCCAGGCTCCATTCGCGCTGCGCGACGAGCGACAGGGCGATGGCATCGTCGATCTCGCTCAGGCTCGCTTCGACGCATTGGCCGATCGGATCGCCCGTCGCGGGATCGATCACCGCGAGCGCGCTGTCGCCCTGCCCTGCCTTGCCCCCGACAATCGGCCCGACATGCCAGTCGTCGCGGCGATATGCGGCCATGTCGGCCATCAGCGCCTCGGCCTGTCCGGGTTCGCCGAGATCATAGCCCTGGCTGTTGCGCCGTTGCGGCAGGAACAGCTCGGCGCCTGTGGCGATCTGTGGCGATGCGCCGTCGAGTTGCTCGCGCGCGTCAACCGACAGATCCTCGATCGTCACGTCGGGATCGCTGAACTGGTGGACGAACGAGCTGTTGGCCCCGTTTTCGAGCAGGCGCCGAACGAGATAGGCCAGCAAATCCTTGTGCGTTCCCACCGGGGCATAAACGCGTACAGGGCGCGGCGGCGGGGCAATCGCGCGTAGCGCATCGTGCGCGCCTTCGCCCATGCCGTGCAGCCGCTGCAATTCGTAGCCCTCCTCGCCCGCGAACAGCTCGGCGACGAAGGCAATCGTCATCGCATTGTGCGTCGCGAACGCGGGATAGATGTGATCGGTCATGCCGCGCAGCAGCTGGGCACAGCGCAGATAGCACAAATCGGTGTGCGGCTTGGCGGTCCAGACGGGGAAATAGTCGGTCCCGGCGACCTGCGATCGCTTGATCTCGGTATCCCAATAGGCGCCTTTGACTAGTCTCAGTGCAAGATGCACGTCGTGTTTCACGGCCAGCGCGTAAACCAGCTTCACCAGTTCGGGCGCGCGCTTGGAATAGGCCTGGACGACCAGGCCCATGCCGCTCCAGCCGTCGGTGACGCCCGCTTCGACGAGGCCGGTGACGATATCGAGATGCGGCTCGAGCCGATCCGATTCCTCGGCATCGATCGTCATCGGGATGTTCGCCGCCTTCGCCTGCATGGCGAGAGCGACGACGCGCGGCAGCAACTCGGCGCGGACGCGATCCATCTGGAGATATTCGAAGCGCGGATGAAGCGCCGAGAGCTTGACCGAAATACCGTGATTGGCGTGCGGGTTGCCGGCTTTCGCACCGCGCCCGATCCGCGCGATCGCTTCCTCGTACGACCGGAAATAGCGCGCCGCATCCTCCTCGGTCCGCGCCGCCTCGCCGAGCATGTCGAACGAGCACAGTTCGTCCTGCGCCACCTTCGCCGCGCGCTTGACCGCGCCGTCGATCGTCTCGCCCATGACGAACTGCTTGCCGAGCAGCTTCATCGCCGCCAGCGCCGCCTGGCGGATAACCGGCTCGCCCGACTTGCGGATCATCCGCTTGAGGATCGTCGCCGGGTTGTCGCCGCCGCCGAACTGATCGAGCAGCAACGTCGTGCTGCCGAGCGACAGGCCGTAAGCCGACAGGTCGACCAGCCGCGACCCGCTGTCGGCGCGGTCCGAAACCCAGTCGCGCCCGGTGATCTTGTCCTTGATCAGCGCATCGGCCGTGCCGCGATCGGGCACGCGCAGCAGGGCCTCGGCGAGACACATCAAAACGACGCCCTCTTCGGTCGAGAGGCGATAGCGATTCATGAACGCGTCGATCAGCGTTTCGCTGTCGTCGGCCTTGGCGTGCGCGACCAGCTTGCGGCCGAGCGATTTCACGTCGGCGACGGGCGGCGCGCCGTCGGCGAGTTCGGCGACGATTTGGCGGATCAGCGCGGGCTCTTCGGCACGCAGGGCGGAGCGCATGGCGGCGCGCGATTCGGCGATCGATGTCATCCTTGCGCCGCTAGACCAAAGCTCCCCGCGTCGCCAGCATGGTTTTGCCTAGCGACCATCGCGCAGGCTGAAGCGCTGCAGCTTGCCGGTGGCGGTCTTGGGCAGCGCGTCGACGAAGACGATGGCGCGCGGGTATTTGTACGGCGCGACCGTCGCCTTCACATGCGCCTGAAGTTCGGCAACAAGCGCGTCGCTGGCGCCATAGCCTTTGGCGAGGACGATGAACGCCTTGACGATCTGTCCGCGCTCGGGGTCTGGCGCACCGATCACCGCGCATTCTTCTACCGCTTGATGGTCGTACAGCGCCCCTTCGACCTCGGGCGCGGCGATATTGTATCCCGAGGAGACGATCATGTCGTCGGACCGCGCGACGAACCAGAAATAGCCGTCGGCGTCGAGCCGATAGGTGTCGCCGGTGACGTTCCAGCCATTCTCGACATAGCTCGCCTGGCGTTCGTCGTCGAAATAGCGACAGCCGGTCGGCCCCTTGACCGCCAGCCGCCCGACCCCGCTGTCGAGCGCAACGCCCGCGTCATCGAGCACCGTCGCGACATAGCCCGGCACGACCTTTCCAGTCGCGCCGGGGCGAATGTCATCTCCGGCGGCCGAGATGAAGATATGCATCATCTCGGTGGCACCGATGCCGTCGACGATCCCGAGCCCGGTCGCCTCGTGCCACGCCCGCCAGGTCGCGGCGGGGAGGTGCTCGCCCGCCGATAAGCAGGTTTTGAGCGACGCGATCTCGCGCCCCGCAAGCAACGGGATCATCGCCTTGTAAGCGGTCGGCGCGGTGCCGAGCACGGTGACGCGATGGCGCTCGATCGCATTGAGCAGGGCCGCCGGTCCGGGCGTTTCGATCGTCACCGCCGTCCCGCCGAACCGCCACGGAAAGATCAGCTCCATGCCGAGCCCGAAAGTGAAGGCGAGCGGCGCCGAACACGCCCAACGGTCACCTGGTCCCGGTTTCAGCACATGGCGCGCGAAACTGTCGGCGCAGGCAAGGACATCGCGATGGAAGTGCACGCACGCCTTCGGCTGGCCGGTGGTGCCCGACGTAAAGGCGAGCAAGGCGACATCGTCGCGGTGCGTATCGCAGGCGACGAAGTCGGGCGGGATATCGGCGATCCGGCCGGCCAGATCGCCGTGTGCCGCGTCGCCGTCATAGCTGATCGTGCCGGGTGCCCGCGCAGCCCGCCCGCACGCCTCGCCGAAGTCCGCGGCGAAGCGCGCGTCGATGATCGCATGGCTGACCTCGGCGCGGTCGAGAATCGTGGCGATCTCCTTGCCGCGCAGCATCGGCATTGTCGCGACGACGACCCCGCCCCCCTTAAGCACGCCGAGCCAGGCGGCGAACATCGTCGCGGTATTGGGCCCGCGGAGCAGCACGCGATTGCCCGAAACGAGACCCTCGCGCTCGACCAGCAGCCGCGCGATGCGGTTTGACCAGTCGGACATCTCGCCATAGGTCCATTCGCCGCTATCATTGACCAAAGCGAGATCGTCGCGCGGCGCGCGATCGATCAGCTCGACCGCGCAATTGAAGCGCTCGGGGTAGCGAAGCGCGGGACCGACGAAAAGGAATTCGGGCTGGTCCTGCGGCGGCGGCAGGCCTTCGGCGATAAAACGGTCGATATGACCCGACGTCATGCGGGCACCACCGCGGTCGTTTCGATTTCCACCTTTGCGTCGCGTTCGACCAAGGCGGCAACCGCCACCACCGCCATCGCCGGATAATGCTTGCCGATGATATCGCGCCATGCCGCACCGATTGCCGCCAGGCTGGCGACATAGGCATCGCGATCGGTGACGTAGCAGGTCATCCGGACGATATGTTCGGGACCAGCGCCAGCCTCTGCCAGGATCGCGACAGTGTTGCGCAGCACCTGCGCGAACTGACCGGCGAGATCATCGCCGACGATGCGTTCGTGCTCGTCCCAGCCGATCACGCCGGCGGTGTAGATCGTTCGCCCGCTCGCCGCGATGCCGTTGGCATAGCCCTTGGGTCGCGGCCAGCCGGGCGGCAGCAAGCTTTCGTGAACCGTCATGCGGCAAATCCCTTGAGATGTTCGCGCGCGATGACCTGCCGCTGGACCTCGCTCGCGCCCTCGTAGATGCGCAGCGCCCGGATTTCGCGGTAGAGGCTTTCGACCGCAACGCCGTGCGTCACGCCGAGACCGCCGAACAGCTGGACCGCCTTGTCGATCACCCGCTGCGCACCGTCCGTGGCGTGGAGCTTGGCGAGCGCCGCCTCGCGCGTGTTGCGCACGCCTTTCACGTCGCGCAGCCAGCCGGCGCGATAGATCAGCAGCGCTGCAGTCTCGATATCGAGCACCATGTCGGCAAGGCTCACCTGCGTCACCGCATTGTCGGCGAGCCGGCCCGCGCCCAACCTGCGATCGAGCGCACGCGCCGTGGCATCATCGAGCGCGCGCCGTGCGAAGCCCAGCGCGGCGGCACCGACGGTCGTGCGGAAGATATCGAGCGTCGCCATCGCCTGGGCAAAGCCGCGACCAGCCTCGCCGAGCAGGGCGTCGGCCGGCACCGCCATGTCGGTGAATTCGATCGTCGCGAGCGGGTGCGGCGCGATGACGCGGATGCGTTCGGTAACCGCCAGACCGGTGCTGTCGGCATCGACGATGAAGGCGCTGATCCCCTTCGTCCCCGGCGCTTCGCCGGTGCGCGCGAAAAGGATGTAGTAATCGGCGATTCCGCCGTTCGAAATGTATGTCTTGGCACCGTTTATCGTGAAACCTTCGCCCTGCGTCGTTGCGATGGTTTCCATCGCCGCGACGTCCGAACCCGAACGCGGCTCGGTCAGCGCGAAGGCGGCGATCTTTTCGCCGCGCGCGACGGCGGGGAGATAGGCCGCCTTTTGCGCCTCGTTGCCGAACAGCGAGATCGTCCCCGATCCCAGCCCCTGCATCGCGAAGGCAAAGTCGGCGAGTCCATCGTGCCGCGCCAGCGTCTCGCGGATGATGCTGAGCGAGCGCACGTCGATCGCTTCGTGCACGCCGCCATGGCTGGCTGGCACGCAATAGCGCAGCCAGCCCCCCGCGCCGAGCTTGCCGACCAGATCGCGGCATGCGGTATCGACATCGTTTTCGTCGTGATCGTAGACCAGTGCTGTCTGGCACCACGCCTCGAGGTCATCGGCGAGCGCGCGATGATGATCGGCAAAGAAAGGCCAGTCGAGAAAACTGCGGTCGGCCATCAGTCGCCTTCGAACACCGGTTTACGCCTGGCGGCGAATGCCTCGTAAGCGCGCGTGAAGTCCCTGGTCGCCATGCAGATCGCCTGCGCCTGCGCCTCCATCTCGATCGCGGTCTCGATCGAGACCGACCATTCCTGTTCGAGCTGGCGCTTGGTCATCGCGTGAGCGAAATTGGGTCCGTCGGCGAGCATGCGCGCCAGTGTTTGCGCCTCTTCGAGCAGCACATCGCCAGCAACGAGACGGTTGTGAAAGCCCCAGGCGAGGCCTTCCTCGGCGCTCATCGAGCGTCCGGTGTAGAGCAGTTCGGCCGCGCGTCCCTGGCCGATCATCCGCGGCAGGATTGCACATGCGCCCATGTCGGCGCCCGCCAGCCCGACGCGGGTAAAGAGGAAGGCGGTCTTCGCTTCGGCCGTTGCCAGCCTAAGGTCCGATGCCATCGCCATGATCGCACCGGCACCCGCGCAGATCCCGTCGATCGCCGCGACGATCGGCTGCGGGCAGGCGCGCATTGCCTTAACCAGATCACCCGTCATGCGGGTGAAATCGATCAGTTCGGGCATCGCCATCTTCGTGAGCGGCGCGATAATCTCATGAACGTCGCCGCCCGAGCAAAAATTGCCGCCCGCCCCCGTAACAACGACCGCCTTCACGTCGCGCGCGTAAACCAGCGCGCGGAACAGGTCGCGCAGCTCGGCATAGCTGGCAAAGGTCAGCGGGTTCTTCTTCTCGGGCCGGTCGAGCGTGATCGTCGCGACGCGATCGGCGAAGGCCCAGCCGAAATGATCGGGCGCTAATGTTTCGGGGTCGAACGTGCTGGTCATGCCTTGAGCGCTGCCTCCATCTCCGCCGCGCGCTTGAGGTTGCGCGTCAACTGTTGCTGCCCGCCGAGATAGGGTTTGGGAACAGCGATACCGCGATAGTCGGCAGCGGCGGCGGCATGCAACGTCCAATAGGGTTCGACGAGGTGCGGCCGCGCCATCGCGACGAGATCGGCGCGGCCGGCGGCGAGGATCGAATTGACATGGTCGGTCTCGTATATGTTTCCGACGGCCATCGTCCGGACGTCCCCTTCATTGCGGATGCGGTCCGAAAACGGGGTCTGGAACATGCGACCATAGACGGGGTTGCCCTTAGCCCAAGTCTGCCCCGCCGACACGTCGATCAGATCGGCCCCAGCGCGCGCGAACGCCTCGCCGATCAGGACCGCCTCGTCGGGCGTGACGCCGTAGTCGCCCATCCAGTCGTTGGCGCTGATCCGTACCGACATCGGTCGATCGATCGGCCAGACATCGCGCATCGCCGCGAACACCTCGAGCGGGAAGCGCAAGCGGTTCTCCAGGCTGCCGCCATATTCGTCGCTGCGCCGGTTCATCAGCGGGGTGATGAAGCTCGACAGGAGGTAACCGTGGGCGGCGTGCAGTTCGACCATGTCGAACCCGGCGTCGATCGCACGGCGCGTCGCGGCGACGAATTCGCCTTTCACCCGGTCCATGTCGATGCGCGTCATCGGAGTAGGCGTCTGATTATGCTCTGACCAGGCGACGTCCGACGCCGCCATCACCGGCCAGTTGCCCGTGTCGAGCGGAACGTCATAGCCTTCCCAGCCGACCTTGGTCGAACCCTTGGGTCCCGAATGGCCAAGCTGTAGGCAGACTTTCGCATCGCTATTTTCGTGGACGAAATCGACGATACGCCGCCACGCCGATGTCTGTTCGTCGCTCCACATGCCCGCGCAGCCCGGCGTGATCCGGCCCTCCGCCGACACGCAGGTCATCTCGGTAAAGACCAGTCCCGCCCCGCCCTGCGCCCGCGCGCCATAGTGGACGAGATGGAAGTCGCCGGGCAGCCCGTCGCTGGCCGAATAGGTCGCCATCGGCGACACGACGACACGGTTGGCGAGCGCCATGTCGCGCAGCTTGAACGGCGCGAACATCGGCCAGACGGCATCGTCGGCAGGCGTGCCCGCTGCCTGGCCGAGGAACCAGCGTTCGACCCCTTCGAGCCAGGCCGGGTCGCGCAGGCGCAGGTTTTCGTGACTCACGCGCTGCGACCGCGTCAGCAGCGAATAGGCGAACTGGATCGGCGCGAAGCCGGCGTAGCGCTGGATATTCTCGAACCATTCGGTCGAATTGCGCGCCGCATTCTGCAGCTTGAGAACTTCGAGGTGTCGCTCTTCGCGATATTCGACCAGCGCATCGGCGAGCGCAAGGCCGGGGCGACCCAGCACCTCGGCGAGCTTGATCGCGTCTTCGAGCGCGAGCTTGGTGCCCGACCCGACCGAGAAATGCGCGGTGTGCGCGGCGTCGCCGATCAGAATCAGCCTGTCGTGATGCCACGCATCGCAGATGATCCGCGGAAAGCGCCGCCACGCCTCTGCCCCATCGAGATGCGCGGCATTGGTCATCAGGGCGTTGCCGTCGAGATAGCGGGCGAAAATCGCTTCGCATTTGGCGATGCTTTCGGCCTGGCTCATGTCCTCGAAGCCGAGCGCGGCAAAGGTTTCGGGGGCCATTTCGACGATGAAGGTCGAGAGCCCCTCTCCATCATCAGCTTCGTCGAAGCGATAGGCGTGCGCCCAGACCCAGCCTTCGGGAAGGTGTTCGAAGGCGAAGGTGAAGGCGTCGAACAGCTTGTGCGTCCCGAGCCAGATGAAGCGGTTGCGGCGCCAGTCGATATCGACGCCGAAATGCGGCTCGTAGCGCGTCCGCAGGCGACTGTTGGCACCGTCGGCGGCGATGACGAGGTCGTAACCGGCGTAATCGGCGAGGTCGTCGCTCGCCTCATGTTCGAAGTGGAGCGCTACGCCCAGGTCTCTCGCCCGCTGCTGCAGGATGGCGAGCAGGCGCTTGCGATCGATGCCGATGAAACCGTGGCCGGTCGACGTGATCGTCTCGCCTCCGAAATGGACGTCGATGTCGTCCCAATGGGCGAACGCGTCGGCGATCGTCCGGCCCGAGACGGGGTCGTTGGCCATCAGGTTCTCGACCGTCTGGTCGGAAAAGACGACGCCCCAGCCGAAGGTCGAACCGGCGGCGTTGCGTTCGAACAGGTCGATGTCGTGCGCGGAATCGCGCAACTTCATCGAAATCGCGAAATAGAGACCGGCCGGACCGCCGCCGATGATTGCGATGCGCATGCGCTCTCCCCTGGCGCCAAGGATTAGGCGAGCCGAGCGCGATTGGAAAGGGCCTGGTACCTCTGGCCGGAGTCGAACCGGCACTCCTTTCGGAACTCGATTTTGAGTCGAGCGCGTCTACCAATTCCGCCACAGAGGCGCACCAGGCGGTCCCGCCCCTAGCGAAGCCGGGGGCGGATCGCAACGCCCCTATTTCTTGAAGTCGCGCGCGATCGTCCTGGCGGTGGTCTTGCCATAGGGCGGCTTCATGCCGGCGAGCCTGGCGATGTCGAGTTTCGGCTGGCGATAGACCGACTTGGCGTGGCTGACCGCGCGGAAACCCTCGATGCCGTGATAGCTGCCGATCCCCGACGCGCCGACCCCGCCGAACGGCAGGTCCTCCATCGCGACGTGGAAGATGACGTCGTTGACGGTGACGCCGCCCGAAATGGTGCGGTCGAGCACGCGGCGCTCCTCGTCGGCGTCGCTGCCGAAATAATAGAGGCCGAGCGGGCGGTCGTGCGCGTTGACGTAGTCGATCGCATCGGCGGTGCCCTGCGTCGCCTTGATCGGCAGCACGGGTCCGAAGATCTCCTCCTGCATCACGGTCATCTCTTCGCGGACATTGCGGATGATGTGGAGCGGCATCTTGCGCTTGTTCGACGCGGCGAAATCCTCGTTTGCCGGATTGACGACGATGACCTCGGCGCCCTTGGCGCGCGCGTCGTCGACATGGGCCTTGAGCCGGTCATAGTGGCGGTCGTTGACGACCGAGCTGTAGTCGTCGTTGTCGAGCAGGGTGGGATAGAGCGCGCTCGCCGATGCCTTGATCCGATCCACCAGTTCGCCCTCTTTCGCGCCCGGGACGAGGAGGTAATCGGGCGCGAGGCAGATTTGCCCGGCGTTCATCATCTTGCCGAGCACGATGCGTTCGGCCGCCTGTGCGAGGTCGGCGCTGTCCGAGACGATGACGGGCGACTTGCCGCCGAGTTCGAGCGTGACGGGCACCAGGTTCTTCGCCGCCGCCGCCATGACGTGGCGGCCGACGGCGGTCGAGCCGGTGTAGATCAGATGGTCGAAGGGCAGCTCGGAAAACGCCTTGCCGACATCGGGCCCGCCGGTGATCACGGCGCATTCGGTCGGATCGAAATAGTCGGGCACCAGCCGCGCGATGAGGTCGCTGGTGACGGGGGTGTATTCGCTCGGCTTGAGCATCGCGCGATTGCCCGCGGCGAAGACGCCGGCGAGCGGCGAAAAGGCGAGGACGATCGGGAAATTCCATGGCGCGATGATGCCGACGACGCCCTTGGGTTGGTATTCGATATGCGCGCGCGCGCCGAGCAGGCCGAGCGGGAACTGGACCGGGCGGCGTTCGGATTTCATCCATGCCTTGGTGTGCCGCCTCGCGTGCTTGAGCGCGTTGATCGCCGCATTGACGTCGGTCAGCATCGATTGCTCACGGCTGCGATGGCCAAAATCCTCGCTCATGGCGTCACATAGCGCTGCGCCGTGTTCGACGAGCAGCGCGATCGCGCGGGTCAGCCGGTCGCGGCGGACGGCGAGGCTGATCGGCAGGTCGGCCATGAACGCCGCGCGCTGGCGGTCGAGCAGGCCGTGCATCGAGTCGGCGGAAATCTTCGGATCGGCATCGGCCATCAAAGCGGCTCCCAAGCTGACAAGTTCACGAGGTTCACACCGTCCTGCGGCAGGTTCACGGGTGTGAACTTCGATGTGACCTTCCCGGCGGACGTGCCTTGCGTAAACCGGCGATCAGCGATCACTGTAGCAGACGCGCGATAGTGTAGGAAAGCGGGGAGTTAGCGGCGTTGACGTAACGTGATCGTCTATCGGCTTCGTCATCCTGAACTCGGTTCAGGATCTATAAGGTGGTGCCCTCTCGATAGGGCGGATCCTATGGATGCTGAAACAAGTTCAGCATGACGAGATATACGCGATGTTGCGACAGCGAGCTTAAGCCTCGCCCGCCGCCTCGATCCGCACGAGCAGCGTGCCTTCGCTGACCTGCCCGCCCGCCGTCGCGTTGAGTTCGGCAACGGTGCCGTCGAACGGCGCGACGAGGCTGTGTTCCATCTTCATTGCTTCGAGGGTGACGAGTCGGTCGCCCTTGATCACCTTTTGCCCCTCGGCGACCTCGACCGCGATGATCTTGCCCGGCATCGGGGAGAGGATGGCACCGTCGGAAGCGGCACCTGCGGATGAGCCGTCCACACGCGGCCAAGCAATCAAATAAGTTTCGCCGTCAACGTTGAGGAGTTGATCATCGCTGCCGTCCACGTCGCGAAAACCATGTTCAAAATATTCTCCTGCTAGAGTAGGCGAAAATTCAAACTGCTCGATTTTTCCTTCCACTTGCATAGCTTGAGTACTTTTTCTTGGAGCATTCATTCGGAAACAAAGGAGCCCGTCGGTACGCGAATTGAAGTCGGTACTGGCACGCGCGTGCCAGACGAGACCATCGCTCAACGACCGCGCGGATGGTGTTGATGTTTGAGAGAGAACGTCCTGCTTCCTAGCTATCATTCCCGTATCGAGCTCAGCCTCAATAACTTCGTCATCGGTTACCAATCTGCGTAAAAAAGCAGCATTACTTTTTACGGGCCAAACGCTGATTTCACCAAGAGACCTAGCTAATGCTGTGATCGCCTGCTTTCGCGTAGACTCATGAGCAATTATTTTAGCGATCATCGGATCGTAATACGGACTAATGTCATCACCTTCTTCGACGCCAGTTTCGTTGCGGCTATCGTAAGGCAGATGGAAGCTTTTCAGCCGCCCCGTGCTTGGCAAAAACCCCGTCGACGGGTCCTCGGCGTAAAGCCGCGCCTCGATCGCCCAGCCATCGATGCTCAGCTCTTCCTGTTTCTTGGGCAGCTTTTCGCCCGACGCCACGCGCAACTGCCATTCGACGAGGTCCTGGCCGGTGATTTCCTCGGTGACGGGATGCTCGACCTGCAGCCGCGTGTTCATTTCCATGAACCAGATGCGGTCGGCGCGCAGGCCGTCGGAGCCGTCGGCGATGAATTCGATCGTGCCGGCGCCTTCGTAGTTCACCGCCTGCGCGGCGCGGACCGCAGCACCGCAGACCGCCTGGCGTGTTTTTTCATCCATGCCCGGCGCGGGGGCTTCCTCGATCACCTTCTGGTGGCGGCGTTGCAACGAGCAGTCGCGTTCGAACAAATGGACGACGTTGCCGTGGCTGTCGCCGAACACCTGCACCTCGATATGGCGGGGGCTTTCGATCCATTTCTCGATCAGGACGATGTCGTTGCCGAACGCGGCCTTGGCCTCGCGCTGCGCCGATTGTAGCCCGTCGGCGAAGCCGGCGGCGTCGTCGACCTTGCGCATGCCCTTGCCGCCACCGCCCGCGACCGCCTTGATGAGGACGGGATAGCCGATCTTTTCAGCCTCGCTGGCGAGATGCGCGGGGTCCTGATTGTCGCCGATATAGCCGGGCGTGGTCGGCACGCCGGCGGCGTCCATCAGCTTTTTCGCTGCGTCCTTGACGCCCATGGCACGGATCGAGTCGGGCTTGGGCCCGACCCAGATCAGGCCCGCGTCGATCACGCTCTGCGCGAAGTCGGCGTTTTCGGAGAGGAAGCCGTAGCCGGGATGGATCGCCTCTGCGCCGGTCTGCTGGGCCGCGGCGATGATCTTTTCGCCGACGAGATAGCTCTCGTTGGCAGACGACGGGCCGATATGGACCGCCTCGTCGGCCGAGCGGACGTGGAGCGCCTTGGCATCGGCGTCGGAATAGACCGCGATCGTACGGATCCCCATCGCCCGCGCGGTGCGGATGATACGACAGGCGATCTCGCCGCGATTGGCTATGAGGAGGGATTGGATCATGCCAGATCCTCCCCGGCACGGGGAGGGGGACCGTCCGCAGGACGGTGGAGGGGTTCCGCGCTGGTCAGGATCAATCGCACTACGGACTCCAAATCTTTGAAAACATCTGCCGCCGAGATGCGCAACACCGAATAGCCCGCCGCCCTTAAACGCTGCTCACGCGCCGCATCGGTCGATTGCGGCGCGGGTCCGTCATGTGCTGCGCCATCGATTTCGATAACCAGGCGGCAAGACAGGCAGGCGAAATCGACGACATAGCCACTGATCGGAAACTGGCGCCTGAACTTCAAACCGCCCGGTCGCGTCCGCAATTCGCGCCAGAGCAGGACTTCGGGCAACGACATCGCCTTGCGTAGGACACGGGCGCGGCGCACGGTGCGAGTGGGAGCCGACAAGGCCGCCACCCCTCCACCATGCTGCGCATGGTCCCCCTCCCCGTTCCGGGGAGGATTTCTTTGCGCCGACACCATCACATCCGGAACACGCCGAACTGGGCGCGGTCGGGGATCGGGGCGTTGAGGGTGGCGGCGAAGGCGAGGCCGAGGACGTCGCGCGTCTGCGCGGGATCGATGACGCCGTCGTCCCACAGCCGCGCGGTGGCGTGATAGGGGTTGCCTTCGTCCTCGTATTTCTGGCGGACGGGGGCCTTGAACGCCTCGGCCTCTTCGGGGGTCCAGCTGTCGGCGTCGCGGTGGACGGTGGCGAGCACGCTCGCCGCCTGTTCGCCGCCCATCACGCTGATCCGCGCATTGGGCCAGGTGAACAGGAACCTGGGATCGTAGGCGCGTCCGCACATGCCGTAATTGCCCGCGCCGAAGCTGCCGCCGATGAGGACGGTGATCTTCGGCACGCTGGCGGTCGCGACCGCGGTGACGAGCTTGGCGCCGTGCTTGGCGATCCCCTCGGCCTCGTATTTGCCGCCGACCATGAAGCCCGAGATGTTCTGGAGGAAGAGCAGCGGGATGCGGCGCTGGCAGGCGAGTTCTATGAAGTGCGCGCCCTTGACCGCGCTTTCGGAGAACAGCACGCCGTTGTTGGCGAGGATGGCGACGGGCATCCCCCAGACATGCGCGAAACCGCAGACGAGCGTCGGGCCGTAGAGCGATTTGAATTCGTGGAATTCGCTGCCGTCGACGATCCGCGCGATGACTTCGTGGACGTCGTAGGGGGCGCGGACATCGTCGGGGATGATGCTGTAGAGCTCCTCGGGATCGAACTTCGGCGGGCGCGGGTCGCGCATCGCGATGTCGGGCGCGCGGTCTTCGGGCAGGGTCGAGACGATGTCGCGGACGATCGTCAGCGCGTGCTCGTCATT
>JAACTG010000122.1:0-2299 GCA_009993585.1 Sphingomonadales bacterium
CAGAGAAGCGAACGGGCGGCGCTTGGCGCTCGATTCCTTCCAGCCGATGATGACGAACTCCTGCCGCCGGGTGCATTTGACCTTGACCCAGTGCGTGTTGCGCCGCCCGGCATATTTCGCGTCGGCGCGCTTGGCGATGATGCCTTCCTGGCCCGCTTGGCACATCGCTGCGTAGAGCTTCTCGCCCGCGCCGATGACATGGTCGGCGACGTGGATCGGCGGCGCCACGTCGGCGAGCAGCGCTTCGAGCCGCTCCTTGCGCTCGAGATTGCCGAGCTTCGTCAGGTCGCTGCCGTCGAGTGCGAGCAGGTCGAAGGCGAAATAGTGCATCGGCGTCGCCTCGGTCTGCGCGCCGTGGCCGCGCTTGAGCACCTCCTGCAGCGACGAGAAATCGGGATTGCCGTCCTCGCCATAAGCGACGATCTCTCCATCGATCAGGCATGGCGGCAGGTCGAGCGCGGCGATATGGGCGACCAACGGCGCGAACTTGTCGGTCCAGTCGAGGCCGTTTCGGGTATAGACGCGCACGTCGTCGCCCGCCGCCGCGATCGCGGCGCGATAGCCGTCGAACTTGATCTCGTGGAACCAGCCGTTGCCGGTGGGGACGTCGTCGACGAGCGTGGCGAGTTGCAGCGGACGGAATTTGGGCGGCTTGCCGGCCCCCTTGCCTTTCTGCTTGGTCTTGCCGCGTTTCTTCGCGACCTTGGCATTGTGCTCGGCGGCCTCGCTCATCGCGGCGTTGAACGCCTGGCCCTTCTTGCCCTTGAGCGAATGCGCGCCGTCCTCGTCGGCGGCGATCTCGGCCATCGTCCGGCCGGTCAGCACGCTGGTCAGCTCGCGCGCGACGAGGTCGTCGCTGCCGCCGGCATAGGCGTCGTCGATCTTGCGCAGCAGCCAGTTCTCGCGCTTTTCGTTGCCGCGCGGTTTCAGCCGGATGAGGATCCACTCGCCCTTCATCCGCTCCCCGTCGAGCGTGAAATGGAGGTGGCCCTTGTCGATGTCCTTGGCGCTCTTGCCCGCGATCGGCGCCCAGCTGCCGCGGTCCCACAGCATCACCGTGCCGCCGCCGTACTGCCCCTTGGGGATGATACCTTCGAATTCGGCATAGCTCATCGGATGGTCCTCGGTCCGCACCGCGAGGCGTTTGTCGTCGGGATTGGCGCTCGGCCCCTTGGTCACCGCCCAGCTCTTGAGCACGCCGTCGACCTCGATGCGGAAATCGTAATGCAGCCGCGTCGCGTCGTGCTTCTGGACGATGAAGCGCCCCCCGTTTTTGGCGCCCTTGCCCCTGGCGACTTCGCCCGCGGGCTCGGCGGTCAGCGCGAAGTCGCGCTTGGCATTGTACTGCGCAAGCGGATCGGTCTTGCTCACCCGGTATAGTCCTCGTCATCGAAATAGCGGCGCTCGACGAGCCTGAGCAGCGTCAGCATGACGATCGATATCGCCGCGCCGACCGCGACCAACGGCCACTGGCCCGCCCCGCAGGCGATGCCGATCACCGCGGCGAGCCACAAATGCGCGGCAGTCGTCAGGTTCTTGACCTCGCCCTTGCTGAACACGATCAGGCCGGCGCCGATGATGCCGATGAACGCGCCGGTGGCCTCGTACACGCGCAGCGGATCCATCCGCTCGCCTTCGAGCTGGAAATAGAGCGATATGACCGACACCGTCATTGCCGCTGCCGAGAAGCAGATGAGGCCGTGCGTCCGCATGCCGGCGGCATGGCCGCGCAGCTCGCGGTCGAGGCCGAGGGCGAGGCCCAGGATGGCGGCGACCCCGAGCCGCACCAGAAGGTCGAAATCAATCCAGTGAACGAGGATCGGATCGTTGAGCAGCATGTCAGGCGCGCTTCTTCGCCGCAGTCTTTTTGGCTGGCACGGTTTTTTTCGCCGGCGCCGTCTTCTTGCCGTCGACCGATGCCTTCAAGGCGGCCATCAGGTCGATGACGTTCGACTTGCCTGCGACCTCGGCGGGTTCGTCGACATCCTCGAGGACGCGCTTGCCCTTGGCCTTGGCTTTCTTGTCGATCAGCCGCTTCAGCGCATCGATATAGTTGTTGTGATAATCCGACGCGTCGAAGCTGCCGGACTTCTTGTCGATCAGCGTCGTGGCAAGTTCGAGCAGCTCCTTGTCGGGCTTGGCATCGCCGACGTCGCGGAAATAGTTCGCCGCCTTGTTGACCTCGTCGGCATAGCGCAGCACCTCAAGCACCAGCCCGCGGCCGCACGGTTTCAGGCTGACGAGCTGCTCCTGTCCGCGCAGCGTCAGCTGTCCGACGCCGACCTTCTTCGAGCTGCGT
>JAACTG010000122.1:2341-33250 GCA_009993585.1 Sphingomonadales bacterium
TCGGCGGGCACGACGTAATAGGGTTTTTCGTAATAGAGTACGTCGATTTCGTGCGCGTCGACGAACTGGACGAGCTCGAGCGTCTTCTTGCTCTCGAGCTTGACCGCCTCGATCTCGTCGTCGTCGAGCAGGACGTAATGGCCCTTAGAAAGTTCATAGCCCTTGATGATCTCGTCGCGGTCGACCGGGCCGACGCCGGCGACGACCTTTTCGTATTTGATCGGCTTGCCCGACGGTTCGTGGATCTGGCGAAAGCTGATCGACGCGCCCGACTTGGTCGCGGGGTAGATCTCGACGGGGATCGAGACAAGGGCGAGGCGGATTTGCCCCTTCCAATATGCGCGTGCGGCCATCGTGTGATCTCCTGTCCTGTCTCAAGCGCGGCAGGCCCGGTCTGGTTCCGCAACGGATAGCAAAACGCGGCCGGAAATCGAAATTTCCGACCGCGTCGCTTTGCGCCCCCGCTAGCGTCGGGGCGCGGGTAGCTCGATCAGGCCTTGGGCTTGTAACCGCGCGGCGCTTCGTTGCGCTGCATGCAATTGTCCTTGACCGTGGCGCTGCAATAGGGCGGCGTCGCGGTGTCGGCGGGCGCCGTCGTGCTCGTCATCGGGCCGGCCTTGGCGTGGCCCGCGCTTCCCGCCGGATTGCCCGCAGGGGTGGTACCGCTCGGCGCTGGATGCGAAACGCGCTCACCAGTGCTCGCGGCCTGCGCCTTGTATTGCGTCATCACCTGCTGCCAGGCGGCCTCCCGCTGCGCGGGTGTCATCTTTGCGACCATCGCGCGCTGATCGTTGGTCAGCGCCCAATAGGCCCCTTGCTGATCGGGGGTCAGCGTCCAGTAATAGACGCGGTAATCGTTGGGCCAGGCGTCGAACGACGTGCGGCGATCCACCGGCCAGGCGTCGTACATCGCCTGCTGTTCGGCGGTCATCACGACGGTCGTGTCCTGCATCGATCCATCCATTTCCGACGCAGTGGTTTGGGCGAGCAATGCGGCGGGGGCACACATCAATGCGGTGGCAATCATCAGGTTTTTCATCGGGGTTCCTCTCAACGTGATTGTGGCGCATCAACGCACGAACCCCCTGACTTTGTTCCAGCGTACATTCGTTACGCTGGCGAATCGCACCAAATCCGCGACGAGACGCTTTCCGACGCGCTCGCTTGCCATGACACCATCCGTTCCCTAACTGTTCGCGGGTGACCGTACCCGCTGCCAGCCCGCCCGACCCGCCCTATCTGCGCGCCCTCAACGCGCCGCAGCGCGAGGCCGTGACCACCACCGAGGGCCCGGTCCTCGTCCTCGCCGGCGCCGGCACCGGCAAGACCGCGGCGCTGACCGCGCGGCTCGGCCACATATTGTTCAACCGGCTTGCCTGGCCGAGCGAGATCCTCTCGGTCACCTTCACCAACAAGGCCGCGCGCGAAATGCGCGAGCGCGTCGGTCGCATGGTCGGCGACGCGGTCGAGGGCATGCCTTGGCTCGGCACGTTTCACAGCATCGGCGCCAAGATGCTGCGCCGCCATGCCGAGCTCGTCGGGCTGCAGGCGAACTTCACGATCCTCGACACCGACGACCAGCTTCGCCTGCTCAAACAGCTCGTCCAGGCCGCCGAGATCGACGAGAAACGCTATCCCCCGCGCAGCCTCGCCGCGCTGATCGATCGCTGGAAGAACGCCGGCAAGATGCCCGCCGACCTGACCGCGAGCGACAGCGAGGCCTATGCCGACGGCAAGGGCCAGGAACTCTACCGCCAGTATCAGGAGCGCTTGAAGGCGATCAACGCGGCCGATTTCGGCGACCTCCTGCTGCTCCCGCTCGTCGTCCTCAAGACGTATCGCGAGGTGCTCGAAAGCTACCAGGCGAAATTCAAGTACATCCTCGTCGACGAATATCAGGACACCAACTCGGTCCAGTATCTGTGGCTGCGGCTGCTCGCGCAAAAGCACCGCAACATCTGCTGCGTCGGCGACGATGACCAGTCGATCTATTCTTGGCGCGGCGCCGAGGTCGCCAACATCCTGCGCTTCGAAAAGGACTTTCCCGGCGCGACGATCGTCCGCCTCGAACAGAATTACCGCAGCACGCCGCACATCCTCGCCGCCGCCAGCGCGGTCATCGCCAACAATGGCGGCCGCCTCGGCAAGACGCTGTGGACCGAACTCGACGCCGGCGAAAAGGTCCGCGTCATGGGCGTGTGGGACGGCCCAGAAGAGGCGCGCCGCGTCGGCGAGATCTGCGAGGAGAAGATGCGCGACGGGGTGTCGCTCGATACCATCGCCATCCTCGTGCGCGCGCAGTTCCAGACGCGCGAGTTCGAAGACCGCTTCATCCAGATCGGCCTGCCCTATCGCATCATCGGCGGCTTCCGCTTTTACGAACGCGCCGAAATCCGCGACGCGATCGCCTATCTGCGGCTGATCGCGCAGCCCGCCGACGACCTCGCCTTCGACCGCGTCGTCAACACGCCCAAGCGCGGCCTCGGCGACAAGGCGGTTGGGCGCATCCACGCCTATGCGCGCCGCGAACGCATCCCGCTGCTCGCCGCCGCCGCCGCGATCCTCGACAGCGACGAACTCACCCCGCAGGCGCGCAAGAGCCTCGCGAGCTTCGTCGCCCAGGTCGCCCGCTGGAAGGATCGCACCAACGACCTCGACCATGCCGAGCTTACCCGCCTCGTCCTCGACGAAAGCGGTTATACCGCGATGCTGCAGGCCGATCGCACCGCCGACGCCGCCGGCCGCCTCGAAAACCTCACCGAGCTCGCCCGCGCGATGGAGGATTACGAAACCCTCGCCGCCTTCCTCGAACATGTCAGCCTCGTCATGGACAACGACGCGCGCGACGACGAGGCGAAGGTGACGATCATGACGATCCACGCCGCCAAGGGCCTCGAATACAACCAGGTGTTCCTCGTCGGCTGGGAGGAAGGCGTCTTCCCCTCGCAGCGCGCGCTCGACGAAGGCGGCACCGCCAGCCTCGAGGAGGAGCGCCGCCTCGCCTATGTCGCGATCACCCGCGCGCGCGAACAATGCACGATCCTCCACGCCGCCAACCGCCGCATCTACGGCCAGTGGACAAGCTCGATCCCGAGCCGCTTCGTCGCCGAGCTGCCGCCCGAACATATCGACGAGGAATCGACGATGGGCGGCGGCGCCAGCCTGTGGCAGGCCAACTGGAGCGCGCAGGCCGATCCCTTCGCCCACGTCTCGAGCGAACGCGGCCGCGGCAGAGGTCCCGGCTGGCAACGCGCGGCGCAAACCGCCCTCTCCCCCACGGGGAGAGGCAGCGAGACTTGGTCGCAAAGCGACTTAGTCGCAGCGGAGAGGGGCGCGTCCAGAAGCTACCGCCGCGAACCCCGCGAAAACCGCGCCAGCGCCGTCACCCTCGGCAACAAGGGCCGCGACGACGTCGCCCTCGGCCTGCGCGTCTTCCACGAAAAATTCGGCTATGGCGAGATCGTCGAGATCGAGGGCAACAAGCTCGAGATCGAGTTCGAGCATGCGGGGAGGAAGCGGGTGATGGATAGCTTTGTAAAGGTGGGGTGATGGCGGGTATTGGGCCGGTAGCAGACGGTCCGCTATTGGCTTACGGCCTAGTCCAAACCGACAGACAGCTTACGGCCCATAAGCAGACCGTGCGCCTATATCTATCGACTGCTACAGGTTATTGTGGCGCATGAGAAAACCAAAACCAAAACCCGATTTGAAAGCGACTATAGGTCGAGCTCGCGATGCAGCGGGTAGCGCGAGGATGCCACTTGAGTGCGGGAGCATCATCGCAATGAAGGTGATCGGTGATCGGATGTATATGCTCGCCGAGCGCTGTTTGTCCTCAAGTGTATTTGCGGACCGCATCGATCCTGAGAGGACCAATCCAAACCTTCCTCAGATAATTCAACAGAAGGAGTTGGAGTTTGGGGTCGAACACCGCTTTGTCCGCGGGACAGTTGGCGCTGCGTTTGAATTGGCAGATGCAACATACTTGCCCGATTCCGTCACTTCTGATGCATTGCTGCGTATAGCGCTGGACGCTGCCAGTTCGTTGGCGTCCGTTGTTGGAGTCGCAAATGAGCTACGCCGGCATCAGGATGAGATGCGAGAAGCTAGTCGGACTAGGCTGCTGACAGCTGCCTATGTTCCGCGCACTCCAAATCTCACTGCCAAGGTTCGACAGAGTCTCGCCGCACTGCGCGATGTTGAAATCGAAATAAAGAAGCTGACTGCACTCTTTTTCCCGGAGAAAGCACGCAATGAACCTTGGGACTCCAAATTTAAACCAGCATTGCTCGCAAAGTATGGCGAAGCTGATGATTTCCATGCTTGGATGAATGCGGCTTGGGAGGTTTTGGCTACGGTTGCAAACCATCGACATGCCATGATCCATCCAAACGAGACCAAGTCTGTGACAATCTTCGACTACGAGCTTCAGGCTGATGGTTCACTGTTAGCACCAACCATTGAAATTGCACATCAGGACAGCGCCCTTACGAAACGGGATGTGATCCAGTTCCTTGATGCGCAGGTTGCTGACATTGCAGAGGTATTTGAAGCCTTGCTTGGCTATTTATGTGATTTGAACGTCCGCACCATTCTTCCCCAGTTCGAATCCGGTGTCTTCGCTTTACCAAATCGCGAAACACAAAGAGGCTCACACTTGGTCTGGAGGTCGATCGCAAAGGACGGGGTGTCTTTCGGTGCGCCAGCCTCAAACCCTAAGTGAAAACCTAAATCCAGCCTCCCCACCATCACGCCGGATATTGCCTCCTCTGGAAGGCGGGATCATTCTTTCGTAGATTCCGATCCGAGAACTGCCGGGTGACCTCGGCGGCAACATATTGCGCGCCCATGATCAGGTGGCCGGTTTCTTCACGGCTAGGCGGCTTGTCTAGGTAACGGCTGCTTACGTAGTCTGGAAATGTGCTCACAACGCGCTCAACACGATCGGCGTCAAAGTTCGGGCACAGTGAGCCCAACTTCTGAGCCGCGGCAACCAAGTTATGTCCGATCGACTTGCGACTACTCAGTTCCTTGTCAGAGACGCCGCTTGCGGCTAGCCCAGCTTTTAGCGCCAGCTCGGTACCGAGGATCGCGCTCTGTGTTGTCCCCCGGTAGTCGTAGGCCGAGGTAGCCGTTGCAGCAGCCGCTTCGAGTTGAGCGTGCGCGCGCCACATTAGGTCGTTGCCACGCGGATCGATTGACCTTCCGTGTCCAAACTCCATGAAGCCATAACCAAAGTCGATGATGTCCGCGGCTTGATCGGTAAACCTAGCAAGATCGTGCTCATCTGAAGCCAGCCACGCCTTCTGGAAATCGTTGAGGTCTACCAGCTTCCAGAAATCGATATGCGCCCGACCGAACGCTATTGGCGCGTACATTCGGCAGAACATGTCTCGGAACAAGAAGGCTCCGAGATGTACCCCGCCCGCCTGTAGCTCGCGCGGCATGAAGAGCATTCTATTCAGCTCCTGCGCCCGCTGGACGATATCGGGCCGATCCCTACCGGTTATTCTGAAGCTGGTGACCCCAAACTCGCCAAGAGCGCGTCCAACGTTCATTAACTCACGAGCAGATGGCTCCTCGCCCTTCGCCCGCCCGACGGTATCGGCTCGCTTGAGGGCCTCAATCATTTCCTCGTCGCTTATCATTGAGGACGATGAGTTTGGCCTGCCAAACGCGCCGCAACAGTGCTTGAAGCGCTTGCCGCTCCCACAAGTGCAAATGTTGTTCCTGCTCGGCATGGTGCCACCCTGAGGAAATTCAGCGTGGGCCGCAATACTGTGATGTGATCGGAGAGGCTTCGGTTGCTAACCCCTGGGTAGACCGGCGCACCCCTATGAATGTCCGGTTCCAAGGTCCTCAAAGTTGATGTCTTACGACCGAGATTGGGAGCATATCAGACTTAAAATACGCGGGGTGCAAGGACCTCGTCGCCACCCGTGACTGTGATCGCAAGCCGGCTGTTCGCGGGTTCGAGGCATTGCCAACGAAAACCCCTGTCCTACAATTTACCGCATCGGGCATAACCCGCAACGATGCCACAGCCTCGTCCTTCCCTCCCCGCCATCGCGCCCTCCCGCGCGCAGCCCGGTGTGACTCCGAAAGTCACACACGACGAAAACCGCAACGAACGTGACTCTGTGACCTTCCGGACCGACGCGCCGCCCGCAGCAAACCCGCACCCGTGACTCTGCCCCACCATATCGTGACCTTCGCGACCTTGTCAGCATTTCCGCGCTCTCCACGCCGTACCCCACTCGCCACCGCCGCCCGAAAATTGCTGCACCGCAAAACAACACAAGCCAAATCGCGCAATATCCTGTATGCCGACGATCTGGCGCTGACCGGGCCCGTTGCCCTGGCGCGTGCAAACCGCCCTGCCGGCCTTCTCCCGACGCCCATTTTCCGCCGCTCGCCGGCCTCTCGACGCAAAGTATCTTATGCCCTTTTCCAAACTCGCACCCTTTCTTGCGGACGCGCTCGCCGCCAAGGATTATGCCACCCCCACCGCGGTCCAGGCCGCCGTGCTCGAGGATCAGGCCGCCGGCCGCGACCTTGTCGTCTCGGCGCAGACCGGATCGGGCAAGACCGTCGCCTTCGGCCTCGCCATCGCGCCCGATCTGCTCAACGATGCCGGCACCATGCCCGCCGCCGGCGCGCCGCTCGCGCTCGCCATCGCCCCGACGCGCGAGCTCGCGCTCCAGGTCAGCCGCGAGCTCGCCTGGCTCTACGGCAAGGCGGGCGCGCGCATCGCCACCTGCGTCGGCGGCATGGACGCGTCGAAGGAACGCCGCACGCTGTCGCAGGGCGTCCACATCGTCGTCGGCACACCGGGCCGCCTGCGCGACCATCTCGAGCGCGGCTCGCTCGTGCTCACCAACTTGAAGGCGATCATCCTCGACGAGGCCGACGAGATGCTCGACATGGGCTTTCGCGACGACCTCGAGGAAATCCTCGACGCCACCCCCGACGGCCGCCGCACGCTGCTGTTCTCGGCGACGATGCCGCAGCCGATCGTCTCGCTCGCCAAGCGCTATCAGCGCAACGCGCTGCGCATCTCGACCGTCGGCGACGATCGCGGCCACGGCGATATCGCCTATCAGGCGATGACCGTCGCGCCCGCCGAGATCGAGCACGCCGTCGTCAACCTGCTGCGCTTTCACGAGGCGGAGACCGCGATGCTGTTCTGCGCCACGCGCGACAACGTGCGACGCCTCCACGCCACGCTGCGCGAGCGCGGCTTTGCCGCCGTCGCTTTGTCGGGCGAACATTCGCAGGGCGAACGCAACGAGGCGCTGCAGGCGCTGCGCGACCGCCGCGCCCGCGTCTGCGTCGCCACCGACGTCGCCTCGCGCGGCATCGACCTGCCGACGCTCAGCCTCGTCATCCATGTCGAAATCCCGCGCGACGCCGAAATCCTCCAGCACCGTTCTGGCCGGACAGGCCGCGCGGGCAAAAAGGGTACCGCCGTCCTCATCGTGCCCTATCCGCGCCGCAAGCGCGTCGAATCGATGCTGCGCGGGGCCAAGATCAAGGCCGACTGGATCGACCCGCCGACGCGCGAGGCCATCCAAAAGCAGGACCGCGAGCGCCTGCTCGAGGCGCTGCTCACCCCGGTCGAATATGACGACGAGGACCGCGCGCTGGCGCAGCGCCTGATCGCCGAGCGCAGCCCCGAGGATATCGCCGCCGCGCTCGTCCACGCGCACCGCGCCGCGATGCCGCAGCCCGAAAAGCTGATCGAGAACACGCCCGAGGCGCACCGCGCCAAACAGGCCGAGACGCACCGGCCGGGCTTCGAGGACACCGTCTGGTACCGGCTCGACATCGGCCGCCGGCAGAATGCCGATCCGCGCTGGATCCTGCCGATCCTGTGCCGCCGCGGCCATATCACGCGCGATTCGATCGGCGCGATCCGCATCGGCGCCAACGAAACCTATTTCCAGGTGCCGCGCGCCGCCGCCGCCAAATTCTCCGACGCGCTCGTCCGCACCGCCAATATCGACGGCGAAGAGGAAAGCGGCATCCTCATCGAACGCTCCGAAAGCGGCCCCGTCTATCGCGGCCGCGATGCCGGCAAGGGCGGCGCTTCGCGTCCCGCCCCGCCGCGCTCCGACCGCCGCCCCGCGCGTCCGTCGGGTCCGGATGCTCGTCCCCCCGCACGCGCCGATACGCGCCCCGCCACACGCCCCGATCCGCGTCCCTCGGCGCGCCCCGACGCCCGGCCCGCCGCCGACCCGGCCAAGCGCTCGACGATGCGCCCCGCCGCGGGCCATCCCGGCGCCGCGCGCAAGGCCGCCGACGCCGGCCGCGACTACGCCAAGAAGCGTCCCTTCCAGGGCAAGCGCAAATTCCCCGACCGCGGACCCAAAAAGGGCTAGGAGAGCGCGATGAAGAAGGATCGGTTCGAACGCCACAAACAGCCATGGCGGCAGGACGAGCTCGCCAAGCTCCACGACCTCGCGCGCAAGGGCAAGTCGCAGCGCGAGATCGCCAAGGCGCTGACCCGCACCGAGGAATCGGTCCGCGACCGCGCCCGCAGTGACGGCCTGGCGATCGCCAAGCTGCACTGACCCGATGCCCCCCCTCGCCGCCGCCCGCGTCCGCATCCTGATCGACGCCGATGCCTGTCCGGTGAAGGACGAAAGCTACAAGGTCGCCTGGCGCCACGACGTCCACGTCACGCTCGTCGCCAACAGCCATCTGCGCATCCCCGCGCACCCGCTGATCGACCGCGTCGTCGTCGGCGACGGCTTCGACGCGGCCGACGACCGCATCGCCGAAATCTGCGAGGCAAGCGGCGCCACCGCCGTGATCGTCGTCACCGCCGACATCCTCCTCGCCGACCGCTGCCTCAAGGCCGGCGCCACCGTCCTCGCCCCGACCGGAAAGCCCTTCACCGCCGCCTCGATCGGCCCCGCCATCGCCACCCGCGCGATCATGGCCGACCTGCGCGCCGGCGGCGACCAGCTCGGCGGCCCCGCCCCCTTCGCCAGGGCCGACCGCTCGCGCTACCTCCAGGCGCTCGACGCGGCGGTGGTGAAATTGCTCAGGCGGTAATGCCCGCGCCGCCGACCAGCGATACAAGGATGATCGCCCCCATCGGCGCAGCCATTTCCCGATCGGCTTCGATTTTCTCGCTTTGCCGGTCCTTCCGTGCTATCGAGGCTCATCGCCGTTGCACGTCCCAGGCATAACGGCGACCGAGGGAAACGATTTGCCCCCGCTTTCATGCAGAGGCATTCCCCATGAATTCCAGATTCCCCGTTTGCGTCGTTACCGCGCGAAAGCTCCCGGCATGATTTTCGAATCCGGCGAGGAACGGCCCAGCCGCGCGCTCAACATCGCGGTCAAGGTCGAGACCGTGGTCGAGGAATGCACCAAGAAGAACCGCGACATCAGCGCGATCGAGCCGCTGCCCGGCGGCGGCACCCGCGTCGTCATGCGCACCGTCGAGGACGCCGCATCGCTGCGCCGCCGCTTTGCCAAATCGCTGATCAAGGAGCCCGTCGAACGCACCGCCTACGCGTCGCATCGCGGCTATTGAACCGATCGGGACAGTCGTCGCCAGGCGGTGGGCGGCGATGAGCGCCGATCGCGTCTACGCGCGTAATTCCTTTACCTTGGCGCGCTTTACGTCTATCTTCGGTGCAACGCCCGCGATTCTCGCGAAGGCATGATCCGTTCCTGGTTTGAACTTAGGTGGAGAGACCAATTGGCCGACAACTCGGCGTTTTACCGGCAACGCGCGGATGCAGATCGCCGCGCTGCCGCTGAAACCAATCTAGACAATGTCCGCGACCGGTGCCTGCGTTCGATGCGCCACTGGGAAGAAATGGCCGAACGCGCCGAACGTTACGAAAAACAGCGTGAAATTCGCGAGGCTGCGACCCGTGCGCGGGTCGAAGCTGCGAAGACCGACGATGGCATGATAGAAGCCGTCACCGCCTGACCGGCCTTCCCCAACCGTCGCGATCGTCCGGCTATCCCGGGGTCAGGCGGCTGGGATGGTCTGGCCCGCTTTCAGCATTTCGCCATTGGTGACGATGATCTTGTCGCCGAGCTTCGTCACGCCGAACAGCTTTTTGGCGAAGGCCACAGGCACGCCGATGCACCCGTGCGTCGCATAGCCCCAGTCGACTTCGCTGCCGTGGATGCTGACGCCATCGTTGGTCATTCGCAGCATGTAGGGCATCGGTGCCGAATCATATAGATTGCTGTAATGGTCGGCATCCTTCTGCGTGATCGGATACACGCCGGTCGGCGTCGGTTTCTCGTCGGCACCGAACAGGATCACTGCCGCACCGATTTCATAGCCGCCACGGAACACCGACAGCGTCTCGGCCTTCAGATCGACGGTGATGACGACCTCGCCTTCGGACGGCGCGCCTTCTTCATCCCAGACATAGTCGCCATGGCGAAACGGACCGTCGATTTCGAGCACCCGCTTGACGACATAACCCTTGGCGGACGGCGCCGCATTTGTCTTGGCCGTCGTTGGCGGCGCCGGCCCGGGCTCTTGCGCCCCGACTTTCGCATCCGCTGCCTCCTGGCGAGTCTCGGTTTCCGCGCGAGACGAACACGCCGCCAGCATGACCAGGGCGAGCGCCGCCAACATGGCGGCGACCGCGATCGACCGGATCATATCGGCTTTGGGTGTCAATGCGCGGATGTCAGCCTCCTTTTCGACTAATCGGGCATTTACCGCACTTTTCCCCAGCGGCCAATGCCGCGACCGTGGGCGTCCCGTTGAGGGACGCGGCGTCGCCAGAGAGTAAACGTGGCTCGCGAGATTTCATGGCTTGGCGCAAGCGACCGCGATACCTACAGCGCCTTTCATGTCGAGCACCTCCGCCACCGCCGCATCGGGCGGGCATCACCCCCATCCACTGCGCATCCCCAACTTCCAGCGATACTGGACGGCGCGGCTCGCCGGCACGCTCGCCCAATCGGCGCTCGTGCTCATCATCGGCTGGCAGGTCTACGGGATCGCGCGGCTCGACATGTCGGTGCGCGAGGCGGCGTTCCTGCTCGGCATGATCGGGCTCGTCCAGTTCGTTCCGCTGTTCTTCCTGACGCCCGTCACCGGCTGGGTCGCCGACCGCTTCGACCGCCGCAGGATAGGCCAGGCGACGATCCTCATCCAGCTGTGCTGCGCGGCCTGGCTCGGCTTTCTGAGCTGGCAGGGATCGCTCACTCTAGCCGCGATCTTCGTCACAGCGTTCTTCCTCGGCATCGCCCGCGCCTTTTCCGGGCCGGCATTCAGCGCGCTCGCACCCAATCTGGTCCCGCGCGCCGTCCTGCCGACCGCCATCGCCGTCTCCTCGATCGCATGGCAGGCGGGGATGATCGCGGGTCCCAGCCTCGGCGGCGCGATGTATGCGATCCATCCCGACGTCGCTTACGGCTTTTGCAGCGGACTGTTCCTGATCGCGCTGATCGGGGTCATGACCATCAAGCCGGTTCCCCAGCCGCCGATGTTGCGCGACCGCAAGCCACTGACGCAGATGATCGACGGCCTTCGCTACGTTCGCCGCAACCGTCTCGTGCTGGCGACGATCACGCTCGACCTGTTCGCCGTCCTGCTCGCCGGGGCGACTGCGCTGCTGCCGGTCTTTGCGCGCGACATCCTGCAGGTCGGAGCATTGGGCCTTGGCATCCTGGCGTCATCGATGGGCGCGGGCGCGGCGGTGACGGCGATCTGGTTTTCCTTGCGCCCGATGACGCACAATGTCGGCGCCAAGATGCTGGTGGCGGTGATCATCTTCGGTGCCGCGATCATCGTCTTCGGGCTTTCCAAGCTGCTGTGGCTGAGCGTCGCCGCGCTGGTCGTGGCCGGCGGCGCCGACATGGTCAGCGTCTATGTCCGCCAGTCGCTGATCCAGTTGCATACGCCCGATGCCATGCGCGGGCGCGTCAGTTCGGTCTCGCTGCTGACGATTTCGGCGTCGAACGAGCTCGGCGAGACCGAGAGCGGCATCCTCGCCTCGTTGCTCGGCCCCGTCGCCGCAGTGGTGGTCGGCGGGGTCGGCGCGATCGCGATCACCATCGCCTGGGCGCGGCTTTTTCCCGAGCTAAGGCTTGCGAAAACCTTCGACCCTCCCGAAATGGGAGACTTGCCGCAGACATAGACCAGCCCCGGAGGCCCAGATGAAAGCCGACAATATTCTCGAAACCATTGGCAACACGCCGCATATCCGCACGCGGCGCCTGTTCGGAGAGGCCGAGGTCTGGATCAAATCGGAGCGCTCGAACCCCGGCGGATCGATCAAGGACCGCATCGCGCTCGCGATGGTCGAGGCCGCCGAACGCGACGGATCGCTCAAGCCCGGCGGTACGATTATCGAACCGACCAGCGGCAACACCGGCGTCGGCCTTGCCATGGTCGCCGCGGTCAAGGGATATAAGATCATCCTCGTCATGCCCGAAAGCATGAGCGTCGAGCGGCGTCGCCTGATGCTCGCCTACGGCGCCGAGTTCGACCTGACGGCCAAGGAAAAGGGCATGAAGGGCGCGATCGAACGCGCGCAGGAGCTTGTGGCCGAGACCGACAATGCGTGGATGCCGGCGCAGTTCGACAACCCCGCCAATGTCGACGTCCACAAGCGCACCACGGCCGAGGAAATCCTTGCCGATTTCGGCGATACGCCGATCGACATCCTCATCACCGGCGTGGGCACCGGCGGCCACATCACCGGGACGGCCGAAGTCCTTAAGCAACGCTGGCCCGATCTGCAGGTCTTCGCGGTCGAGCCCGCTTTATCGCCGGTGATTTCGGGCGGCGACCCCGGTCCGCATCCAATTCAGGGCATCGGCGCCGGTTTCATTCCCGGCAATTTGCACACCGATGCGATCGACGGCGCGATCCAGGTCGATGCCGGCGATGCCAAGGACATGGCACGCCGCGCGGCGCGCGAAGAAGGCATGCTGGTCGGCATATCGTCGGGGGCGACGCTCGCCGCAATCGCCCAGAAGATCGAAGAGATCGGCACCGGCAAGCGCATATTGGGCTTCAATTACGACACCGGCGAACGCTATCTGTCGGTCGCCGACTTCTTGCCTGAATAGCCCTAGTTCGGGCACAGCAGCCGACGATGGAACATCAGCGATCATTAGGCCCTCTCGCCGGGGCGCTTGGTGTGGCGATCGCGATCGCTGCGGCGGTCGCGATTGCGCTTGTCGGCGTCCCGTCCGCGCCGAAGCTTGCCGATACGATCGCCTCGCACGCGACCAACCCGGACCTCGCCGGCGATCGTTTGCCCGCAACGCCCCCGCCCGCCGTCGAGCCCGTGCTGCTGATGCCGGTGACGGTCGAGGATGCGCGCGCGATCAACGCCGAGATTCCGTTTATCGACGGGCCGATCGTCAGCGCCCGGCCATTCAGCTTCGCCGGCGACGCCGATCAGCGCGCCCGCGCGATCGACTGCCTCGCCGCCGCGATGCTTTATGAAGCCGGCGACAACAGCGACGACCAGCGCCCGGTCGCGCAAGTCGTGCTCAATCGCGTGCGTCATCCCGCCTTTCCCAAGACCGTTTGCGGCGTCGTGTTCCAGGGCAGCGAGCGGCGCACCGGTTGCCAGTTCACATTCACGTGCGACGGTGCGCTCAACCGTCGCTATAGCGAGGCGGCATGGCAACGCGCCCGCAACGCCGCCACAGCCGCCCTGAACGGCAGCGTCGATCGCCGCGTCGGCCTGGCGACGCATTATCATACCGACTGGGTCGTCCCCTATTGGAGCGACTCGCTCGACAAGCTCGCTGCGATCGACACCCACCTGTTCTTTCGCTGGAAAGGCGCGTGGGGGCAGCCGGCGGCGTTCCGGTCGCGCGTCAGCGGGGACGAGCCGCGCATCGCCCGCCTGGCGACCTGGTCGCCGGCACATGGTGCGGTCGCGCTGGCAACGACGCTCGAGACATCGCTCGACCTGGCCGACGCGATCGCCAGCGCCGCGCCGGCAACCACCGCGAAGGTGTTCGACAATACCATCTTTGTCGCCGCGCCGTCGTCCTCGACCCCGGCGAGCCTGCGCGCGCTTGCGCTCGCCCAGTGCGGCAAGCGCGATTACTGCAAATTGTTCGGCTGGACCGACAGCGCCGCGGTGCCCATCAACGGCGAACTGACCGCGAGCGCGCGGCAATCGATGGCCTTCAGCTATTTGCGCGACCAGCGGAGCGGGTTCGAACGCGCGTTGTTCAACTGCGCCCGCTTCGCCGGTCTCGAACCGCGCAATTGCATGAAGAGCATCTAGCGGCGAAAACGCTTCGCCCGGCCTCGCAAATTAGCCACGAACGACGATACCAGGCTGGTTTTTTGGAACGGCTCGAAAAACTCGTCGGCACATTCGGGATCGAGCAGTTGCTTGTCGGCGATAAATTCCTCGAAACCTTCGGGCTCCTCCATCGGCAACAGCTCGACCGTCTTTCCGGATCCCTGAAGCGCCTCGATCGCCCCGTTGATTGATCCAGCGGCCTGTGCAGCATCGCACCATTCGCTCGCCGAGCAACCAAGATGCTCGGCCAGTAGTCCTTCGCGAATCTGCCGAATTGCGGTGCGCGTCTTGCCGGGATCTTCGGCTTGCACGACCTCGAACAACAGGTCGCATTCGCTGTCGAGGCCGAGCGAGCGATTGTTGAGGTTGGACGACCCGATCCGCAACATCGCGTCGTCGACGATCATCACCTTGGCATGGACGTAAATCGGCGTGCCGCCGTCGGTTACCGGATAATAGATCCGAAAGCGATTGGTCGGATCGTTCTTGCCGATCATCTGCGTAAGGCGGACGCGCGTGCCGTCCATCGCCATCTGTTCGATCCAGCCGTCGGCGGTTTTCGGCTGGATCATGACGATTTCGAGTTCAGGCCGCTCGGCGAGGCGCTCGCTGATGGCGGCAGCGATCTTCGGCGACGTGAAATACTGGTTTTCCGAATAGATGAAATTTTCCGCGCGGGCGATCATGTCGCAATATAATTGCTCGATCTCCCGAATCTCCGCACATTCCTCATATTCGGCGCGGGTACGGGCGACGGCGACGTCGATATTGCGAAAATCGGGATCGACGTCGTCGATCCACCGGGGACCGGCGTCATGGATCGGCTCCATCGTCTCGCCGGTCGCGACGAGCCAGCGATCGCGGCACAATTCGCCGAGCAGCCGCGCCGCCTCGCCATCGATCATCGCGGTCGCGTCGTGCCACGGGCAATATTCCTTCCCCGACGGCTCGATCCGGCGCGGATCGCCTTCCTCGTGATCGCGCGTGTCCCAGCGGTCGTGCGTCAGATCGATCCCGCCGCAGATCGCGAGGCGATCATCGATGACGACGATTTTCTGGTGATGGCTACAGCCAGGAGGGTGTTTGCCATCGAACTTGAAGCGGATCGATTTCGTCATCCACCAGCGGAACAGCATCCACAGATGCGTACCGCGAAACAACGACTTGAGCGCGCCGAAATCCCATTTGAGAATCCGAATTTCGAGGCTCGGATTTCGCTTGGCAAGATCGAGCATGAAATGGCCGAGGTCGTCGACCGCATCGTTCGTGGGATCGAGATCGATTCGCGTGTCGAAATCCCAACCGATGATGAGGATCCGGCGTTCAGCCTCGAGCATCGCCCGGCGAACGATACGGAAGTAATCGCACGCATCGATGATGATAGCGGCTCGGTCGGCCCGGCCGATTTTCCAGCAATTGCGATCCGCTTCGGCAAGAACGGGCGGGCTTTGCGCATCATTGGGTGATTGAGTCATCGGCGCTCGCTAGCAGCAACGTTTGACGATGGCGAGCGCGCGGTGACGCGTCACCGATAGGCGCTGGCGAACTGATCGGGGGTAAGCGCCATGACCGCCTCGCTGCCGCCTTCGATACGGCGGCGCAACGCGCCGGCATCGGGCATGACACGCTCGGCGAAATAGCGGGCGGTCGCCAGCTTTGCCTCGTAGAACGCACTGTCGCCCTCGCCGCTCGCCAGCTTCGCAGACGCGACCGTCGCCATGCGCAGCCACATCAGGCCGAGCGCGACGATGCCCATGATGTGCATATAGCTGTGCGCACCGGCACCGACGTTGTTGGGGTTCGCCATGCCGTTCTGCATGAACCACATCGTCGCCGCCTTGAGTTGGCCATTCGCCTTGTCGAGAGCCTCCGCCAGCGGGGCCAAGGCGTCGTCCTTTTTGCCCTCGGTAATCTCGTCGTCGACCAGTTTGAAAAACGACTGGATCGCGCGTCCGCCGTTTTGCGCGAGCTTGCGCCCGACCAGGTCCATCGCCTGGATGCCGTTGGTGCCTTCGTAAATCTGCGCGATGCGCGCATCGCGGACATATTGCTCCATGCCCCATTCGGCGATGTAGCCATGACCGCCGAACACCTGCTGCGCATTGGTCGCGATGTCATAGCCCTTGTCGGTGCCATAGCCCTTGATCACCGGCGTCAGCAGGCTGATCAGGTCGTCGGCCATCTGGCGCTCGGCCTCGTCTTCGGCCTTGTGGCTAAGGTCGACCTGAAGCGCGCCCCAAATGATGAGCGCGCGAAGCCCCTCGATCACCGACTTGCCGTCCATCAGCATGCGGCGAACGTCGGGATGGACGAACAACGTATCGGCCTTTTCCTGCGGATCCTGCGGACCCGTCAGCGCCCTGCCCTGGCGGCGGTCGCCGGCATAGGCGACCGCGTTCTGATAGGCGACCTCGGCAATGCCGAGCCCCTGGAGCCCGACGCCGAGGCGCGCCGCGTTCATCATCACGAACATCGCCGCGAGACCCTTGTTCTCCTCGCCGACCATATAGCCGGTCGCCCCGTCGTAATTCATCACGCAGGTCGAATTGCCGTGAATTCCCATCTTGTGCTCGATCGAGCCGCAACTCACCGCGTTGCGCTCACCCAGCGACCCGTCGTCGTTCACCATCAATTTGGGCACGATGAACAGGCTGATGCCCTTGACGCTGTCGGGCGCATCGGGGGTCTTGGCGAGGACGAGGTGGATGATGTTGTCGGTTAGGTCATGCTCGCCCGACGAGATGAAGATCTTAGTGCCGCTGATCGCATAGCTGCCATCGGCATTGGGAACCGCCTTGGTACGGATCAGGCCGAGATCGGTGCCGCATTGCGGCTCGGTCAGATTCATCGTCCCGCCCCATTCGCCCGAGATCATCTTGGGCGTGTATTTTTCCTTCTGCTCCTGCGATCCCTTGGCGAGAATCGCCGAAACCGCGCCATGGGTCAGCCCGGGATACATCGCGAACGCCATGTTCGAACTCGTCATATATTCCTCGAACGCGATCGCGAGTATCGCCGGCAGGCCCTGGCCGCCGAATTCCTCGGGCGACGACAGCGTGCCCCAGCCCGATTCACGGTATTTGTCGTACGCCGCCTTGAAGCCTTCGGGGGTCGTGACGCTGCCGTCGTCTTGGCGCGTGCAACCCTGGTGATCACCGATCTGGTTGAGCGGGAACAGGACCTCTTCGACGAACCTGGCGCCTTCGCCCAGGATCGCATCCACCATGTCTCCGCTGGCGTTTTCGAAACCCGGCAGGCTCGCATAGCGATCGAGTCCGATCACCTCGCTCAACAAAAAGCGCGTGTCTTTGACGGGGGCGGAATAGCTGGGCATGTTTATCCTTTCGCGACGCGAGAGCGGCGCCTGTTGACGGCTTCGGGACGTTCGCCCCGATCGGCTTTCTTGACCATTTCGACGAACGACGCGAGCTCGTCGATCGCGCTGTCGAGATCGTCCCGCTGACGCCTGAGCAGGTCGATCCGGTCCTGGCATTTCTCGATCGTCACGCGGCGTTGCACCGCGCGACCGTCGCCGACGTCGTAGAGATCGATCATCTCCTTGATCTCGGACAGGCTGAAACCGACGCGCTTTGCGCGCAATATCCACGCTAGGCGGGCTCGATCGCGCTTCGCGTAGATGCGGGTCAGGCCCTTGCGCGTCGGCGCGATCAGTCCTTCGTCCTCGTAAAAGCGCAGCGCGCGGGCGGTGATGCCGAATTCGCTCGACAGATCGCCGATCGAATAGCTCAGCCGACCGTGCGCGTCGGGGGTATCGATCTGGGCATGGCCGTTGTCGCTGCTCATGCCGATTTTCTATCTGCCGTTTACGTGAACGTCAAGTAGCGCTGCAGAGCGGCTGCCCGCGCTTGAGCTCGCCACGATCGACGCGCGACAAAACCTCTTGCGCGGCACCTTCGCCTGCTTTGGTCACCACCATCCCGGCGAAAGTGGCACGCGACGAACATAAAATCGAACAGTCGCCTTCGACCCTGCCATCGATGCGGATCTCGCGGCCGTCATAGGCTCCCTCTGCAACGCAGCGGCCGACGCCGTCGAACGCGAAGCGCAACCGGTCGCCGCTTGCGCTCAACGTCCCTCTCCCCTGGCACAACAATCCGCGCCCGAGATCGGCAATCATCCCGAAACGGCTGTCGGCATCGATACACAACTGGTTGCGGCCATTTTCATGCCGCCGTTCATAGCTTCCGGTCACCGGGATCGTCGTCGCGTCGCTTATGATCCCGGCGTCGATCGCTGCTTGATCGAGCGGTGTCAGCTCACGCTCGGGACGATCGCGCGGAGCCTCTCCGCCGCGGCACGATGCGAGCGCCAATAGCGCGATCGCGAAGACCTTCGAAAAGACTGGCTGGCATAACGCGTGTCTCATGACGATCCCTCTAGCCGATGGCCGCCACGGTTCCAATTGCGCCCCCGCGATTTTGAAATGGGGGGCAGACATTCGCCCGCTCCGTCCCTATATGCCGCTGCCAAGGGCCGTCGGGCCCGCGCCGTCTATTTCTCCATGATCCAGAGGCCCCGTGCTGCTGACAACCGATCCCTTCGACGACGACAAGCTCAAGGAAGAATGCGGTGTGTTCGGCATTGCCGATGCCGACACCGCTTCGGCCGTCGTCGCGCTCGGCCTCCACGCGCTGCAGCATCGCGGCCAGGAAGCGGCTGGCATTACGAGTTATGATGGCGAGCATTTCCATACCCATCGCGCGATGGGCCATGTCGCCGGCAATTTCGACCGCGACGCCATCATCCGCGCGCTCGCCGGGTCCTCGGCGATCGGCCATGTCCGCTATTCGACCACGGGCGAAACCGCGCTGCGCAACGTTCAACCGCTGTTCGCCGACCTGTCGACCGGCGGTTTCGCGGTCGCGCACAACGGCAATATCTCGAATGCCGAAAAACTGCGCCGCGAACTTGTTCGGCGCGGCTCGATCTTTCAGTCGACCAGCGATACCGAAACGATCATCCACCTCGTGGCAACGTCACTCTATTCGACCTTGCTCGATCGCTTCATCGATGCGGTCAAGCAACTCGAAGGCGCCTATTCGCTCGTCTGCCTGACCTCCGAAGGCATGATCGCCTGCCGCGACCCGCTCGGCATCCGCCCGCTGGTCATGGGCCAGCTCGACGACGCGATCCTGTTCGCTTCCGAATCGGTCGCTTTCGACGTCGTCGGCGCCGAATTCGTCCGCTCGGTCGAACCTGGCGAGATCATCGTCGTGAACAACGGCAAGACGCGCTCGATCAAGCCATTCGCCAAGGCTTCGAAGCGGTTTTGCATCTTCGAACATGTCTATTTCAGCCGTCCCGATTCGATCGTCGACGGATCGTCCGTCTATTCGGTCAGGAAAGCGATCGGTGCCGAACTGGCGATCGAGAACCCGGTCGAGGCCGATCTCGTCATCCCGGTGCCCGACAGCGGCACCCCCGCCGCTATCGGCTATGCCCAGCAATCCGAAATTCCCTTCGAACTCGGCATCATCCGTTCGCATTATGTCGGCCGCACCTTCATCCAGCCGAGCGACAATGTCCGCCATCTCGGCGTCAAACTGAAGCACAATGCCAATCGCGCGCTGATCGAGGGCAAGCGCGTCATCCTGGTCGACGATTCGATCGTGCGCGGGACGACGAGCATGAAGATCGTCCAGATGATGCGCGATGCCGGCGCCTCGGAGGTGCATATGCGCATCGCCAGCCCGCCGACCGCGCACAGCTGTTTCTACGGCGTCGATACGCCGCGGCGCGAAAACCTCCTCGCCGCGAACAAGGACATCGAACAGATGCGGGTTCATATCGGTGCCGACAGCCTGGCCTTCATCACCCTCGACGGTCTCTATCGCGCGGTCGGCGAGACTGGGCGGGACGATACGGCTCCGCAATATTGCGATGCCTGTTTCAGCGGCGATTATCCAACCATGCTGACCGATCAGAATGGCGGCGACGAGCGTCTCGACCTGCCCCTGCTCGCCGAACATCTCGTCTGATGCGAAGCGACGGCGAAAAGATCGCGCTGGTCACCGGCGCCAGCCGCGGCATCGGTGCCGCGACCGCCAAGGCGCTGGCGCGCGAGGGAACGCACGTCGTTCTGGTCGCGCGGACCGCGAGAGATCTCGAAGCGGTCGAAGAGGAAATCTTCGCGGCCGGCGGCGCCGCCACGATCGCCCCGCTCGACCTCGTCGAAGGCGACAGCATCGCCAAGCTGGCGCAAGCCGTCGGCGAGCGCTGGGGCAAGCTCGACATCCTCGTGCTCAATGCGGCGATGCTGGGAACGCTGGCGCCGGTCACCGCGATCGACGGCAAGGAACTCAACCGCGTTTTCACGCTCAACGTGCTGGCGCAGCAGGCGCTGATCGCGGCGTTCGATCCGCTGTTGCGCAAATCCGATGCGGGTCGCCTGGTCGCGATCACGTCGAGCGTCGGGGCCAGCCCCCGCGCTTTTTGGGGCGCTTATGGCGCGTCGAAGGCGGCGCTCGACACGCTGGTCGCCAGCTATGGTGCCGAGACGTGCAACATATCCAAGGTCCGCACCGCCATCGTCGACCCCGGATCGACGCGCACCCAGATGCGTGCCCGCGCCTATCCCGGCGAGGACCCGCAAAGCGTGAAGGACCCCGCAGTCGTCGCCGAGGCGATCGCCGCCTTGCTGCAAACCGAATTCGACAGCACCGAACGGGTCAAGGTCGCCGGCTAATCGGCTGGCGCCGCCTCGCGATCGATGGCGGACCGGACCGCGCGGTAGAAGGCATCGCGATGTTCGCGCAGCCGCGCATCGGATGCGACCGGCCAATTGCCGTTGCTGGCAATGACCAACTTGCGCGCAGGGTCGATGAAAATGCCTTGCCCGAAGATGCCCTGCGCCGCGAAACTGCCGTCGTCATAGGTCCACCACTGATAGCCATAGCCGCGTCCCGGAGCGCCGATTTCGGCCTGCTTCGTGCCGGCCTTGGCGAACCAGCCTTCGGGGACCACGCGCTTGCCGCCCGCCAAGCCGCCTTCGGCGACGAACAGTCCGAACCGCGCATAGTCACGTAACCGGGCCGAAATGCAGCAGCCGGCGATTTCCTTGCCGGCATCGTTGGTCAACCAGGTGGCATCGGCTTCCATGCCATAGGGCGCCCAGATTTTTTCCGAGAGATATTGCGAAATCGGCCTTCCAGCCGCCCTTTCAACCAGCACGCCGATCAGATTGGTCTCGCCGGTATTGTATTGCCAGCGCGTTCCCGGCTTGGCCTCGCTCGGCAGTTTGCGCATATAGGCGGTGACCGGATCGATATCGCCTTCGGCTTGCTGGGCATTGAACTTGGCGACGTCGGACTGGGGATCGCCATAATCCTCATTCCATTTGACGCCCGATCGCATCGTCATCAGCTGGGCGATGCTGACGCCGTCGTAACCGCTCCCCTTGAGAGCGGGAATGTAGCGCGTCACCGGATCGTCGAGACTTTCGATGTACCCGTCATTCACGGCAGCGCCGACGAGCGTAGACACCAGCGACTTGGCGACGGAGAAGCTGGTCCAGCGACCTTCGGCATCGTAATCGATGCCATAGCGCTCCAGCCGGATCCGACCGTCGTGCACGATGACGACCCCGGCGCTGACCTGCTCGGCCAAATAGCTATCGATCGTCCAGTCGCGGCCAGCGGCGGTCCAGGCGAGGTCGATGGGCTTGCCTTGCGGCAACGGCATCGCCTTGCCGCCGGCCTCGATCGTCGCCGCGTCGGTCAGGCTGTCCATCATCCGGAACGCCTTCGACCGCTGCGCGTCGGTCCAGAACAGGATGTTCTTGTCCGAGGGCAGACCCGCAACGCCGGCGGCGAGCTTTTTGGCCTGATCGCATGACGACAAGGCGGGAGCCGAAAGGGTCAGGATCACCACACCCAAAAGTTTGATCACGTTCATCGACCGGGTTGTCCTTTTGCCAACGTCACCTGCGCGACCCAGATGCCGCCACCGCGGAATCCGCCTTCACAGTACATCAGATAATAGCGCCACAAGTCACGGAACTGTTTGTCGAAACCGGTCGGCAGGCGCTTCTCTTTGACGGCGAGGTCGAACCGTTCACGCCACTGCTTCAGCGTTTCGGCATAGTCGCCGCCGAAGCGCGTCTCGTCGCTCCAGACAAGGCCGCGCTCTTGGGCGAGCGCGCGGAAACGCTCGGTCGACAGCAGCATGCCGCCGGGGAAGATATAGGTCTGGATAAAATCGGCGCTGGCGGCGTAATCGGCGAAAATCGCGTCATCGATCGCGATATACTGGATCGCGGCACGACCGCCGGGTTTGAGGCAGCGCGCGATACAATCGAGATATTGCGGCCAGTATTCCTGCCCCACTGCCTCGACCATCTCGACGCTGGCGATGCCGTCGAACTGCCCGGTCATCGCGCGATAATCGATCAGCTCGAACCGCAGCGGCTTGCCATCAGCGAGATAGCGCTGTTCTGCCCAGGCGCGCTGTTCCTCTGACAGGGTGATTGCGGTCGTCGATATCCCCCGATCGGCGAAGCGATTGGCGAGATAGCCCCAGCCGCAGCCGATCTCGAGCAGGCGGTCGCCGGGTGCGAGCGCCAGCCGGTCGGCGATCGCCTCGATCTTGCGGCGCTGCGCGTCTTCGAGCGGCCCGTCGCCAGCGAAGATCGCGCTCGAATAGCTCATCGTCTCGTCGAGCCAGGCGGCGTAGAAATCGTTGCCGAGGTCGTAATGCGCCGCGATGTTGCGCTTCGCGCCGCGTGCCGAATTGCCGTTGAACCGATGGATCAGCCGCTTGGCGATCCGCCAGACGCCCTTGGCGCGCGCAACCCCGCCGAGGCTGCGCGCATTGCGCATGAACAGGTCGAAGATCGCGACCGGATCGGGCGACGTCCATTCGCCGCGCGACCAGGCAACGTACCAGCCGACCGACCCGGAATTGGCGAGGCGGACAAGCGCCATCCAGCTGGTGATCTCGCACACCGCATAGGGGCCGTCACCGCGACCGCCGACGATCCGCGTGCTGCCGTCGGGCAAGCGCCCTTCAATCGTGCCGTATTCGAGGCCCTTGTCGATGCTTTCGATGACGCGTTCGAAGACGCGGGCGCGGCCGCGCGCCCACAAGCGCGCCCAGAGCGGCCCTGCGACCAGTCCGCGATCGCCCGCGACGAGGTGGGCACCGCGCCTTGCATGGGGCAAATCGTTCACGACGCCGCCTTCATCCCGGCATAGGCAGCCAGCGCGCGCTCGCGCGCGGCGCGATGCTCGATTCGCTTGGCGGGATAGTCGCGCGGCGCCCGACCCGCCTCGTGTGGATCGTGGATCGCATCGTCGTCGTCGAGCGCCGCCAGCTCGGGCACCCATCGGCGGATATAGTCGCCCGCGGAGAATTTCTCCGACTGCGACAGCGGGGCCATGATGCGGACGAACATGTTCGAATCGATACCTGTCCCCGCGACCCATTGCCAGTTCACCGCGTTGTTGGCGTAATCGGCATCGACGAGGCAGTCCCAGAACCAGCGTTCGCCGCGCCGCCAGTCGATCAGCAGGTGTTTGACGAGAAAACTCGCGGCGATCATCCGCACGCGGTTGTGCATCCAGCCGGTCGTCCACAACTGCCGCATGCCCGCATCGACGATCGGATAGCCCGTGCGGCCCTGCGTCCACGCAGTAAAATCGGCATCGGCGCCCTTGCCCGTCCGCCATTGCATCGGGTCGAAGCGGTCGCGCGCGTTCCTGCTCGCATAGTCGCCGAACTGCAGGATCACGTTCTGCGCATAATCGCGCCACGCGAGTTCCTTGAGGAACGTATTCACCCCCGCCTTGCCACGCCCCACGGCGGCGATGCGGTGCCAGACAAAGGCAGGTGAGAGCTCGCCCCAATGGAGGTGCGGCGACAGGCGCGAGCTGCCCTCGATCGACGGCAGGTTGCGTGCCTCGCCATAATCGGCCGCCTCGTCGATGAAATCGGCGACACGCGCCCGCGCGCCCGCCTCGCCGGGCGTCCAGTCTTCGCCGAAACCGGTCGCCCAGTCTGGCTCGGTCGGCAGCAGGTCCCAGTCGGCGAGATCGTCCGAGCGCGGCCATGAGGTCGGCGCGGCGATATCGCGCGGAGCAGTGTGTGGCTCGCTCGGCGGCATCCTCTCGTTGAGCGCCTTCCAGAACGGCGTGAAGATCTTGTACGGTTCGCCCGCCCCCGTCGTCACGCTGCCCGGCGGGGCAAGGTAGTTGCCGTCGTGAAGGACGAGATCGAGCCGGTCGGCGACCGCCGCCTCGGCATCGCGCCACCACGGCTCGTAATGGTGCAACGCATGAACGCGGGTGGCGCCGACGTCTTGGGCGAGCTGCGCGATCTCCTCGACCGCGTCGCCGCTCCGCAGGATCAGCCGCGAACCCCTGGCGCGCAGATCGGCATCGAGGCTCGCCAGGCTGTGATGCAGCCACCAGCGCGCCGCACCGCCGATCGCGTGATCACCCGGCGCATCGTCGTCGAGGACATAGACCGGCACGACCGGCCCCTCGCCCGCCGCAGCGACGAGCGCCGCCTGGTCGGACAGTCGCAAATCGCGGCGGAACCACAGAAGAACGGAATCGGCCATGCCTTAGCGACGACGCGTCAATTTTCGCGTGGCTCTTTCTCGACCATCCAGGTCTGCCCCTTCGACACCAGCGCCTGGAGGTCGGGAGTCCTGCCTTCGCTGAGTTCGCGGTTCTGTGCGACGACGGCGCTTTCGAAGGTCGGGTGCGGGTCGTCGTAGAGCACGCCCAAGGCCATCGGGAACGGGCCGAAGGGCATTTCGACGAGCATGTGCGCGACCGCGCGGTTCCTGACGTCGTGGACGATCACGCCCGCATTTTGCCAGTCGCCGCCCTCGACATCGACGACCTTGAGCTGCAGCGTATCGTGGTCGAGGCTGATACCGCGGCTGCCCTTTTCGAACAGCATCGGTTCGCCCTGTTCGAGCCAGAGCTGGTGCGAATTCGCGTTATTCTTGTCGGTAAATTCCGCGAAAACGTCTGCATTATAGACGATACAGTTCTGGAATATCTCGATAAATGCCGCGCCCTTGTGCGAATGCGCGGCTTTCAGCACGTCAGGCAGATTCTTCGAAACGTCATAGCCGCGCGCGACGAAGCGCGCACCCGAACCGAGCGCGAAGGCGCACGGCTTGGCGGGATGATCGACCGAACCGAACGGCGTCGAGGGCGAACGCGTGCCTTCGCGGCTCGTCGGCGAATATTGCCCCTTGGTCAGCCCGTAAATCTCGTTGTTGAACAGCAGGATCTGCGTGTCGAGATTGCGCCGCAGGATATGCATCATGTGGTTGCCGCCGATCGACAGGCCGTCGCCGTCACCGGTCACCAGCCAGACGTCGAGATCGGGATTGGCGAGCTTGATCCCGGTGACGAAGGCGGGCGCGCGACCGTGAATCGTGTGGAATCCGTAGGTCTCCATATAATAGGGAAAGCGGCTCGAACAGCCGATGCCCGACACGAACACCGTGTTGGCCGGCGTGCCGCCGATCTGCGGCATCGTCCGCTGGATCGCCTTCAGGATCGCATAGTCGCCGCAGCCGGGGCACCAGCGCACTTCCTGGTCGGTTTCCCAGTCCTTGGGGCTGGTCGCGATGGGGGTCATGTCGTTCATGGGTTCATCGCCTTCGGCTCGGGAAGCTGGGTCGCGCTCGGTGGAACGTCGCCGTCGCCAACGCCGTTCGCGATCGCATCTTCGATCTCGGCGATCATGAACGGCTGGCCCGACACCTTGTTGAGCGGCCGGCAATCGACGAGATACTGGTCGCGCAGCAGCGTCTTCAGCTGGCCGGTGTTCATTTCGGGCACGATGATACGATCGTAGCTCCTGAGCAGTTCGCCCAGATTCTTCGGCAGCGGCCAGATGTGCCGGATATGGATATGGCTGACGTCGATCCCGCGCGCACGGGCGCGGCGGACCGCCTGGAGGATCGGGCCGTAGGTCGAGCCCCAGCCGACGATCGCCAACCTGCCGCCGGCTTCGCCGACCTCGATGTCCTGATCGGGCACATCGACGCCCAGCACCTTGTCGCGGCGGATTTCGGTCATGCGCGCGTGGTTTTCGGGAGCGTAATCGATATTGCCGGTGCCTTGCGCCTTTTCGATGCCCCCGATGCGGTGCATCAGACCCGGCGTGCCGGGGATCGCCCAGGGCCGCGCAAGTTTCTCGTCGCGGGCATAGGGCATGAAGGTCTCGCCCTCGCCCGGCGCATCGGTCATGAAGCGGACCGGGAACGGCGCGTAGCCCGCCATGTCGGGGACCTTCCACGGTTCGGCGGCATTGGCGATATAGCCGTCGGTGAGCAGCATGACCGGGGTCATGTAGGTCGTCGCGATGCGCACCGCCTCGATCGCGCAATCGAATGCGTCGGCAGGACTTCTAGCAGCAATGACGGGCAGCGGCGCATCGCCGTTGCGGCCATAGACCGCTTGGTAGAGGTCGCTCTGCTCGGTCTTGGTCGGCAGGCCGGTCGACGGGCCGCCGCGCTGCGAATTGACGATGACGAGCGGTAGTTCGGTCATGATCGCAAGGCCCATCGCCTCGGTCTTCAAGGCAATGCCGGGACCCGACGAGCTGGTGATGCCGAGCTGTCCGGCATAGCTCGCGCCGATCGACGCGCAGATCGCGGCAATCTCGTCCTCGGCCTGGAAGGTGGTGACGCCGAATTCCTTGAGCCGCGCGAGATGATGGAGGATCGCCGAGGCGGGCGTGATCGGATAGCCGCCGAAGAACAGCTTGAGCCCGGCGAGCTGCGCCCCCGCGACGAGGCCGAGCGAAATCGATTCGGCGCCGGTGACGGTGCGATAGAGGCCCGGCTCGGTCGGCGCTGCGGCGATCGAAACCTTTTGCATCGGCCCCGCGAGTTCGGCGGTTTCGCCATAGGCATGGCCCGCGTTGAGCGCGGCGATATTCGCCTCGGCGATGTCGGGCAGCTTGGCAAACTTGGCCTTGAGCCAGTCGACGATCGGCTGGCGGTCGCGGTCGAACATCCACAGCGCGAGGCCGAGCGTCCACATGTTCTTGCAGCGCAAGGCCTCTTTATTGCCGAGGCCGAAAGGTTTCACCGCCTCCAACGTCAGCGCGCTGATATCGAGCTTCATCAGCTGCCATTTGGCGAGGCTGCCGTCGTCGAGCGGGTTCGCCTCGTATTTCGCCTTGGCGAGGTTGCGGTCGCCGAATTCGCCGCTGTCGGCGATGATCAGCCCGCCGGGCTTCAGCGCCGAGACATTGGTCTTGAGCGCGGCGGGGTTCATCGCGACGAGGACGTCGGGCGCATCGCCCGCTGTCTCAATCGCGGTCGAACCGAAATTGATCTGGAACGCCGAAACGCCGAACAGCGTCCCTTGGGGCGCGCGGATTTCGGCGGGAAAATCGGGGAAGGTGGCAAGGTCGTTGCCCGCCAGCGCGGTCGACAACGTGAATTGCCCCCCGGTCAGCTGCATCCCGTCGCCGCTGTCGCCGGCAAAACGGACGACGACCGCCTCGGCGGGCGGATGGGCGGCGGCTTCCTGCGGAGTGACCTCGTGCGAGGCTGTGGCCATGTCTGGTCCCGTATCAACTGGTGTTTTTTCGTCCCTACGCTGCGAGCGCGCGTCACTCAAAGCCTTTTTCGAGCCGCGCCGACGCAAGAGGTTTCGCTTTGCAACGGCTCGCCGCTTTGGCAAATGGAGCGCCATGACCGAAATTCATCCCGATGCCCGCCCCGATGTCCGCGCCTATCTCGAGGTGATCAACGATCCCGCGACGCCGAAGGTGTGGCAATTCAATCCGGAAGAAGGCCGCGGCCTGATGAAAATGGCCAAGGCGATGGCCGATGTCGAGCGCGGCGAGATCGCCCGCGTCGAGGACTTGTCGCTGCCCGGCCCTGCCAGCGACATCGCGATCCGGCTCTACGATGCGCGCACGGCGGCGGCGGCGGCGCCGGCCATCTGCTTCTATCACGGCGGCGGTTTCGTTATCGGCGACCTCGATACGCACGACAGCTTCTGCGCCGAGATGGCGCGCGCGATGCAATTGCCGGTGGTGTCGATCGACTATCGCCTCGCGCCCGAAGCGCCTTTCCCCGCCGCGCCCGAGGATTGCGAGGCGGCGACGCGCTGGATCGCCGACAATGGCAGGGCGCTGGGCCTCGATATCACCGGGCTGATCCCATGCGGCGACAGCGCCGGCGGCAACCTTGCCATCGTCGTGACGCAGCAGTTGCGCGAAAAGCCCGCGGCCAAGCCCGTGGTCGCGCAGTTCGCGATCTATCCCGTCGTCGACGAAGCGACCAAATATCGAAGCTTCGGCGATTTTTCCAAGGGCCATCTGCTGACCGTCGACACGATGAAATGGTTTTCGGACCATTATGCCGCCGACCCCGCCGATCTGCGCAACGTCTGCATCGACAACGCGCATCACGACATGCCGCCGACGGTGGTGATGACCGCCGGGCTCGACCCGCTGCGCGACCAGGGGCGCGCCTATGCCAAGGCGCTGGTCGATGCCGGGGCGACGGTCGCGCATTACAACGCCGTCGGCAACGTCCACGGTTTCATCACGCTGCGCAAGGCGCTGCCGTCGTCGAACGACGATATCGCGCAGGCGTTTCGCCTGCTCAAGGCGGTCCTGCCCGACAATGGCTGAAGTCAATCGCGAGACATTGGCCTATCGCCCCGGCGTGGGCATCATGCTGGTCAATGCCGACGGCAAGGTGTTCGTCGGTCAGCGCATCGATAACCGCGCCGAGGCGTGGCAGATGCCGCAGGGGGGCGTCGACAAGGGCGAGGACTGGCTCGACGCGGCCTGGCGCGAACTCGAAGAGGAAACCGGCGTCGCCAGGACCAAGGCCGAGTTGATCGCCGAAGCGAGCGAGGAATTCGTCTACGAGCTTCCCGACGCGCTGATCGGTGTGCTGTGGAAGGGCAAATATCGCGGCCAAAGGCAGCGCTGGTACCTGATGCGCTTCACCGGCGACGACGGCGACGTCGATATTGCCACCGAACATCCCGAATTCCGCGAATATGCCTGGAAATCGCCGCACGAGCTCGTCGAATTGATCGTCCCGTTCAAGCGCGCACTGTACCGGCGCATCGTCACCGAATTCAGCCCGTTGATCTGACTTCCGCCGCCCGCGCGAACACCGCTTCGAACATCTCGGCCGTCAGCCGCCCGGTGTTGGTGTTGTAGCGCGAGCAGTGATAGCTATCGATCAGCACGCGGCCGTCGGGCAGTCGATGCTCGGCAAGATGGCCGAACTTGAAGTCCGCCTGGCGCGCGCCGAGATTGCGGATGACGGTCGAATGCGCGATCTGGCCGAGCGCGATCATCACGCGCGCGTCGGGCAGCATCGCGAGCTGGTGCGTATAGAAACGCCGGCAATTGTGGACCTCGGCGGGCAGCGGCTTGTTCTGCGGCGGCAGGCATTTGACAGCGTTGATGATGATCGCGCCGTCGAGCCGCAGCCCGTCGTCGGGCCGGCTGTCATAGCAGCCGTTCGACAGGCCGAATTTCGCCAGCGTCGCGAACAGCAGGTCGCCCGCATAGTCGCCGGTGAACGGCCGCCCCGTGCGGTGCGCGCCGTGCTTGCCCGGCGCCAGCCCCACGATCGCGAGCCACGCGGCGGGATCGCCGAAGGCCGGCACCGGGGCGTTCCACCAGCCGGGATATTCGGCAGCCACCTCCTCGCGAAACGCATAGAGCCGCGGGCACAGCGCGCAGTCGCGCGGCGGCTCGCCTTTGGCCAGCGGCGACAGGTCGGCGGGGGACGGATCGGAACGGGTTTGCAGCGGCATCGTCGCGGGACTAGGGCGACGGGATGAGCGAGGCAAGCCAGACCTATCTGATCGCCCTGGGTTCGAACCGGCGTCACGCGCGCTTCGGCGCACCGCGCGATATCGTGAGGGCGGCGATCGGCCTGCTGGAGGAGCTCGGCAGCGTGACGGCGCGATCGCAGGTCGTCGCATCGCCGCCGCTCGGCCCGTCGCGGCGGCGCTTCGCCAACGCCGCGGTCGTGCTCGAATCCCGCCTCTCCCCGCGCGCCCTGCTCGCCCGGCTCAAGGCGATCGAGACCGATTTCGGGCGACGCCGCGCGCGGCGCTGGGGGGCGCGTGTCCTCGACCTCGACATCGTCTTGTGGTCGGGCGGCCTGTTCGCCGATCGCGCACTCTCGATCCCGCATCGCGAATTTCGCGAGCGCGGCTTCGTTCTCGGACCCGCCAGCGACATCGCGGGCGATTGGCGCGATCCCGTGGGCGGACGGACGTTGCGTCAGCTTTCGCGACGACTTTCCGCGCCCAAGCCGCTTGACCGCGGGCGACGCGCTTTCTAGGTGCACATCGCGGTGGGGCCCTTAGCTCAGTCGGTAGAGCAACTGACTTTTAATCAGTAGGTCGCTGGTTCGAACCCAGCAGGGCTCACCACCGTATCAATCGAACAGCAGTTTTCGGATCAGCAACGCGGCGCTGCGCGCGGTCATGCCGTCGCGATCGTGCGGCGGCGAGAGTTCGACCGCGTCGGCGAGCGGCAGCGGGCGACCGAGCTCGGCGCAGACGCGCATGACTTCGCCGACGAGATGCTCGATCACCGACAGCGGCACGCCGCGCGGCGCCGGCGCGCTGACGCCGGGCGCCTGGTAATGCGGCAG
>JAACTG010000139.1:0-3061 GCA_009993585.1 Sphingomonadales bacterium
GGCCTGCCTGCGACGCTGTCCGTGGAAGGGTCCGTGACATTGGCGAACGGTGCGGGCGAGGCGGATATCATCCTCGACCGGCTTGACGGACCTGCCGGGCAATTCTCGCTGGATGCGTCCTTCGACAACGCCAACCGAAACCTCGCCCTGTCCCTGCTGCTGGAAGAAGCGCCCGGTGGGCTCGCCGCCACGCTTCTGAACCTGCCGGGCGGCCCCGACATTCGGCTGTCCGTCGAAGGAGACGGCCCGCCGGAGGAGTTCGCCGCACAGATCGCGCTGGCGACCGAGGGGCGCGACAGGATCACCGGACAGGTCATCGCAAGCCGCGGCGATGATGGACAACAGCTTGTCATCGCCGACATCAGCGGCGATATCACTCCGCTTCTTATCCCCGAATATCGCGAGTTCTTCGGCGATGATGTGATGTTGCAAGCGCAGGTGCGGCAGACGCCGGACGGTGCGGTCTCGCTCGAAGGGCTGCGGCTGGCTGCGGCCGCGCTGTCGCTGGAAGGCAATGTGTCCCTCAACCCGAATGGCCTTCCCGAGGTCGTTTCGCTCGTTGGCCAGATCACCCCGCCGACAGGCGATAGCGTGCGCTTGCCCCTGGGCGGCGTCAACGCGCGGATCGCCAGCGCCGGACTGGTCGTGGGCTACAACCGGGCCGAAGGCGACAGCTATCGCCTGGGCCTGCAACTCGACCGCTTGACCGTCGATGATCTGGCCATCGCGGACACCACTCTCGACCTGCAAGGCACGGTCGCGCTGGCGGCCACGGGAATCGACGCCACAACCGCGACCTTGCAGGCTGCGTTGAGCGGCCTGCGGCACACCGATCCGGCGCTGGTCGAGGCGCTGGGCACAGCCCTGACGCTTACCGCCGATCTGTCCTGGATCAGGGGCGCACCGGTCATCCTGTCGGACCTGAGTTTGCAGGCCGGAGACTTGGCGATCACCGGCGGCGCTTCGGCCCGGACCGCCGATGGGCAGATCAGCATTGGTCTTGGCATTGCGGCGCGGGTGGCCGATCTGTCGCGCTTCGCCGCCGTGGCGGGCCAGCCGCTTTCCGGCGCCATGGTTCTGAGCCTGTCTGGCCCAGTCGAGCCACTTTCCGGGGCCTTCGACCTCGAACTGAGCGGCACCGGTCAGAACCTGAGGTTCGTCGAGGCGCTCCCGGTGGAGGTGTTCGCGGGCCAGACCGAGCTGTCCCTGGCCGCCACACGGGATACTGCCGGTTTGACGCTGCGCGACCTGCGGCTTGAGAATGCGGAATTGAGCCTGACGGGCGCGGCCTCCGTCACCTCGGGCGACACCTCTGCCAGCACTCGGTTCGACCTGCGCGATGTCGGCCTGTTCACCGATCTGCTTTCGGGCCCCGTGACCATCTCCGCCGATGTCGAACGCGCAGGCACCGCACCCTTCGATGTCATTGCCGCACTGACCGGCCCGAACCAGATCGCGGCCGATGTCGCGGGTCGGTTCGACGCCGCCAGCGGTGATCTGCAAATGGATGTGACCGCCACGGCCACCGGCCTCGACATCGGGAATGGCGTCCCGCCCCAGCTTCTGGCCGGACGCACCGATCTGTCGGCCAGCGTCTCGCGCGCCGGTGACGTGCTGAACGTTGCCGATCTCGCCGTGTCGAACCCCGAATTGCGGCTGAATGGCGATGTCAGCATCGGGCCAGAGGAAAGCCGCGCCGACGTCAGCGCCCGGCTCACCAATGTCGGCCTGTTTACCGACGCCCTGTCCGGCCCCGTCACCACCGACGCCGCCATCAGCCGCACGGGCAACGGACCGTGGCAGGTGCAGGCCGATCTGGGCGGCCCCGGCGGGATGCGCGCCAATGTGGGCGGCCAGTTGGTTCGGCCCGATGGCAGCGTCGACATCACCGCGACAGGGCAGGCACCGCTGGCCCTGGCCAACCGGTTCATCAGCCCGCGCTCGATCACGGGGTCGCTGAACTTCAACCTTGCCATGCGCGGCCAGCCCGGCCTTGCCGCGATGTCGGGCAGTTTCTCCACCGGCGACGCACGCGTCGCCCTTCCGAGCTATGCCCTTGCGGTCCAGGGCGTCAGCCTGAATGGCCAGCTCTCCGGCGGGCGCGTGAACATCAACGCCAATGGCACCATCTCCTCCGGCGGGCAACTCGCGGCGCAGGGCTCTGTCAACCTCGCAAGCGCCGGGCTGGATGCACAACTTGGCGTGACCATCCGAGACGCGCGCCTGGTCGACCCGACGCTTTACGAAGCGCGGATCACCACCGCAGATCTGAACATCACCGGCCCGCTGGCCCGGGGTCCGCAGGTCACGGGCACGGTCAATCTCGGCGAATCGGAGATCCGCGTGCCGGAGGCCGACCTTGCGGGCAGCGCCGCCATACCCGAAATCCGCCACCTCGGCGAAACCCGGGACCAACGCCTGACGCGGCAATTCGCAGGCCTGCTGGCGCAGGGAAATGGCCGCGCGCAAGGCAGCAACAGCACCGGGCTGGATGTGACGATCAACGCGCCCGGGCGCATTTATCTGCGGGGGCGCGGGATCGATGCCGAGTTCGGCGGCTCGATCCGCATCTTCGGGACCACCGCCAACATCATCCCCACGGGCCAGTTCAACCTGATCCGGGGTCGCCTGTCGATTCTGGGAACGCGGCTGGACTTCACCGAAGGTTCCGCCGTCCTGCAAGGCAGTTTCGACCCGTTCCTGCGCCTTGTCGCCCAAAGCCGTGCATCAGGCTACACCATCTCGATCCGCGTCGAAGGATCGGCCTCCAGCCCCGAGATCACCTTCTCGTCCAGCCCGGCCCTTCCCGAGGACGAGGTTCTGGCCCAACTGCTTTTCGGGCGCTCGGTCTCGGGCCTGTCGCCCCTGCAATTGCTGCAACTCGCTGATGCCGCAACCTCTCTGGCCGGAGGCCGCACCAATTCCGGCCTCATCGCCAACCTGCGCGAAGGCCTCGGCCTCGACGATCTGGACTACAGCACCGACGCGCAAGGGAACGCCGCCGTGACTGCCGGGCGCTATCTCTCCGAGAACATCTATACCGATGTCACGATCAACGGGG
>JAACTG010000139.1:3070-10439 GCA_009993585.1 Sphingomonadales bacterium
CCGATCGTCATCGACGGCGAGCGGATGGCCAGCGACAGGGGCGCGCCGAAGCTATCAGGCTGAGCGCGCGAGGGCATGGCACCTATACCGTGCGCCGGTCGTCGGTATCGTCGGCATGGTCGAGCGGGCCGCGCGCGGCGTCGAGCAGGCGTTTTTCGAGCGCTTCGAGGCGCGCCTGCGACACGATCTTCTGACCCGTCAGGTCGGTCACGTAAAAGGTGTCGACGGCGCGTTCGCCATAGGTCGCGACATGCGCCGAATGCAGCGTCGCCTTGGCCTCGAACAAGGCCTCGCCGAGGTTGCTGAGCAGCGCCGGGCGGTCGCGCGCATTGACCTCGATCACGGTAAAGCGGTTCGAGGCGCGGTTGTTGGCGATGACGCTGGGGACGATGCGGAACGCCTCGGCGCGCGTCAGCGGCAGCGGCTTGTCCTCGAGCCGCGTATCGATCGGCTGCGCCCCGCCCAGCGCATCGGCGATGGCGCGTTTCATCCGCGTCACCTGGCGCTTGTCGGCGAACGGTTTCCCGCGCGAATCCTGGACGAGGAAATTGTCGATCGCGATGCCGTCGTCCATCGTGTGGATGCGCGCGTCGATGATGTTGCCGCCGACGAGGTGGATGCCCGCAGCGATGCGATAGAACAGGCCGGGATGATCGGCGGCGGCGACCATCACCAGGCTGGCGCCGCGGTCGGCATCGACGATGCTGTCGATCGCGAGCGGGGCATCGCCCATCGCGGCGAGATGGCGCGCATTGTGCGCGAGGATTTCGGGCGATTCGGCGATCAGGAAGCTTTCGGGCGCGCGATCGATAAAGGCGGCGAAGCGATCCTCCGGCCAGCCCAGTTCGGCGCGCAGCGCCTGCGTCTTCTGCGCCAGCAGCGCCTCGCGCCCGTGCTGGACATGGCCGAGGCGCAGCACTTCCTCGGCGGCCTCGAACAGGCTGCGGATCAGCTGGCGTTTCCAGTCGTTCCATACGCCCGGGCCGACCGCGCGGATGTCGACGACGGTCAGCATCAGCAGCAGCCGCAGCCGCTCGAGCGATTTCACCGAGGCGACGAAATCCTGGATCGTCTTGGGATCGGCAAGGTCGCGCTTGAACGCGGTCGCGCTCATCAGCAGGTGATAGCGCACCAGCCAGGCGACGAGCTCGGTCTCGCCGTCGGACAGCCCGAGCCGCGGGCACAGCTCGACCGCGATCTCGGCGCCGAGCTCGCTATGGTCGCCGCCGCGCCCCTTGGCGATGTCGTGCAGCAGCACCGCGACATAAAGCGCGCGGCGGTTGCTGATCTGGTCGAACAAGGCGTGGCTGAGCGGATGGTCGGCCTTGAGCTCGCCCGATTCGATCCGCGCGAGCAGCCCGATTGCGCGGATGGTGTGCTCATCGACGGTGAAGTGATGATACATGTCGAACTGCATCTGCGCGACGACGCGGCCGAAATCGGGAATGAAGCGGCCGAACACCGTCGCCTCGTTCATCCAGCGCAGCACCGTCGCGGGGTCGCGCGGGCTGGTCAGCACGTCGAGGAACAGCGCATTGGCGCGGCGATCGCGGCGGACGTCGCGCTCGATCAGCTTGGCATCGCGGCGCGCGGCGCGCATCGCCAAGGGGTGGATTTCGAGCCCGTAGGTGTCGGCGAGCGCGAAAATCTCGATCATCCGCACCGGATCGTCGCGGAAGAAGTCTTCGCCCGGCAGCGCGAGCCGCCCGCGATCGAGCACGAAGCCGTTGAGGCGCCCCGGTCGCCGCCGGATCGTCGGCAGGAAGCGGCGGCCTTTCTCGCCCTTCGCCTCGTCGAGATGGGCGAGGAAGACGCCGGTGAGGTCGCCGACCGTCTTCGCGTTGAGGAAATAGAACTGCATGAACCGCTCGACCGGCGACTGGCCGGGGCGGTCGGCGTAATGCATCCGCGCCGCGACCTCGCGCTGGAGGTCGAAGGTCAGCCGGTCCTCGGCGCGCCCGGTGATCGCGTGCAGGTGGCAACGCACCGACCACAGCCAGTTTTCGGCACGCTGGAACTGCGCGAGCTCGCGCTTCGTCAACAGCCCGGCATCGACGAGATCGGCGACGGTGCGGACGCGATAGACGTATTTGCCGATCCAGAAGAGCGTGTGGAGATCGCGCAGCCCGCCCTTGCCCTCCTTCACATTGGGTTCGACGACATAGCGCGAATCGCCCATTTTCCGGTGGCGCTCGTCGCGCTCGGCGAGCTTGTCGGCGACGAATTCGCGCGGGGGGAGCGAGAGGATCTCGGCGATGAAACGCTCGGCCGCCTCGTCGTAGACCTCGCGGTCGCCCCAGACGAAGCGCGCTTCCAACAGCGCGGTGCGGATGGTGAGGTCGTCATGCGCGAGGCGCACCGTCTCGTCGATGCTGCGCGACGACTGGCCGACCTTCAGGCCGAGATCCCACAATGCATAAAGCATCGCCTCGATCACCTGTTCGGCCCAGGGGGTGCGCCTGCCCGGCGTGACGAAGGCGAGGTCGACGTCGCTGTGCGGCGCCATTTCGCCGCGCCCATAGCCGCCGACGGCGACGATCGCGAGCCGTTCTCCGTTCGACCGGTTGCCGCCGGGGTAGAGATGGCGGGTGACGAAATCGTGGAGCAGGCGGATGATCTGGTCGGTGACGAAGGCGTGGCCGGCGGCGATTTCGAGGCCGTGCGAGGGCCGATCGATCAACCGGCGCGCCAGCTCCGCATTGGCATCGGCGAGCGCGTCCTTGAGCCGCGCGACGGCGGCGTTGCGGCGGTCGAGCGGCGACGCCTCGCCCGCGCCGATCGCGGCGAGCGCATCGCCGATCGTGCGCCGGTCGATCAGCGCGCGTTGGTCGGGAATATGGGCGAAGCGGCCGGGCATGGCGGCGAGCCTAGGGCGCGGGCTCGTCGCTGGCCAGTTGCTTGAGCCGGTAGACGAGGTCGAGCGCCTGGCGCGGGGTCAACGTGTCGGCGTCGAGCGCGGCGAGTTCGGCGCGCAGCGCGTCGGGCGCCTCGTTCGCGACCTCGGCGAGGCTCGCCGCGAACAGCGGCAGGTCGTCGAGGCCCGCGGCGAGGCCGCCGGTCTTTTCGCGCCCCGCCTCGAGCTTCTTGAGCACCGCGCCGGCGCGCGCGACGACGGCAGGCGGCACGCCCGCGAGCTTGGCGACGGCGAGGCCGTAGCTGCGGTCGGCGGGGCCGTCGGCGAGCTCGTGGAGGAGGACGAGGTCGCCCTTGTATTCGCGCGCACGGACATGGTGCAGGCTGAGCGCGTCGCAGCGCTCGGCGAGCCTGGTCAGTTCATGATAATGCGTCGCGAACAGGCAGCGGCATTGGAGATCGTCGTGCACCGCCTCGACCACCGCCCAGGCGAGCGCGAGGCCGTCATAGGTCGAGGTGCCACGGCCGACCTCGTCGAGGACGACGAAGCTGGCGCGCGTCGCCTGCGTCAGGATCGCGGCGGTTTCGACCATTTCGACCATGAAGGTCGAGCGTCCGCGCGCCAGATTGTCCGATGCGCCGACGCGGCTGAACAGGCGGTCGACGAGGCCGAGCCGCGCGCGGCTCGCCGGGACGAAGCCGCCCGCCTGCGCGATCAGCACGATCAACGCGTTCTGGCGCAGGAAGGTCGACTTGCCGCCCATGTTCGGGCCGGAAACGAGCCACAGCCGGGAGTTTTTTCTGCCTTCCGGCAGTGCGGTGCCAGGCGCCTCGGCCGTAGGGCCGAGAAAACAATCGTTCGCGACGAAGCGTTCGTTGCGCGCCGCCAGCGCGGTTTCGACGACGGGGTGACGGCCGCCCTCGACGTCGAGGCACGGTTCGTCGGCGAAGCTCGGCCGGCACCAGCCGCCCTCGACCGCGCGGACCGCGTGGCCGGCGGCGACGTCGAGCCGCGCGAGCGCGTCGGCGGCGGCGGCGATGCGGTCTTTCGCGCGCGCCACCTCGCCGAGCAGGTCCTCGAGATGCGCGAGTTCGGCGGCGAGCGCATGGCCGCCCGCCTGCGCCACTTTCATCGCCTGATCGTGCAGCTCGGGCGAGTTGAAACGGACGACGCCAGCCAATGTCTGGCGATGGGTGAAGCCCGAATCGGCGGCCATCAACCGGTCGCCGTGCTTGGCCGGCACCTCGACATGATAGCCCAGCACGGCGTTGTGCTTGACCTTGAGCGAGGCGATGCCGGTGCTCGCGCGATAGTCCGCCTCGAGCGCGGCGATCGCGCGGCGGGCATCGCCCGAGGTCGCGCGCAAGGCGTCGAGCGCGGCATCGTAGCCGGGGGCGATGAAGCCGCCCTGCGCGCTTTCGGTCGACGGCGCCTCGACGAGCGCGCGCGTCAGCGTGTCGACCAGCGCGCCATGACCGTCGAACGCGGGCAGCAGCGTATCGAGCAACGCCGGGCGGTCGCTCGCCAAAGCGAGCCGCTCGCGCAGCAGCCGCGCGCCGCCGAGCCCATCGCGGATCGCGCCGAGATCGCGCGGGCTGCCGCGTGCCGCGACGATACGGCCGAGCGCGCGGGCGATATCGGGGAGCGATTTGAGCGTGTCGCGCAGCGCGCCGCGCAGCCCCGCGTCGTCGTACAGCCATTGCACCAGCGCGAGCCGCGCCTCGATCGCCGCGCGGTCCATCAGCGGCGCCGACAGGTCGGCGGCGAGCCGGCGCGCGCCGGCGCCGGTGACGGTGCGGTCGAGGCAGTGGAGCAGGCTGCCCTCGCGCCCGCCCGCCTGGCCGCGCGTGATTTCGAGGCTTTCGCGCGTCGCCGCGTCGATCAGCATGTGGGCGGCGCGGTTGCGCCGGAGCGGCGGGCGCAGCAGCGGCATCGTCCCGCGCCCGGCATGGTCGAGATAGGCGACCAGCCCGCCCATCGCGGCGAGCTGCGCGCGCGAAAAATCGCCGAAGCCGTCGAGCGTGGCGACACCGAACAGCGATTCGAGCGCGGTTTTTCCATTCGCGCTGTCGAAATCGCGCGCCGGGCGCTGGCAGCGCAGCAGCGCGTCGATCGCACCGGCGAACGGCGATCCTTCGGCGAGCACGACCTCCGACGGCGCGAGCCGCGCGAGTTCGGCGTCGATCTCTCCCGGAGCGATGTCGGCGACCTCGAACGCGCCGGTCGAAATGTCGGCGGCGGCGATGGCGAGACCGCCCGACGCCTCTCCCAGCGCCACCAGCCAGTTCGACGCGCGCGCATCGAGCAGCGTATCCTCGGTCAGCGTCCCGGCGGTGACGAAGCGCACGATGTCGCGCGCGACGAGCGTTTTTGATCCGCCGCGCGCCTTGGCCTCGGCGGGGGTTTCGACCTGTTCGGCGATGGCGACGCGGTGGCCGCCCTTGATCAGCCGGGCGAGATAGGATTCGGCGGCGTGGACGGGCACGCCGCACATCGGCACCGGCGCGCCGTCGTGCTCGCCGCGTGTCGTCAGCGCGATGTCGAGCGTTTCGGCCGCCGCCCTGGCGTCGTCGAAGAACAGTTCGAAGAAATCGCCCATGCGATAGAATAGCAGGCAGTCGGGCGCCTGGCGCTTGAGCGCCCAGTACTGCGCCATCATCGGCGTCGGCGCGCCCGGCGATGCCGTGGTTTCTTTCGCTGTCTGCCGCTTTGCCATAGAGGCGCCGCGATAGCCGCGCGGGCCCGCCGCGCCAAGGATCGATTGCCGATCGGCCCTGCCGTTACGGCATGCTTGTGCGGCGACGGCGCCACCGGCTAAGGCATCGGGTGAACGAAGGGAGGCCCCATGGCCGAAGATATCCAGTTTTCCGATCGCGAAGCGTTATTGTTCCACTCGCAGGGACGCCCCGGCAAGATCGAGATCGTCGCGTCGAAGCCGATGGCGACGCAGCGCGACCTCAGCCTCGCTTATTCGCCCGGCGTCGCGGTGCCGGTCCAGGCGATCGCCGACGATCCGTCGAAAGCCTATGACTATACCGCCAAGGGCAATCTCGTCGCGGTGATATCGAACGGTACCGCGATCCTCGGCATGGGCAATCTCGGCGCGCTCGCCTCGAAGCCGGTGATGGAGGGCAAGGCGGTATTGTTCAAACGCTTCGCCGACGTCGATTCGATCGATATCGAGGTGGATACCGAGGACGCCGACAAGTTCATCGAGGCGGTCGCGCTGCTCGAGCCGAGCTTCGGCGGCATCAACCTCGAAGATATCGCGGCGCCGTCGTGCTTCATCATCGAACAGGCGCTGCGCGAGCGCATGAACATCCCGGTCTTTCACGACGACCAGCACGGCACCGCGATCATCACCGCCGCCGGCCTGATCAACGCCTGCCACCTGACCGGGCGCAAGCTTGCCGACATCAAGGTCGTCGCCAACGGCGCCGGCGCGGCGGCGATCGCGTGCACCGAGCTGATCAAGGCGATGGGCGTCGGCGGCGACAACGTCATCATGTGCGATCGCAAGGGCGTGATCTACAAGGGCCGCACCGAGGGCATGGACCAGTGGAAGTCGGCGCACGCCGCCGACACCGAGGCCCGCACGCTCGAAGAGGCGCTCGACGGCGCCGACGTTTTCCTGGGGCTGTCGGCCGCCGGCGCGCTCAAGCCCGAATGGGTGATGAAAATGGCGCCCGCGCCGATCATCTTCGCAATGGCCAATCCCGATCCCGAGATCACCCCGCCCGACGCGCGCCGCGCGCGGCCCGATGCGATCATCGCCACCGGGCGCAGCGACTTTCCCAACCAGGTCAACAACGTCCTCGGCTTTCCGTTCATCTTTCGCGGCGCGCTCGACGTGCGCGCGACGACGATCAACGAGGAGATGAAGATCGCCGCCGCGCACGCGATCGCCGAACTGGCGCGCCAGCAGGTGCCCGAGGAAGTCGCCGCGGCCTATGGCGGGCGCGCGCACAGCTTCGGTCCCGACTACATCATCCCCGCGCCGTTCGATCCGCGGCTGATGGAGGTCGTTCCCGCCGCGGTCGCGCAGGCGGCGATGGATAGCGGCGTGGCGCAGCACGACATCGCCGACATGGCCGCCTATCGCCAGATCCTGAAAGGGCGCCTCAACCCGACGACGTCGGTGCTGACGCTGGCCTATGAGGCGGCGCGGACCGACCCCAAGCGCGTCGTCTTCGCCGAGGCCGAGGAGGAAGCGGTGCTGCGCGCGGCGATCCAGTTCAAGGAAGGCGGCTATGGCATCCCCGTGCTGGTCGGGCGCGAGGGCGTGCGCGAGCAGCTGAAGGCGATGGGCGTCGCCAATCCCGACGACTACGAACTGCACAACAGCGTCAATTCGCCGCTGGTGCCGCAGATGGTCGACACGCTGTACGAACGACTGCAACGGCGCGGCTATCTGCGCCGCGACATCGACCGCATGGTCAACCGCGACCGCAACATCTTCGGCGCGCTGCTGGTCTAGCTGTGCGAGGCCGATGCGATGATCACCGGCTTCACGCG
>JAACTG010000008.1 GCA_009993585.1 Sphingomonadales bacterium
CCCCGTCTTGACGTTGCAGAATGCGCAGGCGCGCGTGCAGACGTCGCCGAGAATCATCACCGTCGCGTGCTTCTTGGTCCAGCACTCGCCGATATTGGGGCAGGCCGCCTCTTCGCACACGGTGTTGAGGTTGAGGTCGCGCATCAGCTTGCGCGTTTCGGCGAAACCGGTGCCGCCGGGCGCCTTGACGCGAATCCAGTCGGGCTTGCGCTGGCGCTCGGGACGGGGGGGAGCGGCGATGACGGGTGCGGGATCGTTCATGCCTGCGCAGATAGCGATGGTCGCCGCGCTTCTCAACCTAAGTCTTGCGCGATGCAGCGCTTGGCGGCAGATGGCGGGAATGACCGAATTCGTTGAACTGCTGGCGGGCTATCGCCGTTTCCGTGATACCGGCTGGCGCGAACAGCGCGCGCGCTGGGATGAGCTCAAGGACGGCCAGGCGCCCAAGACGATGATCATGGCCTGCTCGGACAGCCGCGTCGACCCGGCGCAGATCTTCGACACCAACCCCGGCGAGATGTTCGTCGTGCGCAACGTCGCCAATCTCGTCCCTCCGTTCGAACAGGGCGGCGGGCGGCACGGCGTTTCGGCCGCGCTCGAATTCGCCGTCACCCAGCTCAAGGTCGCCGACATCGTCGTCATGGGCCACGGCGCCTGCGGCGGCTGCGAGGCCGCGTTTACCGGGTCGTTCGCCGGTGCCGCCGAAGGCAGCGGCGGCTTCATCGCGCACTGGGTCGACATGCTCGACGACGCCGTGGCCCGCGTCCGCGAAGAGCATGGCAGCGAAAAAAGCCGTGACGCGCTGCGCGCAGTCGAGCACGAGGCGGTGCGCGTCAGCCTGGCCAACCTGCGCAGCTTTCCCTTCGTCCGCGAGGCCGAGGCGAACGGCAGGCTGGAGCTCCACGGTGCATGGTTCGCGATATCGGACGGCATTCTGCACCGGCTCGACGACAAGAGCGGCGAATTCGAAGCCGAGGCGATCGAATAGCGCACCGCGTCATGCCGATCGAGGAGATGGGGCATGCGATCGCTTGCTTTCCGACGGACGCCGGGCGATGACGCTCCCATGTCCGACACCGACCATCGCAACGCCCCCAACATCGTCCTGCTGATCGACGCCGACAACGCCAGCCCGTCGGGAATCGACCCGGTGCTGACCGTCCTCGCCGAGCTGGGATCGGTCAATATCCGCCGCGTCTACGGCAACTGGCGCAAGCAGAGCCTGAAGGGCTGGGCCGATATCGTCCACAAGTTCGGCATCGAACCGCAGCAGCAGTTCGACCTGACCAAGGGCAAGAACGCGACCGACATGAAGATGACGATCGACGCGATGGACCTGCTGTTCCGCGATTCGGTCGACGGCTTCGGCATCATGTCGAGCGACAGCGACTTCACCCCGCTGGCGATGCGGATCAAGCAGGCGGGCGTGCCCGTCTATGGCTTCGGTGGCGCCAAGACGCCCGAGGCGTTTCAGCAGGCGTGCACCCGCTGGATCGACGTCGACGAGCTGATCCGCGCCGCCAAGGAGGAAAACGGCACGACCGAAAAGAAGCGCGCGGTGACCAAGGAGCTGATCGACCTGTTGCTCGACGCCTATGGCCAGTCGAAGCGCGACGAGCGCGGCTTTACCAAATTGTCCGAGGTCGGCCAGCGCGCGGGCAACCGGTCGAGTTTCGACACGCGCAATTTCGGCTTTGCCCGCCTGTCCGACCTGATCGCCGAAGTCCCCAATTTCACCGCCGAACGGCGTGACGACGGGCAGGTCTGGGTCAAGAGGCTGCGATGAGCGGAGAGATTGCACAGCGGCTGACGATCGCGGGACGCGTCCAGGGCGTCGGCTACCGGCTCTGGGCGCAGGGCAAGGCGCGCGGGCTCGGTGTGCTCGGCTGGGTGCGCAACCGCCAGGACGGCAGCGTCGAGATCCTCGTCCAGGGCGCGCCCGACGCGGTCGAGGATTTCATCCTCGCGAGCGAACGCGGCCCGCGCGGGGCGAAGATCGAGAACGTCATCGCGGTGCCGCAGGCGGTTCAGGAATTGGCGGGCTTCGAGGTCTTGCCCGACGCGTGATGCGGCCGGCGTTACCGCGTCAGCTTGCGATACGTCATCCTATGCGGCCGGTCGGCCTCGTCACCGAGCCTCGCGCGCTTGTCTTCCTCATAGCTTTCGAAATTGCCTTCGAACCATTCGACGTGGCTGTCGCCTTCGAAGGCGAGGATGTGCGTGGCGAGGCGATCGAGGAAGAAGCGGTCATGGCTGATGACGACCGCGCAACCGGCGAAATTCTCGATCGCTTCCTCAAGCGCGCCAAGGGTTTCGACGTCGAGATCGTTGGTCGGCTCATCGAGCAGCAGGACGTTGCCGCCTTCTTTCAGGAGCTTCGCCATATGGACGCGGTTGCGTTCGCCGCCCGACAGCTTGCCGACGTTCTTCTGCTGGTCCTGGCCCTTGAAGTTGAACGCGCCGACATAGGCGCGCGTCGACTGGTCGTGGCCGTTGACCTTCATGTAATCGAGCCCATCGGAAATCTCTTCCCAGACGTTCTTCGACCCGTCGAGATGGTCGCGGCTCTGGTCGACATAGCCCAGGCGCACGGTCTCGCCGATCTCGACCTTGCCGCTGTCGGGCGTTTCCTGGCCGGTCAGGATGCGGAACAGCGTCGACTTGCCCGCGCCATTGGGTCCGATGACGCCGACGATGCCGCCCGGCGGCAGCGAGAAGGTCAGGTTTTCGAACAATAGCTTGTCGCCATAGGCCTTGGTGATGTTGTCGACCTCGATCACCTTGCCACCGAGGCGTTCGGGCACCTGGATGACGATCTGCGCCTTGCCCGGCTTGCGGCCGGCCTGCGCGTCCTGCAGCTGTTCGAACTTGCGGATGCGTGCCTTAGACTTGGTCTGGCGCGCGGCGGGCGTCTGGCGGATCCATTCGAGTTCGCGCGCGAGCGCCTTTTGCTTGCCCGATTCCTCGCGTTCCTCCTGGCCGAGGCGCTTCGCCTTCTTTTCGAGATAGGTCGAGTAATTGCCTTCGTACGGATAATAGGAGCCGCGATCGAGCTCGAGGATCCAGCCGACGACATTGTCGAGGAAATAGCGGTCATGGGTGATCATCAGCACCGCGCCGGGATATTCCTTGAGATGGTTTTCGAGCCAGGCGACGCTTTCGGCGTCGAGATGGTTGGTCGGTTCGTCGAGCAGCAGGATCTTGGGCTTTTCGAGCAAGAGCCGGGTCAGCGCGACGCGGCGTTTTTCGCCGCCCGATAAATTGGCGACCGAGGCATCGCCCGGCGGGCAGCGCAGCGCATCCATCGCGATTTCGAGCTGGTTGTCGAGCGTCCAGCCGTCGACTGCGTCGATCTTTTCCTGCAGTTCGGCCATTTCGGTGCCGAGCGCGTCGAAATCGGCGTCGGGTTCGGCCATTTCGGCCGATACCGCGTTGAAGCGCGCGACGAGGTCGGCGACCTCACGCACGCCGTCGGTGACGTTTTCCTTGACCGTCTTGGTCTCGTCGAGCTCGGGCTCCTGCGGCAAATAGCCGACATTGATGTTCTCGCCCGGCCACGCTTCGCCGGTGAAATCGGTGTCGATCCCCGCCATGATCTTCATCAGCGTCGACTTGCCGGCGCCGTTGGGGCCGACGATGCCGATCTTGGCATCCTGGTAGAATTGCAGGTCGATGCTGTCGAGCACCGGCTTCGATGCGCCGGGGAAGGTCTTGGTCATGCCCTTCATGACGAAGGCGTATTGGGCGGCCATGGCTGATGCTTTCATGCTTGTTCGTCATGCCGGCCAAGGCGGGCATCCATCCCGACGGTCGGCGAAGCGCCTGAAGACGGAACGGGCCCCAGCCTGCGCCGGGGTGACGGGAGTGGGAATTGCCGCCTCCCCTAGCCCCCGAGGCGCGATCCATCAACCGGCCATTGGCAAGCGCGCGGCGAGCGGTTAGCACTGCGCGGCATGAACCATCTCCCCCTCGCGCTCGTCGCCTCCGCCGCCGCCCTGCTGGCCCCCCTCCCCGCGCTCGCCCAGAGCGACGCCGAAATCGCGGCCGCGCGCGACGCCGCGCTGACCGGCGATCGGGTCGCCTGGGACATTGCCGAAGGGCTGACCACCGAGGTCGGCCCGCGCATGGCGGGCACCGAGGCGGAGGCGCGGGCGCGCGCCTGGGCCAAGGCGCGGCTCGACCAGCTCGGTTTCTCCAATGTGCGGATCGAGCCGTACATGATGAAAACCTGGGTGCGCGGCGTCGAAACCGCCGAGATCGTGTCGCCGTTCCCGCAAAAAATGATGGTGGCCGCGCTCGGCAACAGTTCGTCGACCGGCCCTGGTGGCATAACCGCAGCGATCGCCTATTTCCCGACCTTTGCCGATCTGGTGGCGGCGCCGGCGGGCAGCCTTGACGGCAAGATCGCCTATCTGAGCCACGACATGCACCCAACGCAGGATGGCTCGGGCTATAGCTTCGCCGGGCCGGTCCGCTGGGTCGGCGCGGGAATCGCCGCGTCGAAGGGGGCGATCGCCACCGTCATCAAATCGGTCGGCACCGATCGCCATCGCAATCCGCATGCCGGCGGCACGACATTCCGTGACGGCGTCGAGCCGACGCCCGCGGGCGCACTCAGCATTCCCGATGCCGAGAATCTCGAGCGGATGCTGGCGCGCGGCAAGCCGGTGAAGATGCACCTGACGCTGACCCCCAAATGGCTCGGCCAGACCGAATCGGGCAATGTCATCGCCGACCTGCCGGGCAGCGACCCCGCTGCCGGGATGATCGTGATCGCCTGCCACCTCGATAGCTGGGATCTGGGGACCGGCGCGATCGACGACGCTTCGGGTTGCGGCATCATCACCGCAGCGGCGAAGCAGGTCATGGCAGCCGGCGGCACGCGCCGGACGATCCGCCTCCTCTGGGCGGGCGCGGAGGAAGTCGGCGTGTTCGGCGGCGCGGCCTATGCCGAGGCGCATGGCGAGGACAAGCATGTCCTGGCGATGGAAAGCGACTTTGGCGCCGATCGCGTCTGGAAAGTCGACTTCAACCTCGCCGATGGCGCGCTCAAGGATCGCATCGCCCAGGCGCTCGCCCCGCTCGGCATTTCGCGCGGCACCGACCGCGCGGGCGGCGGGGCCGATGTCGGCGCGATCATCGCCGCACAGGACCTGGCGGTGATCGACCTCGCCCAGGACGGGCTCAAATATTTCGACCTCCACCACACGCCCGACGATACGCTCGACAAGATCGACCCTGCGCAACTGCGGCAGAATGTCGCGGCGTGGACCGCGACGCTGATGATCCTGGGCAATGCGCCCGGCGAGCTGGCGCCGCAGCCCGCCAAGGCCGAATGATCCGCGCAGTCCTGGTCGCGCTGGCACTCGCGCCGTCGCTCGCCGGTTGCGACGAGCAGCCGTCCGACAACGAGCAGGTCGATGCCGTCGCGCAAAAGATTTCCGACGACGCCGATGCGCTGGTCGCGCAGCGCAGCGCCGAGGCGGCCGCGCGCGGCAACGAGGCGGTGGCGGCAACCGGCGAGTGAATGCTTGCCTAGCGCGCGCCCGCGCTCTAGGGGCGCAGGCGTCGGGGAGTGGCGCAGGCTGGTAGCGCACCTGGTTTGGGACCAGGGGGTCGCAGGTTCGAATCCTGTCTCCCCGACCAGTTTCGTCAATTCCGTCCGGGACGGAATTGCGAAACTCCCGAGATACGAAGGTATCGAGGGTTCGCGCCTAGCTCGACGAGCCGCGCCCCGCCCCGGCCCTAGCCTTCCGAAAACGCCTCGGCCCGCGCGATCAATCGCCGCGCCTGCAGCAGATGCGGTCGATCGACCATCTTGCCGTCGATGCCGACGGTCCCGGCATCGGGATCGGCGGCAAAGGCCTCCACGATCCGGCGCGCCCAGGCGAGCGATGCCGCAGAGGGAAGATAGGCGGCGTTGATGATTGCGACCTGCGCCGGATGGATGGCGAGGCGGCCGGTGAAGCCCTCGGCGGCGCTGCGGCGACTGTCGGCGGCGAGGCCGTCGCCATCGCGGAAATCGGCATAAAGCGTATCGATCGCCTGGACGCCGGCCGCATGCGCGCCCAGCAGCGTCAGTGCGCGGACCATGCGGAACGCCTCGTAGAAACTGCCGTCGTCCCAGCGATTGCCCGCCGAACCGATCGCCGCGCCGAGATCCTCGGCGCCCCAGGTCAGCCCCGCGAGCCGATCGCATCGACGCCGCGCATAATCGCCGAGCGTGAAGACCGCCGCCGGGGTTTCGGTCGCGACGGGAAGGATGCGACTCGGTCGGTCGCCAAGCGCGGCCGCCAGCGCCGCGACATCGTCGGGGCCGCCGCATTTCGGCAGCATAAAGCCGTCGGGCGCGAACCCCGCGACCGCGTCGAGATCGGCGCGCCAGTCGTCGCCGTCGAGCGGGTTGATCCGGATCCAAAGCTGGCTGCGGCGAGCGTCGGCCGGGCGGTCGGCCAGGAACGCCGCGGTCAATTCGCGCGCCGCCGCCTTGCCCGACGGTGCGACCGAATCCTCGAGATCGACGATCACCGCATCGGCGCCGCAATCGTCGGCCTTGGCAAGCTTCTTGGCGCTGTCGCCGGGAATGAACAGCCAGCTGCGCGGTTCGGCGGGGCGCGTGCCGGTCATGCGTCGGCGGGCTTGACGTGGATCAGGCCGCTGCGCTTGCAGATGCCGACGAGCTCGTCATGCTGGTTGAAGGCGCGATGTTCGAAGATCACGATGCCCTGCCCGGGGCGCGATTTCGACGCGCGCGTCTCGAGAATCTCAGTCTCGATGCGGATCGTATCGCCGTGGAACAGCGGCTTGGGAAAGCGCACCTCGTCCCAGCCAAGATTGGCGACGGCGGTGCCGAGCGTCGTCTCGCCGACCGATATCCCGACCATGAAGCTCAACGTCAGGCAGCTGTTGACGATCCGCTGGCCATATTCGGTCTGTGTGCGGCAATATTCCTCGTCGAGGTGGAGCGCGGCGGGGTTGTGCGTCATCGCCGAGAAGAAGACGTTGTCCGCCTCGGTGATCGTGCGATGGATGGGGTGGCGGATGACGGTGCCGACCGTCATTTCGTCGAACCAGAGACCGGGCATGAGAGTCCTTCCCAAAAACATCGTCCAAACGTTTCGAAACGTGCGTCTATCGGACCGTGAAATCCAGTCCCCGGACGGGATTCCCCTGAGCCTCGGAACATGCGTTTCTCGGACCACAGAAAAATCGTCCCCCGGACGACTTTTCCCTGAGCCTCGAAACATTCGTTTCTCGGACCACAGAAAAATCGTCCCCCGGACGACTTTTCTGTGGTGGGCCCGGAGGGACTCGAACCCCCGACCTAGCCGTTATGAGCGGCCAGCTCTAACCAACTGAGCTACAGGCCCGGTGTCCGTTGCCGGACGGTCACGCGGATAGCGGAGGCGCGGCGCGCTTGGCAAGCGGCGAAGCGGACGGCGCATCGACGATCGCCGCGAGCGCCTGCGACAGCGATGCGGGGCGATAGCCGTGGTCGTCGAGAGCGCCGAGCACCTCGTCCCACCAGCGATAGAATGCGACCAGATCGGCGGCATCGCGAACATAGGGTGTGTTGCCCGGCACCAGCGACGGCGAGTGGAACGACAGCATCAGCAGCGGCAGGTCGAGCGCGGCGCCCTCGGCGACCGCCGCCTTCGCCTCGGTCGGGCCGGTGCCTTCGGGGGTCAGCGGGATCCGCTCGACCAGCCCGAGCCGTGCCAGCACCGAACGCAGGCGAAATTCGTCGGACACGCTGTGGAAAATCCGATCGCCGAAGCGCCGCATCAGCCCGACATAGGGCGACGACAGCGGCAGTTCGGCAATCGCGCGATCGGGTCCGGTCCAGAAGGGCGCGAGCGGCAGGCCGCGATAGTCGGGACCGCCGCCGCGCCGATAGTCGAAATGCGAGCGCACCGAGGTATCGCAAGCGACGCCGAGATTGGCGAGCATCGCCATGCTGCGCGGGCCGAGGCCGTAGCGGCCGGCGCGATAGGATTGCGGCCTGACCGCGAACCCCTCGAGGATCGCGTCGTAAAGCGTGTGGAGCTTGGCGCGTTCGGTCGCCTCGGGCAGGTTGCCGGCATAGCTGTTGAATGCATTGACCGCCTCGTCGAACGGCGGCGTCACCCAGGGATGGAGCTGGAGGCCGATATCGGCGGCGCCGTCGCTCGCGGCGCGGCCGAGAATGTCGCGCGCGGGGCCGTCGCGGGTAATCGGATAATCGACGAGGTAGAGCGGGGCGACCCCGCTGCCGGCGAAATAAGCCTGGCCCTCGGCCAGCGCCGGGGTCGAGGCAAGGCTATGGCCGGTGCGCGAAAACGGTGCGTCCCAGTCGAAGTCTTCCTCGGTATCGATGCTGACGATGAAGCGCCGGCCGAAGTCGCGCGCAAAGGCGATCGCGGGTCCCGCCTCGATGAGCTTCGATCCAGACACATGTCCCCCTTGCGGCCGCAAGGCTGGTTGATCCAGCTTAGCCGGTCCGCAACACCCTCATGTCGCCGGGAAGCCGCAAAATCAACTTGCCTTGGCGCAACAGCATCGCCCCGCCGACGCGATCGACGGTGCGGTCGACCAGCCGCAATCCGAACGCCAGCGCGAGGCGCGCAGCTTGCGGACCGTCTTCGCCCGTTGCGGGCGGATTGCGCAGATCTTCCGGTGTCGCCCCGGCGAGCGGCTCCGGCAGGCCGATCGCGATCGCGGCCTGCCCCGACGTACCGCCTCCCGCCATCGCTACGTCGATCCGCGAACCGCTGCGGCCCGCCTGGATCAGCACCGTGAGCAGGCGACGCAACACCCGTTCGGCCAAGGCGGCCGGCAGCCCGGCGATAATATCGCTTTGGCCGTCCGCTACCGTCAAGGTCACGCCGTGGTCGTCGAGCAGCGGCGCCAGGTCGCGCGCGACATCGGCCGCCACGGCTGCCAGGTCGCAGCTGTCGCCGTCTTCGTCGTCGCGCTCGCGCGGGACGAGCGCGAGGTCGAGGCTGTCGATCATGGTCAGCGACGCCCCCGCATCGGCGGCGATCCGCGCGGCCAGGCCGCGATAATTGTCGCCCGCCGGCCCCATCATCTCGGCCTCGATCATCTGCGCGAAGCCCGAGATCGCATTGAGCGGGGTGCGCAGTTCATGGACGAGCTGCCGCATGGCATCGCCGCGGTCTTCGCCGCGCGGGACCGGCGTGGGATCCTCGCCGACCGCAGCACGCCTCACGGTGCCGCGATACCCCTCGAACCGCCCGCTTGCGCGGTCGAACCGCGGCAGCGCCGAGAAGCGCCAGCTGCCTGCGAAGCCCGGCAAGGGCGGCAGGACGATGCGCGCGTCGCGGATCTCGTCGCGGTGGCGAAAGGCGCCCGCCGCTGCGGCATCTGGACCGGGCAGGCCATGCTGCGCTGGCTGCGAGATGTCGAGACCGATCAGCGGTCCGCGCGGCGCCGATTCGACCCAGTCGATTGCGCCATCGACGCCGGTGGCGAAATGGAACGAGCTAATCCCGAGCGGCTCTTCGGCCTTGCGGACGGCGGCGCGTTCGCGGTTTTCACGGAACGCTTCGATGCGGCGGACGAGTTCCCGGATCTGGCCGCTGTTATCGTCATCGGATCGGACGGCTTCCGCGCCGGCGCCGTCTTTGCGTGTCGCCGCGCGTGCGTCGCCGAGCCGCATGTCGGTCGGACCCAGGGCCGCGAGCGCGCGAGCCGCAGCGCCAGGCAGGTCACGACGGCCTCGCAGGACGCTGCGGCCATAAGGGCCGAGCGCGGGGATCAGCGTCGTCCAATGCGTTTCGGGCAACGAAATGCGCGCGAGCAGCGGGCGCGCGACATCGGGCGCATCATGCGCGAAAAAGACGACGATCGGCGGAAAATCGGCATGCCGCGCGATAGCGATTGCGGTCGCGATCCGATCGGCGAGCGGGATGACGGACTTTTCGCGCGCGAGTTCGGCCAGCGCGCGGGCGACGATCCTGCGGTCGATCACGGCGCCCTTCTGCGCAACGATATCGGCGATCTGGCGCCAGCGATTGCGGCGCAACGCAGGCGATGCGGGCGAACCCGCGATAACCGTTGCTAACATGTCGTCGAAGCGCATGGGGGTCAAATTCGCCGTTACCGAGACCGCAACAGCTATAGGCAACGGTCCGTTTACGAAAGAGCGCTCTGGGCTACGTCGCAATGTGGCACAATTGCATTCCCCAGAAATTAAATTATACGTTCGGGCCAGCTACAGGTGGGATGTTGCACATGGCTTTCGTAAAATTCGACGAAATCGACCTCTCGATCCTGCGCGAGCTGCAGGACAACGGGCGCATGACCAACGTCGAGCTGGCACAGAAGGTCGGGCTCACCGCACCGCCGTGCCTGCGCCGCGTGCGCAGCCTGGAAAAATCGGGTGCGATTACGGGTTATCATGCCGATCTCGATGGCGCCGCATTGGGCTATGCGATCACCGTGTTCGCGATGGTCAGCCTTTCGACCCAGGCCGAATCGGCGCTGACCGCGTTCGAGGACCATGTCGCCGACATCCCCGAAGTGCGCGAATGCCACATGCTCAATGGCGAGATCGACTTCCTGCTGAAAATCGTCGCCCCCGACCTGCATAGCTTCCAGCAGTTGCTGACGTCGAAGCTGACTTCGGCACCCAATGTCGAAAGCGTCAAGACGTCGCTGACGATCCGGCGGTCCAAATGCGAAGCCGGCTATCCGATCGACTGACGGGTCTGGCACACAATCGCCACGAAGCCGCGCCAGCCACTAGCAAAAGAAGGGCGCCGTATCGAATACGGCGCCCTTTTTGCGATAGGTCCGACGAGCGGGTCAGTTGGCTGCCGGCGCCGGCGAGGCCGGTGTCGCCGCCGCCGACATTTTCATGTCCGCATAGGCCGACCACAACCGCGCTAGGCTTTTGCGCGGGCCGGTGACCGCGCCGAAACTCTGCTTCGCCGCCGCGAAGTCTCCGGTGCGGGCGAGCGCGATGCCAAGCCGCAGATTGACGAGCGAGCTGTCGACGCCGCCCTTGTCGAGCGCGAGGCGGTACATCGCCATCGCCCGGCCATAATCGCCGTAACCGAGCAATGCGTCGCCGGCACTCTTGGCATCGACGCCGTTGGCGGCCGCAGGCGCCGCTTTCACCGATGCTTCGACTTCGCGCATATCGGCGGCGATCTTGGCCGACTGCTGCTTGCTCAGCGTCGCAAACTCACTGTCGCCGGTCGTAATGATTCCACGATCGGCCCCCAGCTTATAGGCGGTCGCAACCTCTCCCGGAATGCCCGAGTCTACGGCCAGACTGGCCCATTCGTAAAATTCCGCACGCGTCGTCAACGCGTCGGTCGCTGCCAAGAGACGCAGCGTATCGAGCGTCGTCGCCTTGTCGGCGTCAACCGACTTAAGGTAATAGATACCGGTCGTCCGCCAAGATTCGGGCGAATTGTAAGACTGCAGTCGCAACGTGAGGAAATCGATGAAATCGTCGGTGCGACCGGCTTTCTGGGCCGCCGCGGCCGGACGCTTGTACCAATCCTCAGGCACCACCTCGCCGGCCGCGTTTTTGGCAGCGATCACTTTTCGAGCGAGCGCAAAAGCGTCATCGAGACGATTCCGCTTAAGATAGATATCGGCCAGCACCAGCTCGGCGTTGTTCTCGGTATATCCAAGCGCAATCGCCTGCTCGACAAGGGTCTCCGCTCTTTCGTACTTGCCGTCGACATAGGCTGCATTGCCGAGATAGAAATTCATGCCGGGCACTTCGGTGGGATCTCCTTTGCCCGATGCCAGGATGGTCTCGACCGCAGCACGCTGGGCCGCCTGATCCTTGTTTTGCGCGGCTACCGTCAGCCGGTAATGCGCTGCAATGTTCTTTTCGTCGGGGGATTGCGCAGCGGCTTCGGCTGCCGGCAAAGCACTTGCAGCGGTCGCATAGTCCTTCGCATCGAGGGCTTTTTGGACGGGTTCGGCCGCCTTGCGGAATTCCTTGCTCACTTCTGGCGCCGCGACGTCTTGCTTATCGTCCTTGGCGAGCGCCGGCTGCGCCATCGCGGTGGCCATCGCACCGAGGGCGATCGAATAGGCCAGGCCTTTGAAAGAAACAGTGCGCATAAAATCCTCCAGATGTAACAGAGTCGTCCGCGTGTCCGCGGGGGTTGCGAAAGGGTAACGCCCGAACGGGCCAATCGGTCCGGACATCGATGCTGGCGATGCCATTACCGACTTTTCGTCCATGACCAAACTATTAAGCGTTCCCGCCTGAACCATGTTTGAATGCGGACTCGGGCACGCGTTCAGACAGGTCCGGACCATGGCGGCGCCGGTCCGTCAGGCCTGCCTAGAAGTCGGCGAGATGGCGCTCGATATCGAGAAGGACGCGGGGGTCGCCCGGAGCACCTTCGATGGCGACGTCGGCGAGTGCGACCAATTCGTCGAGGCCGAAGGATTCCGCAAGGCCTTTCAGCCGGCGGCTCGCCATGACCCAGTTGGCGTCGCATCGCGAGCGTCGCATGAGGTCGGCATGGCCTCTCACCCCCGCGACGACCGAAGCGCGGATTTCGCGCGCGAGCGCATCGTCCTGGCCGACCGCTTGGGCGACAAACGCGTTGAACTGGGCCGATTCCATTGACATAGCCTGCACATAGCGCGGACATGGTTAAGTTAGCGTTTCATCCAGCATCGAAACGAGGTAGGATATCGCCATGGCCGGGGGATCGAAAATAGTCGGAATGTGGCCGCGCATCGGCGACGACAATACGAGCGCAGCGGACGCAGATGGCGCCTCGCAGGCGCCAGTTGCCGATGAGGGCGACCTGCCTGACGCGATGTCCGAGCCTGTTGGCGATGACGGCATAGCCGATTGGGCCGAAACCGATTGGGACGAAGCCCCTGCCCCGCGCCGCGGATCGACGCTGGCGAGCGCGCTGATTGTGCTGACGGCCATTGGCTGGACGGCGTTCATCGGCTGGACCAGCTGGCGCAGCGGTTTTGCCGTTGCGGACCCGGCGGCGTGGATCTCCGCGATCGTCGCGGCGTGCGTCCCGCTGATCCTACTCGCGGCGCTATACCTCATCATCCAGCGTTCGAGCACCGCCGAGGCGCATCGCTACGGCATTCTGATGCACGATCTCGACCGCAAGACCGCCGCGCTCGAGGTGAAGCTGGCCGGCGTGAACGACTATCTGGCAGCCGCCCATGGTCAGATGCGCGACGAAGGCGAGCGGCTGAGCACGGCCAGCCTAGCGATCGGCGGCAACATCATCGAAGCAAGCGACAGGATTGCCGCCGTCATGGCGCAAACGGTCGGCGCCAGCGAACGTGTCGAATCCAGTTCGCGCGCCGCCTTCGAGCGCGCCGAGGGGCTGCTCGCGGGCCTGCCGCGGGTCGACGCCGTCGCGGCGCAGCTGACCGAACGTCTGCAGCAGGCCGGTCTCGCCGCGCACCAGCATGGATCGGCGCTGCAGGCGCAGATCGCGGCGCTGCAGGAAACGGCGGAGACGTCGGGAGCCGCGCTGACCGAGACGACCACCGGCCTGACGGGCCAGATCGAGCAGCTCGACCGGGATAGCGACGCGCTGGCTCAGCGGATCGGGTCGAGCCGCGCCGACATGCTCGCCGCGATCCATGAATCGCTCTCGCAGGCCGAAACCGCGATGGAACAGGCGCGCGATCAGGCGCGCGGCGAAGTCGCAGCCTTGGTCGCCGACGCCGAAGCGGCGCGCGATCGGCTCGTCCTGGCCAGCGAAGGCATGGCCGAAAACGCGCGCGAACGCTTTGCCGAGTGCGACGATGTCGTCGCCTCGATCGGTGCGCAGCTCGACGGACAGGCAACGCAGGCCGATGCGATCGTCGCCGGACTGGGCCAGGCGATCGCGCAATCGGGCGAGGCGATGACGGCGCTCGACAGCGAATGGACATCGACGCTCGATCGCCTGGGTCGTGCGATCGGCGACCTCAGCGGCCAGGCGGAAACGATGACGCACCGTCTCGGCGAAGGCGATGCCGCCGCGCAAGCGCTGGTATCGCGCGCCGAGGACCTGATGGTCGCGCTCGATTCGGTGGCGCGCGAAATCGACGAGACCATGCCCCGCTCGTTCGCCCGGCTCGACGGCAAGGTCGGAGAAAGCACCGCGCTGGTGAGCGAGCTGGTGCCGATGATCGAAAGCGTCGAGGCGATCGGGACCGCCGCGCTCGAGAACATCCGCGAAGCGGGGCAGTTGCTGTCCGATCACGGCAGCGAGGCCGAGCGCCAGCGCGCGGCCTTGTTCGAACTCGCCCGTGCCAACAGCAAATCGATGAGCGACCTCAAGACGTTGCTAGCCGATATCGAGAAGAGTTCGAATGCGGTCGTCGACGAGTCGGCGCCGCGGCTTGTCGAGGCGATGGTCCGGGTAAAGGAAAGCGCGGGCCAGGCGGTGGCGCACGCCCGCAGCGCGCTCGCCGGCGTGATCGACGATGCCGCTGAGCGGCTGCGCGCGACCGCCGAGCAGGGGCTGTCCGAATCGATCGCGAGCGGAGTCGAGGATCGTATCGCCGAGATTGCCACGGTCGCCGAGCGCGCGGTCGAAGCGAGCCGCGCCGCAACCGACCAGCTGATGCGCCAGATGATCACGATTTCGGAAACCAGCGCCGCGATCGAGGCCCGCGTCGCCGACGCCCGCCAGGCCGTGAGCGAGGCCGACACCGAAAACCTCAGCCGCCATGTCGCGCTGCTCACCGAATCGCTCAAATCGACCGCGATCGATATCAACAAGATATTGTCGAACGAAGTGACCGACACCGCCTGGGACGCCTATCTCAAGGGCGATCGCGGCGTGTTCACGCGGCGCGCGGTGCGCCTGCTCGACGCCAGCGAGGCGCGCGAAATCCTGGCTTATTATGAAAACGACGCCGATTTCCGCGACTATGTGAACCGTTACATCCACGATTTCGAGGCCATGCTGCGAACCATGCTCGATACGCGCGACGGTCAGGCGGTCAGCGTGACGCTGCTGTCGTCGGACATGGGCAAGCTCTATGTCGCGCTCGCGCAGGCGATCGAGCGGTTGCGCGGCTGATCCCAGCGCCCTGCCGCGCCCCACACCAGCGCTTCAGGTGCGCGTAAAGGTCAGCGGCTCGATCCAGCGATAGATGAAATTGAGATAGAACAGCCCGAACAGGATGCCCGACAGGATCGTCGTCCACAGGACGGTGCGGCCGGGACGGAAATTGGCCGGCGCGCTGTCGGCCTGCCCCGCCACCTTGCTTTCGCCGAGCTCGTCGGACGTCCGCACGCCGATCGGCAGGATGACGAAGCCGCAGATCACCCAGAACAGAACGTAGATCGCGAGCGCGGAATACCAGGGCATGATGGTCTCTCTCTATCCGGGACTAGGCGAAGCTCGAGTGTTGGCCTCAGACCTCGACCAGCAGGACGTCGACGATCGGCTTGTTTCCGGTCCAGTCGGTGGCGACGCGGCGGACCGCGAGGCGCAGCGCTTCGCGGAACGCATCGTCGCCCTTGCGCTTGGCCTTGTGGCGCTGCTTGAACGCCTGCTCGACCGCGCGGACGAGATCGGCGACGAAGGCATCGCGCTCGTCCTCGACGGGCACGCCGAGCATGCTGAATTCGGGCGTGCCGGCGAGATTGCCGTCGGCATCGCGCGCAACCGCGGCCCCGATATGGCCGGTGAGCGACAGCTTGCGCCGCTCGTTCATCACCGGGCCGTCGGCGGCGAGGATAACGTCGCCGTCGAGGACGAGGCGACCGACGGTGACCTCGTCGATCTTCTTCGGCTTGCCCGGCGCAAGGCGGATAACGTCGCCGTTCTTCTGGAACACCGCTTGGGGGATGCCCTGCGACAGGCCGAAGCGCTCATGCTCCTTCATGTGGCGGATCTCGCC
>JAACTG010000009.1 GCA_009993585.1 Sphingomonadales bacterium
CTGACCTCCAGCCGGGACAACCGGACCCCCGATGTCATCCGCATCGGCTCCATCCTGATCGGCGCGCAGTTCCTCGCCCTCGCGGCGTGGGACGTCGTCCTCAACGAAAATCCGTTCGACCCGAGCAACTACGGCGCGGGCGCGGCGGCCATCCTAGCAGCAACCGGCGGAGCCCTGTGGGCGAAGCGCAAAGACGAACCGGAGGCATCCGAATGAACCCCGAGAAAATCATCCGAGCAGCTCAAGAAGCGCAGCGTTTCCTAGACCGGGTCAACCCGGCTGCGGAAGCCTTCGAGCTGCGCAAACTTAGCGACAAGCACAGCTTCTTCGTCATCAACGACACCCGAGCCACAGCCGCCCTCAAGCGCGCCAGTATGGACCTGACAATGGCGCTCGCCGACCTTCGGAGACCCGAATGATTGCCCGCCTCCTCGGCCGCTACTGGCCGTTCCTCATCATCGCCGCTCTGGTCGCGTTCGGTCTCTACCAGCGCGACCGGGCGAATGACGCGGAGACCCTTGCGGCCTCCCGCGCCCAGACCATCACGTCCCAAGAGAACGCCCTGCAGGGCTTCGGCGAGGCCATCGCCAGCCAGAACCAATCCATCGAGGCGCTCGCCGAACGCCGCACCGAGGGTCGCACGATCTACCTGCAGGACTACGCCCGAGCCGACCAGCGGGCCACCGCCAAGGACGACCGCGCCGCGCAGCTTCTCGGGCTGCAAAGTCAGTTCGCCGATGAGCTGGCTGAGTGCCGTGCCGCCCGCACCCTTCTCGAACAGGAGATGAGCCAATGACCAAATTGTTCGCCACCTATGGGCGAACGGAGAGCGGAGACGACATCCCCGTTCTGTTGTTCGACAAACGCCCGACCGAAGACGAAGTTCACGCCCGCTACCGTGATCTGCTCCCACAAGAATACGATGACGACTGCCCTGTCTCCTACTCGGTGGACACAGTCGATCTTCCCGCCGACGTCGAGGAAGACCTCCGTAAGCTCCGAGCTCTTGAGAGCGCCGGGGTCGACAACTGGAGCGGCTACGACTTCGCGATGGAAGAACTTTGGGAGGAAGACGAAGGATGACCCGCCTGCAACGCTGGCTCATCGCCATCGGGATCATCCTGACGGTGCCTGCCTGCGCCACCACCCGAACCATCCCCGGTCCTCCCACAGAGGTCCTCATTCCCGTGCCGGTTCCTTGCGAGCCCGTGCAGGCCCCCGCCCCGGTGCGCCCCAAGGTGCAACCAGGCGCTGGCCTGTTCGATCTGGCGAAGACAGCTTTGGCTGACCGGCGGGTTCTGGAGGGGCACGTCGAACGGCTCGAAGCCGCGAACAAGAACCCCTGCCCGGAGGCGAAGCAATGAGCCAATCCAAGACCGACAGCGCGATGGAGGCCCTGACGAACATCGTCATCGGCCTCATCGTCTCCTTCACCGCCAACGCGATCCTCCTGCCGTGGTTCCTCGGCGTCACCATCTCGGCCGCCACGAACATCGGCATCGCGGTCGCCTATACCATCGTGAGCTTCGCCCGGAGCTACGCCATCCGCCGCTTGTTCAACGGCAAGGGCGTTTGGGAGAGCCTCAAAGGTTGGAAGGAACCTTTATTGGCGCTGCGAGATTGGCACCTACTCCCGATGGTCGCCTTCGCATTGTGCGCCCTCGCCTATAGCCTTTGGGCCACAGCATGAGCACCGCCCTCCTCCTCGACGCCGACATCTTCGCCTATCAAGCCTCTGCCTCGAAACAGCGGGACTATGATTGGGGAGACGGCGTCACGAGCCAAGTGGCTGACCTCGACGAGATGAAGGCCGCCGTCGAAGACGAAATCGAGCACCTCGTGGCGATCCTCAAGGCCGATGAGGTTATCGTCTGTCTCTCCGACGAGGTCGACAATTTCCGTAAGGAGGTCGACCAGACCTACAAGCAGAACCGCGCCGGCTCCGAGCGTCCTGTCCAGCTCTATGAGCTCAAGGAATGGCTTGCCGCCGAGTGGCCTTCCGTGGGCATCCCCCGTCTCGAAGCCGACGATGTCATGGGCATCCTTGCGACCGAACCTCACGAGGGCAGGCGCATCATTGTCTCGGACGACAAGGATATGCAGACGGTCCCGTGCTGGTTCTATCGGCCTTGCCGGAACCGTGATGGGAAGAAGGAAGGCGTCCGCCTAATCGAGCCGGAGTTAGCCGAGCGTTTCATGCTCTGGCAGGGCCTCGCAGGCGACACCACCGACGGCTACGCCGGTTGTCCCGGTATTGGACCGAAGGCGGCCGACCGCATCCTCGACGAGTTCGTGGTCCGTGAGAGCTACCAGCACGAGCTCAAAAGCGGAGCCCGCAAGGGCCAGTTCGAGACCCGCCGACACGACGTGACCTACGGGTCCCGGTGGGAGGCTATCGTGGCTGCGTTTGCGGAGGCAGGTTTGACGGAAGCAGACGCGATCCGACAGGTGAACCTCGCCCGCATCCTCAAGCACACCGACTACGTCGACGGCCGTATCCTGCCGTGGACACCGTGAGGCCAATTACTGCCACCCTTTGGTAGGAAGAACATTCCTGCTGTCATTGTGTCTCCTAGGGGGCCGCTCGCTGACCATGTGTCGGCTTGAGCGGCCCCCATTTTTTCATCTTTGTCGGTGAGCCTAAGTGGCGGGCAGGTCTCCAAAACCTCGCCCCGTGGGAGCGTTACCCACCACCCTCGCCAACACCGGAGCCTCTCATGGTCCAGTTCCCTTACCTGTCCGCCGACCTCGTGGACGAGCTGGACAAGATGTTCCCCGAAGTCATCCCCGAAGCGGGCGACGAAATCATTTCCATCCAGCGCCGAGCCGCCAAGCGCGAGCTCGTGGTCTTCCTCAAGCACTGGAAGGGCCAGAAGGCCCGCAGCGCAGAACGAAAGGCGAAAAGCTGATGTGTCCACCCAAGCCGAAAATCCCGAAGCCGTCAGAGACGCAGCCCAAGGACCCGGCCATCATTCGCAACTCCTATCTCGACGGAGTTGATCCCAAGACCCGCTCGATGCGGACGGGCCGCTCCTCCCTCCGCATCCCCAAAGGCTCCGGTCGAACTCCTGCCGCACCTGCGGCGGGCTATGTTCCTGTGAGCCCGGTGGCTTCCACCCCGCCGGGAGGCATCCCGCGCCCGCCGCCAGTTGCCGGTGGCGGAGGTGGTGGACGGGGGATCAGTCCCCGCAACATCCACCGCTATTAAAGGACCAGCATGGCCGAAAAAAAGGCTATCGAGCCGAAGGCCAAGAGCCGGTTCGATACGCTATCCACCGGGCGCCAAACGGCGCTCCGGCGGGCCCGCGAGAACTCTGACCTGACAATCCCCGGCCTCGTGCCGCAGGACGGACAGGACAGCAACTCCAGCTTCTCGCAGCCCTACCAGAGCCTAGGCGCCCGTGGCGTCAACAACCTCGCCTCATACCTCCTCGTCACGCAGTTCCCGCCCGACCAACACTTCGCTCGTCTCTCGGTTCACGAGGATGCAGCGGAGGAGCTCGGCGAGAAGCTGACCGAGGTGAAGACGGCCCTGTCGCGCATCAGCGCCAAGGCCCACCTCTTGCTCGAAACCACCGCGGCTCGCCCCGTGATGATGGAGGCGCTTCGGCACCTCATCGTTGCCGGCAACGCGCTCCTTAATGTGCCTCTCGAAGGAACCCCGCGCATCTTCCGCCTCGACCAGTATGTCGTCCTGCGGGACGAACGTGGGAGGATGTTGGAAGCCGTGATCCACGAGCGGGTCTATCCCTCCGCTCTGGATGAGGAGACCCTGACGGCCTGTAAAGTCGAAGTGAAGCCGGGTGAAGAAAACACGCAGCTCGTGGACCTTTACACTCACGTCTTCCGTGAGGGCGACCAGTATCGGCACTACCAGCAGATCAACGACCACATCGTCCCGAACTCCGAAGGAGCTTCACCAATGGACGCCCCGGCCTTCATCGCTTTGCGGTGGCAGGCAGTTCCGGGCAGCGACTATGGCCGCGCTCACGTCAGCGAATACGTTGGTGACTTGATGTCGCTGGAGGACCTCTCCAAGTCGATCATCCAGTTCGCCTCTCTGGCTTCCCGTGTGGTCTATCTCGTCGAACCCAATTCGATGACGGACATTGAGGAGCTGAACGAGGCCGAGAATGGTGACTACGTCCACGGCTACGCGGACAAGGTCAAGGCTCTCCAGATGGAGAAGTATGCAGACTTTCAGGTGGCCTCCTCGGTCGCCGAACGTCTCGAACTTCGCCTCTCGCACTCCTTCCTGCTCCAGAGTGGCACCGTCCGTAACGCGGAGCGGGTCACGGCAGAGGAAATCCGCGCAATGGCGCAGGAGCTCGAAAACGTGCTCGGCGGGACCTACACGGTCCTCTCGGCAGAACTCCAGCTCCCGCTCATCAAGCGTTACCTCTACATCCTGCAGCGAAGCGGCCAAGCGCCGAACCTGCCAGAGACCATCAAGCCGACCATTGTGACTGGCTTCGAGGCCCTTGGACGTAACCACGCTGCGACCCGTCTGAACCGCTGGCTCGACGATATGAAGGCTCGTTACGGCGAGCAAATCCTCGCCCAGATCACCGACCCCACAGAGGTCGGCCGTCGCCTTGCAGACAGCTACGGCATCGACGCGGTCGACGACCTCATCAAGTCGCCCGAGGTTCAGCAAGAAGAACAGCAAGCAGCCGCCTCGCAACAGGCCGCCATGAGCGCAGTGCCCCAAGTGGCGAAGGGCGTGATGGACGGCATGGTCGCAGAAGGCGGTCCTCCCATCCCAACCGGAGCATAACCCATGAGCACCCCAAAGAAGACGGCCGCAGAGCCGAAGGTCGAAACCTCGGCACCCGCCAAGGTTGAAGCCGTCCCGACCGCCGCGCCGCAAGTGGCCGGTGAGACCGAAACGATCAACCAGACGTTCGTGATCGACAACACCGAAGCTGAACGCCCGGAGCCGAAGAAGGCTTCGGAAACGGCCGAAGAAAGCGCGAACGGCACCGTCATCGTCAGCTACACCTAATGAGCGACGGAACTATCCCACAGGGCGGCCCGGAGACCCCGGCCGCCCCGAGCGGCACCCCGCAGTTCAACGAAGCTGAACGCGCGGCCATTGCTGTTGCCGAAACCGGCATCCAGCAGACGGACCCGAACAACCCGGCACCTCCCGCCGGAACCCCGGCAGCTCCACAGCGCCCCGAAGGTGTCCCCGAGAAGTTCTGGGACGCTGAAAAGGGTCAGGTGAACACCGAGGCGCTCCTCAAGAGCTACACCGAACTCGAAAAGAGCCGCGGTGAGGCACCGAAGGAGCCCGTGCAGGACGGCGAGACGCCTCCGGCTCGGAACGACGGCAAGGTCGAGAAGACCGTTGCAGAGCAGGTCGAAGACGCGGCGAACGACGCCTCGAACCCCGCCCTGCAGTCGGCCATCGAGCTCGCTCGTGAACAGTTCGCGACCGGCCAAGAGCTCGGCCCAGAAGCCTACGAAGCTCTGGAGAAGGCCGGCATCCCTCGGGAAATGACCGACCTCTACGTCGCGGGTCTTCGCGCCCAGACGGAGCAGCAGCTCACGCAGCTCCACAGCTTCGTGGAAGGCAAGGACAACTACGAGGCCATGATTACGTGGGCCTCTCGCAATCTCGACGACGCCGGGATCGACGCCTTCAACACGGCGCTCGACAATCCGAGCCTCCGCGAGTTCGCTGTCCGCGACCTCTACTCCAAGTTCTCCAAGGCGAACCCTTCGGAAGGCAGTCTCGTTGCTCCGAAGGGCGGACAAGCCGGCGCCACGGGCGACGTCTATCGCAGCATGGACGAGCTCGTCACGGCACAGATGGATGGTCGCTACGGAACCGACACTGCCTATACCCAAGCGGTGCAGGAGAAGGTTCAGCGCAGCCTCTCGTCCGGCATTGAGCTGGCTCCGGGACAGCGTTTCGCGCGGGCGATCCACACCTTCGAGTAATCGAATATGGCCCTCTCCTCTGGCTCCCTGACGGGGGAGCTACGAGAGGTGCGTTTGAGCCCTGACGGGGGCTCGTCAACGCGCGCACCGCAGGGGGCGGCTCTCACCCTGTATCCGCTTACCACCGAAGCTCCCGTGCTCGCCCCCTCGGCCCCTTCGGGGATAACCAAGGCTGGCCCCGGCTGTCTAAGGTTGAAGCTCAACAACATCCTTCAACCCACTGTATCTAAGGAATATCATGGCAGATAGCACTCCGAACCGCCCCGGTTTGGACGCAAATGGCGGCGCAGACGTAAACGCTCTGATGCTGGCCCTGTTCGGCGGCGAGGTCATCACGGCCTTCCAGAAGAACACGATGCTGATGGACAAGCATCAGTCGAAGACCCTGTCGAAGGGCAAAGAGTTCCGCTTCCCGGCGATCTGGAAGGCGACCGGCGGCTACCACACCCCCGGCACCGAAATCACCGGAGACACGATCCCGCACACCGAAATCATCGTCAGCCCTGACGATAAGCTGGTGTCGAGCGTGTTCATCGCGGACATCGACGAGCTGCTGAACCACTTTGACGTTCGCCAGCCCTACACGACCGAGCTTGGTCGCTTCCTCGCGGAGCACTACGACTCGAACATCCTTCGCACCCTGCTGTTGTCGGCTCGCGGCCCCGCGCTGTTCGCTGGCGACCAAGGCGGCGGTGCGCTGCAGAACGCCGGCTTCGATGCGGATGCAAACATCCTGATCGACGGTATCTCGCAGGCGAAGGAAGTGATGGACGTCAAGGACGTTCCCATCCACTCGCAGCCGGTCCACGCCTTGCTGGCTCCCGCACAGTGGTATCGTATCGCTCGCAGCGATAAGAACCTGAACCGGGACACCAACGGCGGCACCGCCAGCGTCAAGTCGATGACGCTCACCACCATCGACGACATCAACGTCCACAAGTCGAACATTGCCGCTGGCGTGTTCGGTGCTGACGACAGCGCGAACGCCAACATCCCGGCGAAGTATCGCGCCAAGTTCGGCACGACCCGTGGCGTTGTCTGGACCCCGATGGCGGCCTGCTCGGCTCTCGTGCAGCGCCCGTCGTTCCAGATCGTCGACCAGCCCGAGAAGCAGGGCACCCTGCTTCTCTCGCGGATGATGGTCGGCACGGACCCGCTGCGCACCAAGTGCGCGGTCGAGCTCCGCACTGGCGCCATCCCGGCCTAATAGGCTTTGGGCCTCATCTCCTCTGGGAGGTGGGGCCCATTTTTTCATCTCCCGGAGTTTCCCCAATGCCCGACATCACCCCGACGACGGAGCTCGAAGCAGTCAACGAGATGTTGGCGAGCATCGGGCAAGCCCCGGTCAACACCCTTGCCGTCACCGGCATCTCCGACGTCAACATCGCCAAGCAGCGCCTAGCCTCCCAGACCCGCAAGGTTCTCCTGCATGGCTTCGCGTTCAACACGGACGACAAATACACGCTCAACCCAGACATCGACGGGCTCATTGCGATCCCCTCGAACGCCCTTGGGATTGAAAGCACGAACCCGACAATCGAGCTGGTTCAGCGCCGCCACCCCGGCGGCGTCATGCGTCTCTACAACCGCACCGCCGGAGCCTTTGAGTTCACCACGCCGGTCGAGGTGGAGGTTGTGTGGGGCTTCACCTTCGAGGACCTCCCAGAGGCCGCTCGGAGCTACATCGCTATCTCGGCAGGCCGCCGGTTCCAGAGCAAGTTCATCGGCTCGCAAATCCTCGACCGCTTCGAGGAGGACGACGAAATCCGCGCGTGGGTTCTCCTGCAGCGTGAGGAGCGTCGGACCCGCAAGACCAACTTGTTCCGGGGCAACGCCTCAATGGCATCCCGCATCAACAACCGGAGTTACTGATGAGCCTACGGCAGCGGGTCCTATCCGCCATCCACAACGGCGTGAGCCGCCAGCCGGCCATCCTCCGATCCTCGGATCAGAACGAGGACGAGCTGAACACCCACGGCATCCTTTCAAAGGGTGTCGGCAAGCGGCCCCCGACGGAGGACTTGGCAGACCTCGGAGCCTTCTCCGAGAACGCCTTTATCCACCACATCAACCGGGACGTGACCGAGCGTTACATCGTCGTCATCGACGGCGGCGTCCTACGTGTCTTCGACAGCTCCGACGGTTCCGCAAAGACCGTTAATGGTCCCGGCGGGTTCGCCTATCTGGCTGGCGGAAAGTTCCGGGCAGTGACGGTCGCCGATTACACCTTCATTGTGAACACCGAGAAGACCTGTCTGATGTCCCCAACCGTGGACGCAACACAGGTCGACAGCGAAGCCTCCCGCTGGCTCCCACGGAGCTCTGGCGGCCTCACTGGCAGCGGCTTCGCGTTCGACGTCCTCGCCGGTTCGGTCGCAACGTATCTCGCGAACAAAGGCCCCGGCACGTTCTCCGGCGAAGTCACGAGCGTTGAGAAGCTCCCCGCAGACGCCCCAAATGGTTCGATCTACAAGGTCACTGGATCAGTCGATACGGGCTTCACCACGTTCTACGTGCGGCGCGTGGGAGCAGTGTGGGAGGAGACCGTCCCGAACGGCCTTCGTAACCACCTCGACCAGAACACCATGCCGTTTGCGCTGGTGCGCGAGGGGGACGGGACATTCACGTTCGCTCCCTTCTCGTGGGCACCGCGCCGTGTCGGTAGTCTTGATACCAACCCGGAGCCGACCTTCATTGGCCGATCCATCCGGGACGTGTTCTTCTACCAGAACCGCCTCGGCCTGCTGGTCGATGAGAACGTCGTGTTCTCGTGCGCGGGCGACTTCGGCAACTTCTGGCGCAATACCGTCCTCGACGCAGTCGCATCTGACGTCGTCGACGTAGCTGTCACCACCTCCAACGTCGCCCTGTTGAACTACGCCCTGCCCTTCAACGACGGGATCATGGCGTTCGCGGACCAAGTCCAGTTCAGCATCACGAACGGCGAGGACGGCCTGACGCCTAGCTCGGTCGCAATCGACCCCGTCACGCGCTACGAGGTGAACCTCAAGGTCCGCCCGGTCTCCATCGGTTCCGAGGTCTATTACGCGGGGAACCAGAACGGCTATTCGGTCATCTGGGAATACACCCGTCTCGCGGGAAGCGAGGGCCTGTCGGCGGCTGAAATCACCGCCCACGTCCCCGACTTCATCCCCGAGGACATCGAGCATCTCATCGCGGCTCCGAACATGAAAGCCCTGTTTGCCTTGACCGGCGGCCGGGACGTCTTCTGTTATCAGTTCTACTGGAACGGGAACGAGAAGGTCATCTCCGCTTGGCGCCGCTGGCGCTTCTCGGGTGATGTCGTCTCTGGGACCTATCTGGCCGGTTATCTCTACCTTCTCGTGCGTTACGGTGGAAACCTCCGGCTTGAACGCATGAACCTCGCAGAGGAAGCCAAGCCAGCAGAGCAGGACGAGCAGACCTATCTGGACCGACGTGTCGCCCTCACCGGGACCTACGACTCCTCGGCGGACAAGACGACCTTCACGTTCCCCTACGCTCCCCAACAGAGCTCCGCCCGTCTCCTTCGAGGCAAGGCGTCATCTGTCGGAGGCGCTCTGGTGAACACCGCAGGATACGAGTGGCTGAACCCCACGACCGTTCGGGTCCCCGGTCAGATTGCCGAGACCATCACGGCGGGCGAGGCTTATGAGATGCGGTTCCAGTTCTCGCGGCAATTCCCGCTGGACTATCAGAACCGACCGCTCTCGACGGGCCGACTGACCCTTCGGACCTTCACGGTCAACTATGTGGGCACCGGCTTCTTCCGAGCCGAGGTCTCGCCTTACGGGGCTCTGACCGATCCCTCCATCACCGAGGTCGTTCCTTCCAAACTCGCAGCGTTCGACGGCATGGTCGTTGGCTCTGCGGAGCTGGAGCTTGGACGGCCCGCCTATCACACCGGCAAGTTCTCCTTCCAAGTCTTCGGGGACGCGGCGCAATGCACCGTGGCCCTGACGAACGACACACACGTCGCCTCGACCTTCGTGTCGGCGGAATGGGAGGGCTTCTTCCAGCACAGAGCATTGCGATGACGATAACAGTCCACGACCTGCGTGAGACCCCTTGGGAGACCGTGGGGCCGTGGCTTGACCGCATCGCAGCCAATATGCGGAAACAGGATGTCGAGGAGGTTCGCGCCTCCTCGGCAATCCCTATCCACGACATTCTCCCCCGATCTGTGAGCATCTCGTCTCACGGTTGGGTCATCACCTCGGACAAGACCGGGGAACCCATCGCCGTATTCGGAGCCGCCCCGCTCGCCCTACCCCGCATGGGTGCAGCGTGGATGCTTGGCACCGACGGCATCGAAGACGAGGCCCTGTCAATCGCTCGCCACTCTCGCCGCTACATGGATGAGATGCAGGCCGATTACGACCTCCTCTGGAATTACA
>JAACTG010000010.1 GCA_009993585.1 Sphingomonadales bacterium
TGAGCCCGCTTCCCGCGCCGCGCACCGTATCGACCGTGAGGCGCGCCGCCGCGTCGTCGCGCACGCGCCAGTGCGACAGCAGCAGCGACCGCGCGCCGGCCTGGGTGAACGCCTGCGCCAGTCCCGAAAACAGCGGCTCGTTCGCGCTTCCCGACGAGGCGGTGTTGCATGCCGACAGGATGATCCAGTCGGCGTGGAGGTCGAGATCGGCGATCTCGCTCGCGGTCAGCAGGCCGTCGTCCTCGTCGCTGGCGGCGGCGGGCGGCGTCAGCACCAGCGCCGCCTGCGACAGCCCGCGCAGTTCGCCGCTGACCAGCCCGTGGGTGGCAAAGGCGATCACCGAAGCGTGCGACAGGTCGGTCGCCTTGATCGTGCGCTCGGAGGCGCGCGCGCCCGTCAGCAACAATCCCTTGGCGTCGATCGCGTCGCGCATCCGGCTCAGCTCGGCGGTCGCCGCGGGCAGCGCGGGCAGGTCGGCAAGCGCCGCCAGCTCGACCGACCCGCCGCGGAACAGGCCGGCATATTCGATCCCGCCCGCCGCGCTATCGCTGCCGCCGAGCACGGGCGCGCCGATGCCGACGAACCGCGCGGCGGCGGACGAGCGCGCGGCGGCGCGAGCATCGCGCACGACGAGCCGCGCGGCGACGTCGAACGCCGCCTCGCGGACCAGCCACGGCGCATCGCGCAGGTCGCCGTCGACCGGCGCGGTCAGCAACAGGCCGAGCGGGATCGTCGCCAGCTTGCCGCCGCCGTAAAGCGTGATCCGCCGGGCCCCGCCAATCCCTTCGGGAAACAGCGCGCGGTACAGGCGATAGGCCGCATCGCTGGCGAATCCGTCGCTCGATCCGGTCATCGCATCGTCGATCGATGCCCGGATCGCGTCGATATCGTCGCCGATCTCGGCCAGCGTCAGGGCGCTGCGCACCGAGCTGACCCCGTCGCGCGTGATCCGCATGACGACCAGGCCGCGCTGCGTCCGGACCGGGGCGATGATCGCTTCGCCCGGCGCCAGTCCGGCGGCGAACGCGGTCAGCGCCACCGGCTCGGGCCGACCGATCGCATCGCTGTCGGGATATTTCGTCGCGAAATCGGCTTGGCGCGCCGAAAGCTGCGCGCGGTTGGCCGCGATCTCGCCTTCGATCGTCGCCAGCTGCGCCGCGTCCTTGGCCTCGATCGCCTTCGCCTGGCGCTGGCGCAGGACGCGGGCCTGGCGCGCCGATTGCTGGATCTCGGCGGCCATCCGGGCGCGCTCGCCGTCGCCCGCGGCCAGCCGCGCGGCGGAATCGGCATAGGCCACGGCAAGGTCGGTCAGGTTGACCAGCTGCAGCGCGGCAAAGGCGGCATCGGCGTGGCCGCTGTCGAGGGCAAGGTCGATGAAACGCCCCAGTTGCGCGCCATATTTGGTGCTCGCATTGATCAGGTCGTAGCGCGACGTCGCCGCATCGAGCATGCTCGCCTGCAGCCGCTGGCGCGCGCTATCGGCGAGCGCGAAGCCGCGCGCTTTGTCGCCGCTGCGATAGACCGCCTCGCCATGAAGGAACTCGGCCTGCAGCCGGTCGCCATGGTCGGGCAGCAGCGCCGTCTCGATCGCCGGCAGCGCCTGTTCGAGAAGCGCCAGCGCTGCGCCCGGCTGGCCGCTGTCGAGCAATTGTTCGGCCTTGAGCGCTCGGATATAGGCGAGGTCGTTGTTGTCGGGCTCGACCTTCGCCGCGATGTCGGCGATGGCGGCGTCGAGCAGGCGCGCGCGCTCGGCCTCGTCGCCGCGCAGCTTGGCGAGCTCCGCCGCCTGGACGTCCATATAGGCGAGCGCGCCGGGATTCTCGCTTTCGCCGCTCCGCCGCCAGGTGTCGGCCGCGGCACGCACCATGGTTTCGGCCTCGTCGATCTTGCCGACCGCCTGCAGCGCGGTCGCGAGGTTCTTCATCGCATAGGCGACCCCCGAACTGTCGGCGCCGTCCTTGGCCGCGCGCAGCCGCAGCGTTTCGCGCAGGATCGGAATGGCATCGGCATATTGGCCGGTCTCGATCAGCGCATTGCCCAGGTTGTTATAGGCGATGCCCGTCACCGGATGGTCGATGCCCAGCGTGTCGTTGCCCAGCCGCACCGCCTCGCGCGCGGTCGCGACCGCCTCTTCGAGCCGCCCGGCGCTGGTCTGGACGCTGGCGAGCGAGGCGACGCGCATCACCGTCAGCGGATCGCCGGGTTTGCCGAATTCGAGCTGCATTTCGGCCGAACTGGCGAGCAGCGGCAGCGCCTCCTCGATCTTGCCCTGGCGGAACAGGACATAGCCCAGGCCGAACAGCGAACTGCCCACCGCCGGTCCGCGCTCGCCCTCGATCGAGCGGCGGAGCGCGAGCGCCTGGCGGTGATGGTCCTCGGCCTCGGCAAGCCGGTTCATATTGCCCAATATCGCGCCGAGATTGTTGTGCAGGCCCGCGATATCGGAGGGATCGCCGCCGCCGCGCGCCATGAAGTCGGCGGCCTTGTCCATCCACGCGATCGCCTGGTCGTAATCGCGCAGGTAGAAATACGATCCGCCGATGTTCGAATAGAGCGTCGACAGGTCGATCAGCGGGATGTCGTCGCGCGCCTCGGCGTCGATTCGCAACGCCTGCTGCGCGTCGAGGTCGGCCTGCGGGTCGGCGGTCAGGTCCTTCTCGCTGAAGCCGTTGATGCGATCGACGATCGCCTGGGCGGCGGGCGCGAGCCGGCTCGTTGCCTCGCCGCCTTCGCTCGCCTGCGCCCACAGCGGGGCAGGGCTCGCGCTCGCCAATAACAAGGAAACGATCGCCACTGGTCTCGCGTGCATCATGCCACCCCCCGCTTGCCGATATTTCGCAGCCGATTTAAGCGTATCCGCGCGGCGCGGGCAAGTCGCGCCTGTCGGGTGCCGCCGGTAACGGCTTTTGTCATTCCCCGTTTTGCCTTTAGCTCTGCTAATCGGGGGCGGCCAATCGAAGGGGCGACGATCATGTCCGAACTCAAATGCCTGCTCGTCGAGGACGATGCCCAGACCGCGGCGCTGGCGCTGTCGGTCGCGCGCGACAACGCGATCGAACTCGAATGGTGCGCGACCGGTCATGAAGGGCTCGCGCGCGCCGCGGCCGAACGCTTCGACGTCATCCTGCTCGACCGCATGCTGCCCGATCTCGACGGGCTCGCGGTGGTCGCGCGGCTGCGCGACGCGGGCATCGCGACGCCGGTGCTGATGCTCTCGGCCCTCGGCCGCGCCGACAACCGCATCGAGGGGCTCGATGCCGGCGTCGACGACTATCTCGCCAAGCCGTACGAGCCGGGCGAGCTCGTCGCGCGGATCCGCGCGCTGCATCGCCGCGCGGGCGAGGTGCAGCACAGCGCGGTGATCCTCTACGGCGACCTCGAATGCCATGTGAAGGCGCGCACCGCGCATCGCCAGGGCCGCCACATCCCGCTCAGCCCAAAGGAATTCACGCTGTTCAAATATCTCATCGACAATGCCGGCGAGGTGGTGACGCGCGAAATGCTGCTGCGCCACGTCTGGAATCTCGATTTCGATCCGCAGACCAACGTCATCGACGTCAATGTCGGGCGGTTGCGCCGCAAGCTCGAAGACGGTTTCGACACGCCCGTGCTCGAAACCGTCTGGGGCACCGGATACCGCCTGCGTGCCGGTTGAGGCGGCGCCCCCGGCGCGCTCGCTGTTTGCGCGGCTGGCGCTGCTGATCGCGCTCGTCGCGGCGATCGCGGTGGCGGCGCTGTGGGCGGTGACCGACTGGGCGGTGCGCGCCGAAAGCCGCACGACGCTGCTGCGCGTCATCGACACCGACATTGCCGGGCTGGCCGATATCTACGCCGCCGGCGGGCGCGACGAGCTCGAGGCGCGGCTCGCCGATCGCCTCGCGCTGGCGCCGCTGGCCGGCGATCCGCCGCATTACCTGCTCGCCGACGCTTCGGGCCGCGCGCTCGCCGGCGATATCGCCAGCTGGCCCGCGCTCGCGGCCGAGGCGAGCGAGGCAGGGACGATGACCGTCGCCGACGCGACCGAGGGTCGCGCCGCGCTTGCCCGCGCGACCCAGCTCGGCCCCGATACCAAGCTCGTCGTCGCGCGCGAATTCGCCTCGCGCGACGCCATGCTCGGCCAGATCGCGACCGCCTTCCTCGTCGCCGGCACCCTCGTCGTCCTCGCCGCGATCCTCGCCGGGCTCGCCTTCGCGCGCCGCGCGCGCCGCCGGCTCGATCGCGTCAACGCCGCCTATCGCGCGATCGCCGCGGGCGCGATCGATGCGCGCGTCGACGATCCCGGCGGCCGCGACGAGATCGGCGAGCTCGCCCGCCACACCAACGCGATGCTCGAACGCGTCGGTGCGCTGGTCGCCGCGCACAGCGACATGTCGAACCATCTCGCGCACGAAATCCGCACCCCGCTGCTGCATCTCGACGGCCGCCTGCTGCGCGCGATCGAGGGGTGCGAGCGCGACGACCTGCGCGACCTTCTCGGCGCCGCGCGGCAGGATATTCGCGCGATCGTCCGCATGCTCGACTCGCTGCTCGACATCAGCGCGAGCACCGCCCGGCGCGGCGATTCGAGCGGCCTCGTCGCGCTCGACCTCAGCGCGCTCGTCGCCGAAACCTGCGATTTGTTCGCCGACAGCGCCGACGAGCTCGGCATCGCCTTCAGCTGCGACCTCGCCCCCGGCATTGCATTCGACGGCGACCGGATGCAGCTTATCCGGATGCTCTCCAACCTGCTCGACAACGCGTTCAAATACACGCCGCCCGGCGGCGCGGTCGCGGTCGCGCTCGCCCCCGGCCCGGTCATCGCGGTCGAGGACGACGGGCCCGGCGTGCCCCCCGCGATGCGCGGCGCGATCTTCGACCGGTTCGAGCGCGGGGCGTTCGGCGCGTCGTCGAACAACGGCCACGGCCTCGGCCTGTCGCTCGCGCTCGCGATCGCGCGCCGCCACGGCCTCGACCTTTCGTGCGAGGACAGCGACCGCGGCGCGCGCTTCGTCGTCCGCCCCGAAAGCGCGGGCGCGTGATGATCGGCGTCCGCACCCTGCCGCTGCTCCTGCTCGCGAGTGGCTGCGCCGCCGCCCCGCGCGCCGACCTGGCCGAGCGCCCGCCGCCGCCAGCCGCCACCGCCGCCGATCGCACCGGGCCCGCCGCAGACGCCGCGCCCGCGACCGGCCCGGTCGCCATCACCCCGGTCGAGCGCACCGCCGCCGCGCTCTATCGCGGCGATCGCGCGCTTGCCGCGGGCGATGGCGCCGATCTCGCCGCCGCCGCGACGACGCTCGCCGCGCTCGGCGCGCACCCGCTCGACGATGCCGCCCCCGCGCTCGACGCCGCCTGGTGGGGCGAGGCGCGCCGCCTCGGCCAGGGCGACAGCCAGGCGCCCTATCGCGGCCGCGTCCTCGGCCCCGCCTATCGCCGCGCGAGCCTCGCCCCGGGCGAGCTCAGCACCAGCGAACAGTCGTTCCTCTCGGGCCAGCGCGCGGAGATCGCGATCGTCCCCGCGGCCGGCGCCGACCTCGCGCTCGCGGTGACCGACGCGGCAGGCAAGGACGTCTGCCGCCGCCCCGTCGGCGCCCCGCGCACCGTCTGCCGCTGGCACCCCGTCTTCACCGCGCGCTACCGCATCGCCGTCGCCAATACCGGGACGCGCGCCGGGGGGTTTTATCTGGTGACGAATTAGGGGGGGCTGCACCCCGACCGCCGCGTCGCGCCGCACGCGGCCGTCTGGGGCGGCCCCAATGTCCAGGACCGCCACCGCGCCCGCGCCGAGGCCGAAGCCCGCATGGCCCGCGACCAGCGCCTGTGGAAAGCCGCCGCGTCCGAGGACAGCTGGGCGGCGTGGGTGCAGGGGGAGGGGGAGTGAGAACATCCTTTCTCAGGAGCCGCACACAGGTTACCATCGGTTCATGAATCAGCTATCCACAACGGAGCCTCGCTCGCTCATCGCGTCGGCTCAACCAACGATCGTGGGTAACGGACGTCCGAAGACTAGCAACAGCTATTCGCCTATATTCGATCGTCCTTCTGACGTATTATTTCTCGACATCGAAACCACCGGATTAAGTCGCTATTACGACTATCTCACACTGATTGGGTATCAGCTCAACGGACAATATAACGTTGTTCTTGCTGATCAAGATCCAGCGGAATTCGTTGCTGCGCTTCGATCAGCTAGCAGCGTAGTCACGTTTAACGGGTCTGGGTTTGACTTACCTTTTCTGGAATCAACCTTCGGTCCTCTCCCATGGCCGAAGCACCATATCGATCTAAGATATGCGTGCCGGAAGCTCGGTCTGACGGGTGGGCAAAAAAAGATCGAAGAAATATTGAATATCGCCTGCCGAGACGATGTGCAGGGCGTCGATGGTGCCATGGCCGTCCTTCTATGGCATCGTTATCTCAGAGGCGACCATGACGCTCTTCGTGAGCTGATTGAATACAATCGTGCTGACGTTCGCGCGATGACCTTTATTCTTGATCACGTGATGGAAGCATTGGCTCCATCAGACCTACTATCTCGGTTATCAGAATTACATTCATTCTGTTCGACCCCAGACGTTCGAAGGGGAATAGCGCACACCGAAGCCTCCTTGCCGAGTCCGCCCACCCATTTGCGACCCCAAGTGAGCTTCGAAGCTATCTTTAACGGAACAAAGGCTGAGAATGCTACGATTGTCGGGTTGGACATAACGGGTTCTGCGTCGCGCCCTTCGGGATATTGCATAATGCAAGGGAGCCACGCCGAAACAGCGCGATTGGGCGAAGACGATGAGATCGTAGCCCGCATCTTGGAAGTCGCTCCTGACCTAGTTTCAATTGACTCACCACTCTGTTTGCCTGTCGGGCGAACGATGGTGACCGACGACGACCCTCGGCGCTTTTGCGGTATTATGCGTCAGAGCGAACGTATTTTAAAAAGGCGCGGGATTAACGTTTATCCATGCTTAATTCAAAGCATGCAGCGCTTAACCGAGCGCGGGATCAACTTGGCGACACGGATCAGATCACATGGCATTCCTGTGATTGAATGCTATCCTGGGGCAGCTCAGGATATTATGGGTATTCCGCGCAAAGGCGCAGGGAACGAATGGCTCACCCTTGGCATGAGTGAATTTGGCGTCAGCGGTCGTTTTGTGAACGAACCTGTCAGTCACGATGAGCTAGATGCGATAACATGCGCCTTGGTGGGCTCGTTCCACTTGGCGGGTCGAACGGAAGCGCTTGGTGGGCGAGGAGAGGAGCCAATGATTGTGCCGGACCTCAGCCCACCGCAAGGAGTGGTCATAGGAATTAGTGGAGAGATCGCGGCAGGCAAAACAACTGCTGCACGATATCTGGAACGACAAGGCTTTGCCTACACCCGTATTAGCTCGGTGATCGATGACATTCTGAAAGAGCGAAAAGAAGAGCTCACGAGGGCAAACCGGCAACGTGTTGGCTTGGAGCTGCACGAGCAAAAAGGGCAGCGCTGGCTTTGCCGAAAGGCGATTGAACGGTTAGGACCGGAGACACCTGCCTTGATTGTGATTGATGGATTGAGGTGGCCTGAAGATGCTCGCTATTTTTCGGAGCGGTTTGGTGGTCGTTTTCATCATATTCATATAGAGGCACCGCAAGAAATTCGCCGGTGCCGTATGGATATGACGGCAACCGGTGAGGCTTTCGACCAAGTATTGTCTCATCCAGTCGAAGACGGTATTTCGCAAATCACTCAATCGGCTCATATCCGTATTCAGAATATCAAAGATATTCCGACATTAGAGGATCTGATCGAAAGCGCGTGGAAAAGTGCGAAGGAGGGGATAGCTAATGCCAATTAGTATTGTCGTCGGGGGTCAGTATGGTTCTGAAGGCAAAGGCAAAGTTGCACTTGAAATGGTTCGTCGTGATGCCTCGATCACTCATGTTGTCAGACCAGGAGGATCCAATTCGGGCCATACGGGCTATGCAACCGAGGGGCAGAAGCACGTCCTAAGACAACTTCCTGCGGGCGTAATTGACAAGAGCGTTAAAGCAGTAATTCCAGCAGGGTCTTATATCGATGCGAACATACTACTTGGCGAGATATTAGAACTAGAGTTGCCCCGAGAGCAGTTATTGATCGACCCAAAAGCCCAGGTCATCCGTCAGGAACATATTGAATGGGAGGAACAGGCTAGATTGACGGAGAGTATCGGCTCCACTAGTTCTGGTACCGGCGCGTCAGTCTTATCTCGTATCGCAAGGTATGCCCCACAGCTCCCGCCAGCGATTTCTGCCTCAGAAGTGCCTGCTTTAGCGCCATACATCAGAGACACTGTTGCTGAAATGTCTTCAGCTCTGCAAGATAAATCGAGAATTTTGATCGAGGGGACGCAAGGATTCGGTCTTTCTCTTATTCACGGAGACTCGTGGCCAAAATGCACGAGCCGTGACACAACCGCTGCCGGCCTTCTGTCTGAGACTGGTTTGAGTCCAATTGATGTTGACGACATAGTTCTAGTAATCCGCTGTCATCCAATCCGAGTCTCTGGAGACTCTGGACCGTTGAGTAATGAGACCACTTGGCATGCCATTACCCAAGAAGGCGGTTGGCCTGACCTGCTGCAAGAATTTACTAGTGTAACTAATAAACTGCGACGAGTTGGTCATTTTGATTCACAACTCGTAAAGGCGGCAATTAGAGTCAATAAGCCTACTAAAATCGTACTTAACCACCTAGATTATATAGACTTTGTGAACCGCAATGGTCCGTTTACTGCAAAAACCAAGAAGTTTATAGCCGAGGTAGAGGCGGGGATATCTGCAAATGTGGATTGGGTGGGAACGAGTCCGAATACGGTTGAGAAATTTTCGCGAGAAGACTTTTGCTGGGAAGGTCGACAAAGTGGCTAAGGCTGCGCGGCGCCCTGCGAACGCATGTCGTTTATCATTCCCTACGAAACCCGCCGATGCGGAGGATAGGGCTGATTGGTGGGAGAGCGAAGACCCGTTTGACGATATTTTTCCGTCAATGCTAACGGCTGAACAAATTACAAATTATGCTCGCGTAACAGGGCTTATTTTTCAATTCGACGAAAAATTTCTCAAAGGCGCCACCTATGAAGTAGGAATTTCTGGCGATGCATTCTCATGGAACGGGGATGGGACCAAGAACATCCTCCCCGTACAAAATAGCAAACAAAACGAAGTTATATTAGCTCCAAATTCAATAACGTTCGTGGAAACTGACGTTGAGTTCAGGCTTCCAAACTATATTGCTGTGCGCTTCAATTTACATATTAAACTAGTTCATAGAGGATTGTTACTTGGAACGGGCCCGATAGTAGATCCGGGCTTCCGAGGAAAACTTTTGATACCATTGCATAATTTAACAAGCTCGCCGTACACCATCGCAAGCGGAGAAAAGATTGTCTGGATAGAATTCTCTAAAACCCTATTCGGTCAAACGTCAAAAAAAGATGGCTACGAATTAGAAAAAGACGACTTTAGAGTTTTCCCTAAAAATAAACGTTGGCTTTCTGCTGCCGAATACCTGCAAAAGGCGAACGGTGGAAACCCGATTGTGAGTTCTATTTCAGGATTTATCTCTAAGACGGATAAGAAAGTTACAAGTACTCAAAACTGGGTGAGAGGACTAGGCTTCTTTGCCTTTATTGGCCTGATATTCACTTTCGGCGGTGCATTGTATGGGAGCTGGTCGATCTATAATAATGCGCTCAGCATTCTTAATGCCGATAAGGATGAGAGGGCTAAGCTGATGGTCAGACTAGAGCGAATAGAAAACTGTGCTAGACGTGATCTCAAATCTGTCCAAGAGCGACTAGATTGTCAGGAGGGGGTTGAATTCACTCCTCCCCCATCCGCAACGCAGCGATAAATGCCTCCTGCGGAATGCTCACGCTCCCATATTCCCGCATCCGCGCCTTCCCCTTCTTCTGCTTATCCAGCAGTTTCTTCTTGCGCGAGATATCGCCGCCATAGCATTTCGCGGTGACGTCCTTGCGCATCGCGGCGATCGTTTCGCGCGCGATCACCTTGCCGCCGATCGCGGCCTGGATCGGGACCTTGAACAGGTGGCGCGGGATGAGGTCCTTCAATCGCTCGCACATGTGCCGGCCGCGGGCCTCGGCGACGCCGCGGTGGACGATCATGCTCAGCGCGTCGACCGGCTCGGCATTGACCAGGATGTTCATCTTGACGAGGTCCCCCTCGCGCAGCCCGATCTGCTCGTAATCGAAGCTGGCATAGCCGCGGCTGAT
>JAACTG010000011.1 GCA_009993585.1 Sphingomonadales bacterium
CTGGGCGTCACCCGCTACGACCAGATTGCGGCGTGGGACGCGGCCGATATCGATCGCATCGACGCGCAGCTCGGCGCTTTCCAGGGGCGCATTCGCCGCGACGACTGGGTCGAGCAAGCGCGCCTGCTGGCGGCCGGCGACACCGCGGGCTTCGAAGCGAAGTTCGGCGCGCTGGGCTAGGCTTCGGGAGCGGGCTCGGGCTTGATCCGCGGCGCGACCTTGCTGACCAGCAGCTTGTCGATCCGGCGCCCGTCCATGTCGACGATCTCGAACCGCCAGCCCTGGTCGGTGAAATGATCGCCGGTTTCGGGCAGGCGCTTGAGCACCCACAAGGCATGGCCCGCGACGGTCGCGTAATCGCGATCCTCGGCAAGATCGATCCCCAGCCGTTCGACCAGCAGCTCTGCGGATCCTCCGCCCGCGATCAGCAGCGACCCGTCGGCGCGTTCGACGACCGCCGGTTCCGTGCCGATATCCTTGTCGGAGACAAAATCGCCCGCGATTGCCGACAGGATGTCCGACGGCGTCACGATCCCTTCGAAATGGCCGTATTCATCGTGGACCAGCGCCATCGGCACCTCGGCCGCGCGCAGCCGGTTGAGCGCATCCATCGCATCGAGCTGGTCGGGGACGATCTCGGCCGGCTGCATCAGCTGCGACAGCACCGGCGTTCCGCCCGCGAGCAGGACGCCGACGATATCGCGCAGGCCGACAACGCCGAGGATATCGTCGGCCGATCCGCGCGCAACGGGCAGGCGCGTGTGCGGCGATGACAGGATCTGCTCGCGCACCGTGGCGGCGTCGGCGTCGACGTCGATCCAGTCGATTTCGGGACGCGGCGTCATCACCTCGCGCACCGGGCGGTCGGCGAGGCGGACCACGCCCGAAATGATCGCGCGTTCGCTTTCCTCGATCACGCCCGCGCGCGCCGCCTCGATCATGACGAGGTGGATTTCCTCCGCGGTGACATGCTGTTTCGATTCGCGGTTGAGCCCGAGCAGGCGGAAGATCAGCGCGCTGCTGCCGTCGAGCAGCCAGACCACCGGTGCCGCCGCCTTCGACAGCCACAGCATCGGGCGTGCCATGAAGGCGGCGATCGGTTCGGGATTGCGCAGCGCGAACTGCTTGGGCACCAGCTCGCCGACGATCAGCGACGCGTAGGTGGTGAGGCCGATCACGAGGACGAACCCCAGCGTGCCGGCAAGATCGGGCGAGATGCCGAACCAGGAGGTAAATCGTTCGCCGACCGGCGCGCCGAGGCTCGCCCCCGAATAGGCGCCGGCGATGATGCCGACGAGGGTAATGCCGACCTGCACGACCGAGAGGAACTTGCCGGGATCGGCGGCGAGCGCAAGCGCGACGCGAGCGCCGCGGTTGCCCGATTTTTCGAGCGCCTGCAGCCGCGGGCGGCGCGAGGAGACGATGGCAAGTTCGGACATCGCGAAGACGCCGTTGAGCATGACCAGCGCAAGGATGATCACGGCGTCGCCCCAGGGGAACGGCGTCATTGCGGCGCCGTTGCGCGCTTTGCGGCGCAGCTGGCAGGTCGGACGAAGATCGGGATGTTGGCCACGCTAAGGCCTATAAGCGGCTAGCCGCTCGTCGCACAACTGCGCAATCGTCGCGAGATGATGCGCAAGCGGAACAATCGCGCGCGTGCGCCGTTTGATGAGCCAGTTGTGGGAAGCGACCAAGCACCCAGACGAAAGGGACACATTATGAAGAACAGCACCAAATTCCTGACCGGCGTCAGCATGGCGATCGCCATGATCACAACCGGCTGCGTCACTGACCCGGTTACCGGCGAAAAGAAGATCTCGAAAGCCGCCATCGGCGGCGTGCTCGGCACCGGCGCGGGCTATCTGCTCGGCGACCTGATCGGCGGCCGCAACAGTCGCACCGCCGAAATCGTCGGCGCGGGCATCGGTGCCGTCGCCGGCGCGGGCGTCGGCTATTACATGGACCAGCAGGAAAAGAAGCTGCGCCAGCAGACCGCCGGCACCGACGTCAATGTTGACCGTCGCGGCGACGAGATCTTCCTCGACATGCCGGGCGACGTAACCTTCGCGCTCAATAGCGCGACCGTCAGCTCGTCGGCGGCCTCGGTCCTCAACCAGGTGGCGACCACCCTGAAGGAATATCCCAGCACCTATATCGACATCTACGGCCACACCGATTCGTCGGGCAGCGCCGATTACAACCAGCGCTTGTCCGAACAGCGCGCGATGTCGGTGCAGAGCTATCTCGCCGGCCGCGGCGTCCAGCGTCAGCGCATGGCGACGATGGGCTATGGCGAAACGCAGCTGAAGTGCGACGAAGGCACCGAAGAAGGTCGCCGCTGCAACCGCCGCGTCGAGATTCGCATCACCCCGGTGACGCAGGACGACGTCAACGCCGTCCGCTAAACGAACGCCTTTACGAATACCGAAGGGGCCGGGAAACCGGCCCCTTTTGCTTAGCTGAAGCTCGCCCGCAGGCCGTCGATCACGAATTGCGCCGCCAGCGCCGCGAGCAGCACGCCGAGCACGCGGGTGATGACGATTTCCATCCGCTCGCCGAGCAGCTTCATCAGCGGCCCGGCGGCCAGCAACGCCACCAGCGTGATCACAAGCACGAGGCCGAGCGCCCCCAAGATGACGCCGCGTGTCGCCCAGTCGGTCGAAGTGCCCATGAGCAGCATGACCGAGGCGATCGAGCCCGGCCCGGCGATCATCGGCATCGCCATCGGGAAGATCGAGACATCGTCGATCTCGGGATCGTCGATGATTTCCTGCGCGCGTTCCTCGCGCCGTTGCGTTCGCTTTTCGAACACCATCTCGAGCGCGATGAGGAACAGCATGATCCCGCCGGCGATGCGGAAGCTTTCGAGATCGATGCCGAGCGCGCCGAGCAGCGCGTGGCCGAACAACGCGAAGACGAGCAATATCCCCGCCGAGACGACGACCGCGCGGACCGCCATCGCGGTGCGCTGCGCCTGCGTGGCGCCCGTCGTCAGGCTGGCATAGATCGGCGCGCAGCCCGGCGGATCGACGATCACCAGGAAGGTGATGAATGCGGAAATGAACAGCTCGGCCATAGTCGATCCCGTGGTTTCGCGCCGCCCTTATGCGCCGGGGTCGGCATCGGCAACCACTATGTCCCTCGAACCCTTCGGCGAAGCCCCATTGCCAATCGCAACGTCGGGCTTTCTATACCGTGGTCAAATCGCGTCCTTGGCGAGCGCGACGCCGGCGCGGCGATGCGCCGCGACCAGCGTGTTGCGCAGCAGCACCGCGATCGTCATCGGTCCGACGCCGCCGGGCACGGGGGTGATCGCGCGGACATGCGCGGCGGCGGTGGCGAAATCGACATCGCCGACCAGCCGGGCCGTGCCGGGTTCGTCGCCGGCGACCCGGTTGATGCCGACGTCGATGACGGTCGCGCCGGGCTTGAGCCAGTCGCCCGCGATCATTTCGGCGCGCCCGACCGCGGCGACGACGATATCGGCGGCGCGCACCTTGGCAGGCAGGTCACGGGTTTTGGAGTGTGCGATGGTGACGGTGCAGCTTTCGCCGAGCAGCAATTGCGCCATCGGCTTGCCGACGATGTTCGAGCGGCCGACGACGATCGCGTCGAGCCCGGCGAGGTCGCCGAGGCGATCCTTGAGGAGCATCAGGCAGCCGAGCGGCGTGCAGGGGACAAAACCGTGCAGGCCCAGCGCCAGCCGGCCGACGTTTTCGGGGGTGAAGCCATCGACATCCTGGTGCGGATCGATCGCGGTGATGACGGCGTGTTCGTCGATGTGACCGGGGAGCGGCAACTGGACGAGAATGCCGTCGACCGCGTCGTCAGTGTTGAGCTGCCGGACCAATGCGCGGACTTCGTCCTGGCTCGCGCTGGCAGGCAGCCGGTGTTCGAAGCTCAGCATGCCCGCGGCGAGCGTCGCCTTGCCCTTGGCGCGGACATAGACCTGGCTCGCCGGATCGTCGCCGACAAGGACGACGGCGAGGCCCGGCTGGCGGCCCGCCTTGGTGGCGAAGTCGGCCGACAGCGCGGCGATGCGCTCGCGCAAGCCGAGCGCGAAGGCTTTGCCGTCGATGATCTCGGCGGTCATGCCCGCTCTACCCGGCCGCGCGCAGCATGGCGGGCAGGATAACGCTCTGCAGAATCAGAATCAGAATCAGGACGACCATCGGCGACAGATCGAGCGCACCGAAATCGGGCATGATCTTGCGGATCGGGCGATAGATCGGCTGCGTCATGCGATCGAGCGCGGTCCAGACGTTGGCGACGAAGTCGTTATAGGTGTTGATGACATTGAACGCGATCAGCCAGCTCATCACCGCCTGGACGATGATGATCCACCACGCCGCGGTGAGCAGGATCGAAAGGATCTGTACGATAACGAGCATATATACCCCGACAGGTTTCAGGTCGTGATGGCCGTCTTAGCCGAGTGATACGGTTGGCAGCAACCGTCGTCTGCGCCGCCTAGTGGAGCGGGTCGCGATCGAGCCATTGGCCCAACTTGATCCCGCCCTGAATGAGCAGCGGCACGAGGATGATCGACAGCACCACCTTCGCCAGCATCTGTCCGACGATCAGGTCGGTGATCGGGAATTCGCCGTAAAAGGCGACGGTGACGAAGATCAGCGTGTCGATCGCCTGGCTGACCGCCGACGCGATCGCGCCGCGCGCCATGACGCCCATGCCGCCGCTATCGCCGCGCCCGCCGCGCAGCCGATTGAACAGATACACGTTGAGCAGCAGCGACACACCGTAGGCGATCGGACCGGCGATCATGATCCGCGGCGTTTGCGAATGGACCTGGACAAAGGCGGCGAGGTTTTCGGCCGGCATATCCTTCGAAGCCGGCAGTCCCAGCACCAGGAGGACGAGGACGATCGAAATCGCCAGCGGGACAAAGCCCCAGGCGACCAGCCGGTTCGCCATTCGTTCGCCGTGCAGCTGCGAAGTGGCGCTCGACAGCACGACGAGAAGCAGAAAGGCGAGAATGCCCGATTCGACCGCGAGCGGTCCCAGCGCGAACTGCTTATAGGCGAGGACCCCGGCAAGCACCGTCATCCCGCCATAGATCAACGCGAAAACGAACAGCGACCGCGTGATCGGCACGACGGTGGCGGGAGCGGCGGCCGGATGAGTCGCGGGCGCGGCGGAGGCGGCGGTGGCAGTGTCTGTCATGGCCGGGGCATAACGGAATTGTTCGGTGGCGCAAAGCGCCCGTGACACGACCTTGCTTTGGCTATTCCGCAGCGCCGCCCAACCGGCTATGCCCGCTCGAAATTCGGGGAGGGAACGAGACAATGAATATCCTGATCGGACTGGGCGGCATCGTCGTCATCCTGGCCATCGCCTTCTTGCTGTCGACCGACCGCAAGGCGATTCGCCCCCGCGTCGTCGGCGCCGCCTTCGCCTTGCAGGCCGGATTCGCCTTCCTCGTGCTCGGCACTTCGGGTGGTCGCGCGGTGATCGGCACGATGTCGCGCGGTGTGTCGAGCCTGCTCGGCTATGCCAACAAGGGCACCGAATTCCTCTTCGGGCCGAGCGCGACCAACCCGCTCGCCAACACGTTTGCGCTCGGCGCGCTGCCGGTCATCGTCTTCTTCGCCTCGCTGATCTCGATCCTCTATTATCTCGGCGTGATGCAACTGATCATCAAATGGGTCGGCGGCGCGATCCAGTGGGTCACCGGCATCACCAAGGTCGAAAGCCTCGGCGCGGCGGCCAACATCTTCGTCGGCCAGTCGGAAAGCCCGCTGGTCATCAAGCCCTATCTCGCGGGCCTGACCAAGGCGCAGTTGTTCACCGTGATGACCGTCGGCATGGCGGGCGTCGCGGGCACGATCCTCGCCGCTTATGCCAGCGTCATCGGCGAACAACTGCTCCCCTACCTCCTCGCAGCGAGCTTCATGTCGGCGCCGGGCGGCATTTTGATGGCCAAGATGATCGTCCCCGATAACCCTGAAGACGTCGGTGTCGAACCGGTCGAGCTGGCCGATGCGAGCCATGCCGACGAACGCCCCGCCAACATCATCATGGCCGCCGCGCAGGGCGCGCAGACCGGCGTCAAGCTGGCGGTCGCGGTCGGAGCGATGGTGCTTGCCTTCGTCGCGCTCGTCGCGCTCGCCAACGGACTGCTCGGTGCGGTCGGGGGCTGGTTCGGCCAGCCCGACCTCAGCTTCCAGCAGCTCGTCGGTTATGTCTTCCAGCCGGTGATGATGATGCTCAACGTACCTGCCGCGGAGGCCGGCCAGGCGGGTGGCCTGTTCGGCACCAAGCTGGTGCTCAACGAGTTCGTCGCCTTTATCGAACTCGGCGCGATCCAGGGCACGCTGTCGCCCTATACGATCGCGGTCGTCACCTTTTCGCTGTGCGGCTTCGCCAATTTCAGCTCGATCGCGATCCAGATGGCGGTGACCGGCGGGCTTGCTCCCAACCAGCGCCCGATGATCGCGCGGCTCGGCATCCGCGCGCTGATCGCGGGCAGCCTCGCCAACCTGATGTCGGCGGCGCTCGCGGGAATCATCATCTCGACGACTGGCATCACACCGATCGGGTGAGCGCCGCCCCGGGTGCCAGGCCCTCGAACAGGCCGTCCCAGATGCTCGCTTCGACCGGCGACGGCGCAAAGTCGCGCGCCGCGCGCCACAGAGCGCCAAGCTCGAGATCGAGATCGTCGGGCTCGAACGGGTCGAGACCCGATCCAGGATAGAAGGTCATTTCGCCGAACAACGGACGCCCTGCGTCCTCGTAGAAATCGGTGCGGACGAAATCGAACCCCTGCCCCAAAGTCTCGGCCGCCGCGATCATCGCGTCGAGCGATCGGGGGCGCGGTGGGTCGATATCGACACTCGCCGCCGAACGCCGCCGCCAGTCCGGCGTGAACAGCATCCAGCGATGGTCGTGCTCTCGGTCGAGATGGACCTGGATGTGCGTGACGCGCCCGCCGAATACGTAAAGCTTATAATCGACCGGCAACGTGTCTCCATGGCCAATGAATGGCTCGACCAGGATGCCGCGCGGGATTTCGCGATAGAGCCATTCGTCGAGCCAATAGCCATATCGCTTGGACATCCAGCGGGCGGCGGCGCGGCGAATCTCGTTCCAGTCTCCGCCGCCGCTGCGCACGAAGCGCGTCTGGTTGCAACCGTGGCGCGACTTGACAACGAACGGACCAGTCCATTGCGGCGTATCGGGCAGCCGCTCGCCATGCCATAGCGTCGGCGTGATCCATTCGTCGCCGAGCAGGCGGCGGGCATGCTCCTTGGCGGCGATCTTGTCGGCAAGGTGCGGCTGGCGCGGATCGTGATCGAACAGCTTACGCCACTGGACGAGGTCGGTGAAGCGGACCGGATCGGCGATCCGCGGGACGCGGTGGTGGCGCCAGCCAAAGGTCAGAAAGACCCGCGCGAGCGCGGCGAGCGACGGGGCGGGCGGCGCAGCGGCAACGGCGACGCGGTCGGCGTCGAGCGCGGCGCCGTATGCGTTCACTCGCCGACTTCGTAGTGGATCGGCTTGAAGCTGCCGTTGTTCGATTGCAGCGCCGAACAGGCGGTGAGGCCGATGACGAGGTCCATCTTCGCTTCGAACACGATCCGGTCGCCCGCCTTGCTGAGCGGCGGCTCGACGGTGAGTTCGCCGGTGTCGCCATTGACCGGCACGTTCATGAAGCAGTTGAACGCGACGGGGATCATGTCTTCGGTAACGCCATAGGGCGCGAGCGCGGCGGCGAGATTGCCGAAACAGCCGCGGTGCGGATCGGTGTCGCCGTAGATGATGCGAAACGTGTCCTTCGAACACGGCGTCAGCAGGAAATCGTGGCGCCCAACCGTGTCCTCGACGATGTCGAGCATGACGTTGCTGCGGTTCGAATAGAGTCTGTCGCCGGTCGTCAGGTAGATCCTGCTGGCATAATCGAGCGTCCGGCCCGAGCTGATCGCCTCGGCGATATCGTCGCGCGCGAAGGCGAGCAGGTCGGCGACCTGTTCGCCTTTGGGATCGATCACGGTCAGCCGCTGCCCCTTGTCGAGCGTGAAGGCGACGCCCGAGCGGGGCGGGATTTCATGGGCCATCGTCATGTCCTAGGTCTGGTCAGGCGGCGCGGCCGCTGAAGGGGCAGCGCCAGTCGGAACCGACCGCGCGGCCGCTATACTGGCGGGCGGCCGAGACGGTGCCGTGCGGCGCGAGCATCGGATTGGCCGAACCGGCGAGCGCGACGTCGCGATCGATGATCTTGGTGCTGAGGCGATCGTAGAGCCCCGAGGCGCGCAACCGCTCGAACTGGTCGTGCAGGTTGAACACGATGACCGGGTGGGTGAAGCGCCGCGCAGGGCGGCTCGCGGCGGGATGCAGGCCGACGACGAAAAACGCCTCGCCGCCAAAGCTCATCGCGAAATGCGGGTCCTGCGGATCGTGGCTGACACGCGGATCGGGTTCCTGTCCGAGCCACTCGTCCTTGTCGCTGAGCGACTGGAGGCGCTGCCAGAGCAGCCGCTCGAATTCGGCCTCGTCAACGCCTTCGTCGGTATCGAAGACAACGGCTAGCGACTGGAACGGTTCGGGATCGGCGCGATAGGCGGCGGCGAGTTCCATCAGCGAGGGCAGGATCCTGAGATCGTCCCAGCCCGAGCGCATGCTGCGCGCGACGATGATCCGCAGGTTATCGCGGCCCAGCGCCGATTTCGCGCCGACACAGGGGAAGGACGGTTCGCGGATGAAAGTACGGAAGGTCTCGGCGAGCGGATGCGCGCCGTCGTCGGCTGGCTGGATCATGCAAAGGGAAACGCCGCCGGACCGTTTCGGTTGCGAAGCAAAGCCTGCAAATCGGAAATTTTCCGATTCATTTCAATGCTGGCGCCGCGCCCCACCCTGCGGAGACCGCATGGCGATCAGGGCGCGGTGCGGTATTCGGTCGCCTTCGCCAGGATCAGCGCGAAGCGGTCGTCGGCGTCGGTCCAGGTCTCGACCGGCGTCCATTCGCCGGTGCGCAGCAGAAGATTGGCATCGCGGGGCCCGTATTTGTGGCTGTTCTCGGTATGGATCGTTTCGCCCTTCGCCATCGCGAACGGCTGGCCCGCAACTTGGAACGCAACGTCGCGCTGAGCTTCGAGGTGCATTTCGATGCGCGCGAAGCGGTCGTTCCAGCGCGCGAGATGGACGAAGGCGTCCTCGGGGACGGTGCCGGCGAGTTCGCGGTTGATGCGGGTGAGCAAATTGCGGTTGAACGCGGCGGTGACGCCGGCGGCGTCGTCATAGGCGGCCTCGAGCACGGCGACATCCTTGATCCGGTCGATGCCGATGAGCAGCATCGCGCCGCTGTCGGGCCCGCCAAGCGTATCGCGCATCGAGCGCAACAGGTCGACCGCGGTGCGCGCGACCATGTTGCCGATCGTCGAGCCGGGAAAGAAGCCGAGCCGAGCCTGGCCGTCGACTTCGTGCGGCAATGCGACCGGGTTCATGAAGTTCGCTTCGACCGGGATCACCGGCAGGTCGGGAAAGCGCTCGGCGAGGCTGCGCGAGGAATCGCGCAGGAAATCGCCGCTGATGTCGATCGGGACGTACGAGCCGGGGTCGATCGCGGCGAGCAGGTGCGGCGTCTTGACCGAACTGCCCGAACCGAATTCGACGACGCAGCGGCCAGGACCGACCAGCGCCGCGATATCCTTGCCGACCTGTTCGAGCAGGCCGGTTTCGACCCTGGTGGGATAATATTCGGGCTGGCGGGTGATGTCCTCGAACAGCCCGGACCCACGCGTGTCGTAGAACCAGCGCGCGGGGATCGCCTTGTGGCGCTGGGCGAGGCCGGCGAGGACGTCGTCGCGAAACGCAGTGTCGATGCCGTCGCGATCGGCGTCGACGTGTTGCAGGGTTCGGACGATGGACATGGATGCTCCCGGAATCGGATGGGTGTCAGAGGTCTTTGGCGAGGCGCAGGCCGGCGAATTGCCAGCGCTGGTGCGGGTAGAAGAAATTGCGGTAGCTCGCCCGGACATGGCCGCGCGGGGTGGCGCAGCTGCCGCCGCGCAGGACGAACTGGCCGGACATGAACTTGCCGTTATATTCGCCGACCGCGCCGGCGCAGGGTTTGAAGCCGGGATAGGGGCGATAGGCGCTGCCGGTCCATTCCCAGCAGTCACCGAACATCTGGCGCAGGGCAGGAATATCGCCGGATCCGGCGGGCTGCGGCGA
>JAACTG010000012.1 GCA_009993585.1 Sphingomonadales bacterium
CATCCCGCTTATGGCCTCGCCTGGCGCAGCTTCGATTTCCGCGGCCACCACCTGGTCGGCCATAGCGGCGCGGTGGCGGGCTATCGATCGACGCTGATCTTCGATCCGAAAACTAAGGTCGGTATCGCGATGCTGTGGAACAGCGACAGTTCGGTGCCGTTTCGCCTGCCCGGCGAAGTGCTCGACGACTATTACGGCGAGCCGTTCACCGATTTCCTCGATCTGCACGACGCGCCGGCCAAAGCGCGCGACCGGGCGGCACCACGATCCGAACTCTAGCCGAGCATTACGGCCGACGCGTCAGCCGTGGCCGTGGCCGGGGGTGCGCCGACCCGCTTCAAGATCGGACAGGCTGTCGCGCTTACGGCCGTATTCGGTCCCCCATTCATCGGTCATCTCACCGCGCACCTGCCACAAGTCGGGGAAGAAACGGTGCCGGGCACCGGCGTTAAGCAGGTCGACCGAACGGCCCTTGATCGACACCGAACCGAGACCGATCGAACGATTGACGAGCAGGATGTGCGCTGAGCGGAATTTTTGGAACTGTTCGTCGAATTCGAGCAGCGCCTCGGCGAGGACATAGGCCTCGTCATGGCTGTAACCGGTATCGTAGACGTCGCGAACGTTGCGCCCGGCGCCATCGAGATAGCGCTTCTTGTAGGTCGCCCAAAGATGCGGCGGCATTTCGAGCAGGACGCGAAATCCGGGCGATTCCTGACCGCTGCCATTGCCGAGATTGAGCCGGATCTGCTGATAGGCCTTGGGCGACATCGTCTCGATCAGGTCGAGCTGCGCGGTCATCAGCCGCTGGATGACGTGGACGCGCTGCAGCAGCGATAGCGCCTTGAGCCCCTGTTTCGCCGCCATCGCCGCGTCGGCGTCGAGCAATGTCGCCGCCATCAGCTTCATCCACAATTCCTCGACCTGATGGACGATCATGAACTGCAACTCGTCCCCGTTGACGAGGTCGTCCCACGGTTTCTGGCAGGCGAGCAGCCGGTCGGCGTTGAGATAGATGCCGTAATCGAGCTGTTCGGGGTCGGTCAGGCGGGCTTCGATGGCTTTGCGGTCCATGGCATTGCGGCTTTCTGGCAAGGGGAGGGGCAGGCGAGCGACGGCGGGCGGCGCGGGCCGCCCGGTCAGCCGCGCGGCGGCGCCCCCGCCGGCGGACGTGCCGGCGATCCGCACTGGCCGAGCCAGCGCGTCGGGCGCGAGCGACAAGGAATCCTGGACAGCATCATCGTCGCCCAGACGTGCCGCCAAGCCGCGGCGATGGCAAGCGGGGAATTGCCGGTGCGCCGCGATCGGGCGGCGCATCGGCGGGTTAAGCTGAAATTCAGCGGCAACTGCGACAGTGGCAAGCGCCGCAGAGTTTGATATGGGCGGGCCGACAGAATCATGACCAGCCACCGATTTCCCCTTTCCGCCCGCATGACGGGATTGACGCTGCTGCTGGCGATGGCATCCGCGACTCCCGCATTGGCGCTTCAGGACAGTGCGACGACCCCGCCGGCAACCGGCAGCTTCAGCATCGAGAATCTGGGCAAGCCCCGGCCCGAGAGCGACACGCGCCCGCGCCCGCAAGGCCCGGTCGACCCCGACGCGCCCGCGCCGCGCCGCCCCTCCGCCCAGCCGACGCCGGCGCCGAGCGCGAGCGCGCCGACCCGCACGCCGAGCGCCAATGGCAATACGATCGCGCAGCAGCCGCGCATCACGATCGATCCCCCGACGACGCGCAGCGCGACGACGCAAAGCCCGGCGCAGCGACGCGCCGCCGCGACCGAGCGCGCCGCCGCCCCGACCGCGATCGCCCGATCGCCGACCGCGACCGACGCGGCAGCGCAGCCGGTCGAGACCGCAGCAGCGGCCAGCGAACGCCCGGCGAGCCCGGCGATCGACGCGCCGATCCAGCGGCGCGGCGGCGGCAATGGCGGCGTTCCCTGGGCCTGGCTGCTGGCATTCGCGGCGCTCGTCGGCGGCGGCGCCTATCTGTATTTCGCGCGCGGGCGCGGCGGCGGCTGGCAGCCCGCGGTCGGCCTGCCGCTCGCCGAAGCGCCGCGGGCCAAGCGGGTGGCCCCGCCGCCCGCGAAACCGCCCGCGCCGCGCGCGACCGCCAACGATGCTGCGGACGCGCCCGACATCGCCGCCGCGCTCGCCCTGCCCGCCGCGCAGGCCCTCGCCGGGCTCGAAATCCGGTTCATCCCCGATTACGCCGCCGCGACGATGACGCGCGTCGCCTTGCGCTATGCGCTCAGCATCACCAACACCGGCGACGCGCCGGTCGAAGCGCTGGTCGTGCGCGGCGCGATGATCTCCGCCCAGGCCGGGCAGGACGCCGAAATCGCCGCGTTCATGGCCGATCCGTCGAGCGGGATCGCACACCGCGTCGCGCAGCTTGCGCCGGGCGAGACGATCGAGCTCGAAGGCGATCTCGGCCTGCCGCTCGATGAGGCGCGCGGCGTGCGCTATGGCCAGCGCCTGCTGTTCGTGCCGCTGGCGAGCCTGGCGCTCGACTTCGTTCGCGCCGGCGCGGCGGCGCACGTCCCGCTCGCCTATCTCGTCGGCGTCGATGCCGAGGGCGCGGAGAAAATGGGGCCGCTCCGGCTCGACCTCGGCCCCAAGACCTACAACCATATCGGCCAACGCCCGCTTGCTTATGCGAGCGCGGCCTGACACCTAGGGCGGATAGCCGCGGCAACCGCCGCCGCACGATCGCCCGACCCCCGGCCCGAGGAGTGCCGTCGCCCATGAAATTCGCCCTGATGCTGTCCGCCGCCGCAATCGTCCTGACCGGCTGCGCCGACCGCGAAAGCCCCGAAGACGTCGCCAAGGCGCAGGCCAATATGGCCGCCAACGAAGCGACCGCGATCAGGGCGGCGACCGTCGCCGCCGACGAAGCGGTGACCGTCGCCGGCGACTGGTCGGGCGACGAAGGCAGCGCCGCCTATGGCCCCGCCGACGGCGAACCGCTGTTCAGCGCGAGCTGCGACGCGACGCAGCGCGAGATCGTCTTTTCGCGCGCCGTCGCGGTCGCCGGCGAGAGCGTCGACATGAAGGTCGGCACCGGCGCCGAGATCAAGGTCGTCGAGGCCAATGTCGTCACCGAGCCGCTGCCGATGGTCAGCGGCCGCCTGTCGGTCAGCGATCCCGTCGTGCGCGCGATCGCGCAGAGCGACGACAACGTCACCGTCCAGATCGGCGATGGCGAGATCATGATCGCGCCGGCGGGCGCCCCGCTGCGCCAGGTGATCGAAAACTGTGGCTGAGGCGAGCGCGCGGCGATTGATCGCGCGCGCCGATTGCGGCATGACCGCTGCATGAAATCATTCCGCCTTTGCCAAGCCCTGTCCGCGAGCGCGATCGCGCTGATCGCCGCCGCCTGCGCGGCCCCGCCGCCGCCCGCGCCGCCACCGGCGGCCCGTCCCGCGCCGCCGCCGGCCCCCGCGCCCGCCCCGGCGCCGCTCGCCGGCGACTGGATCGACTGGCCGCTGACGCCCGGCGACTGGAGTTATTCGCGCAATGCCGGCGGCTCGCTCGCTTCGTTCGGCAGCGACGCGGCGCCGCGCTTCGCGGTCCGTTGCGACCTTGCCGCGCGGCGCATCGAGCTGGCCCATCTCGGCAAGCTCGAAGCCGGGCGCAGCGCCGCGATGACGGTCCGCGCGACCGCCGGCACGGCGCGCTATCCGCTCGCCAACAGCGCCGCCCAGCCGGGCTATGTCGTCGCCAGCCTCCCCCCTGCCGACCCCCAGCTCGACCGCATGATCTTCAGCCGCGGGCGCTTCCTCGTCGAGGTCGAGGGCGCCGCGCAACCGCTCGTCATCCCCGCCTGGCCCGAGGTCGCGCGCGTCGTCGAGGATTGCCGGTAGCCAAGCGGCGCGAGGCGGCGCATGATCCCGCCCGGCGGACCGGGGGGCGGATTGAACGATGGCGATAGCGACGAAACCCGAGGCGCCCGGCGAGCCGTTCGCGTTTTCGGGCGAGCAGATCGCACCGGGAACGGTGGCGATGTTCGACCTGCCGATCAGCCGCGTCTCGTCGGGCCAGATCGCCTGCCTGCCGGTCCATGTCATCCACGGTCGCAAGCCCGGGCCGGTATTGTTCGTCAGCGCCGCGATCCATGGCGACGAGATCATCGGGGTCGAGATCGTGCGCCGCCTGCTCAAGCGCATCGCGCCCAGGTCGCTGGCGGGCACGCTGCTGTGCGTGCCGATCGTCAACGTCTTCGGCTTCGTCGCCAACAGCCGCTACCTGCCCGACCGCCGCGACCTCAACCGCAGCTTCCCCGGATCGCCGACCGGGTCGCTCGCCTCGCAGCTCGCCTATATCTTTCATAACGAGATCGTCCGCCGCGCCGATTTCGGCATCGACCTGCATTCGGCGGCGGTCCATCGCAAGAACCTGCCGCAGATCCGCATCAGCGAAGGCAGCGAGCGCGCCGCCGAAATGGCGCTGGCGTTCGGCGCGCCGGCGATCATCGCGTCGCAGCTGCGCGACAATTCGCTGCGCAAGGTAGCGCGCGATACCGGCGTCGAGATGCTGCTCTACGAGGCGGGCGAAGGGCTGCGCTTCGACGATTACGCGATCCGGACCGGCGTGCGCGGCATCATGCGGGTGATGAACGCGATGGGGATGCTGCAATCGAAACGCCTCGCGCTGCCGCTGCCGACGCCGGCGCGATCGACGCGGACCGGCTGGCTGCGCGCGCCGCAGGGCGGCATCTGCCTGATGGAAAGGCTATCGGGCGACGTCGTCAACGAAGGCCAGATCGTCGCGCTGGTGACCGACATATCGGGCGCCGAACAGGCCTATCTGCGCGCCCCGTGCGACGGCATCATCATCGGTCACGCGACGCTGCCGGTGGTCAATCGCGGCGACGCGCTGATCCACATCGCCGAGGTCCGCCGCTACCACAATGTCGAGGAGCGAATGGGCGAGATCAGCGACATCATCCTGTCCGACGTCGAGCTCGACGAGGACGAGATGCTTTAGCGAGCGCGGGTCAGCCGACGCCCTTGGTCTTGGTCTTGCCCGGCTTGGCATTGGCGACGATGAAGTCGATGATCTGCCCGGCGACGTCCTTGCCGGTGGCGTTTTCGATGCCCTCGAGCCCCGGCGAGGAATTGACCTCCATGATCACCGGACCGTGGTTCGAGCGCAGGATATCGACGCCGCAGACGTTGAGCCCCATCGCCTTGGCGGCGCGCACCGCGGTCGAGCGTTCCTCGGGTGTGATCTTGACCTGCTTGGCCGATCCGCCGCGATGGAGGTTGGAGCGGAAATCGCCGGGCGCGCCGGTCCGCTGCATCGCCGCGACGACCTTGCCGCCGATGACGAGGATGCGGATGTCGGTCGAGCCGGCTTCCTTGATGAATTCCTGGACGAGGATGTTGACGTTGGCGCCGCGGAACGCCTCGATCACCGACTTGGCCGATTTCTCGGTCTCGCCGAGGACGACGCCGATGCCCTGCGTGCCTTCGAGCAGCTTGATCACCGCGGGCGCGCCGCCGACCATCTTGAGCACCTCGTCGGTCTGCTTGGGATCGTGGGCGAAGGCGGTGACGGGCAGGCCGAGACCGTATTTGGCGAGGATCTGCATCGAACGCAGCTTGTCGCGGCTGCGGCCGATGGCGACGCTTTCGTTGAGCGGCCACACCCCCGCCATTTCGAACTGGCGCAGCACGGCGAGGCCGTAATGCGTGACCGATGCGCCGATGCGCGGGATGATCGCTTCGTAACCCGACAGCGTTTCGCCGTTATAGACCACCGTCGGGCGGTGCGAGGCGATGTTGACGGTGCAGCGCAGCGTGTTGAGGATGTCGATGCTATGGCCGCGCTCCTCGGCCGCCTCGACCAGCCGGCGATGCGAATAAAGCTTTGGATTGCGGGCGAGCATGGCGATTTTCATTTAGGATCTCCTGGGGCGGGCGGCATGGCGTCGGCCCCTGATACGGCGGATGGGTGCGCAATCGGGCGCGTCGCATATTTGCGGCGGCAGTTGACGAGATAATGACGTTTGAGCGTCGAGCGGCCGACGAGCATCGGAAAGGCCATCGTGCCGCGATGCGTCAGCGTGATTTCGACGAGCTGTTCGATGCCGCCGAGCACGACCGGGGTGCGGATGACGGGGCGGTCCTCATGATGGCCGTTCGAGCTGCGCACGCGGCGATTTTCGAACAACGGCATCGAGAACTGGCGCGCCCTGGCATCGCGCGCCTTGCGGACGCGGAACGAGACGGTCTGCGCGCCTGCCGGGCCGGTGATGCGGATATGCGTGGCGTGCAGCGAAGAGGTGCGTGCGCCGGTGTCGATTTTCGCCGGCAGGTCGTCGAGATGCAGCTCGGGCAGATCGACAAGCTCGGCCCAGCCCAGTTCGATGCGCGGCCTGGCGGTGCGGGCTGCGGCCTTGCGCGCGGTCACGCGAAGGCCGACATGGTATCGGCGATGGCCCGCCCGGGCAGCGCGCGCGCGCTTGAAATCTGCGGAATGGTCATCGCCGCCCAATGTACACATCGCCTCGCCGACAGGCAATCGAGCGCGATCAGCCGGCGTCGAGGATGCCCTCGATCGACTGGGTAACGGCGTCGATATTCGCCATGCCGTCGACGCGCGAAACGATGCCGCGGGCATCGTAGAGCGGCAGGATCGGCGCGGTCTTGGCGCGATATTCGGCCATGCGCTTGCGCACCGTTTCCTCGGTGTCGTCGGGGCGGCGCTTGAAGTCGGTGCCGCCGCAGACGTCGCACACGCCCGCTTCGAGCGGCTGTTTGTAGCGGTCGTGATAGCCCGCGCCGCACGCGGCGCAGGTGAAGCGGCCGGTGATGCGATCGACCAGAGCGTCTTCGTCGACGACCAGTTCGATGACGTGATCGAGATGACGGCCGCGTTCGGCGAGCAGCGCGTCGAGCGCCTCGGCCTGTGCGCGGGTGCGCGGATAGCCGTCGAAAATGACGCCGGTGTCGGCGCCGAGCTGGTCGAGCCGTTCGCCGATCAGCCCCGAGACGATGTCGTCGGAGACGAGGTCGCCCGCCGCCATCACCGCCTTGGCTTCGAGCCCGAGCGGGGTTTCCGCCTTGACCGCGGCGCGCAGCATGTCGCCGGTCGACAGCTGAACCATGCCATGGGCATCCTCGAGCCGCGAGGATTGCGTGCCCTTGCCCGCCCCGGGCGGGCCAAGCAGGATCAGATTGATAGGCATGCGTTCCCCTCTGCCGATACTAGATCAGCTGCTTAGCGCCGAGTAAGGCCGCCCTTCAACTTCGATTTCTTGATGAGGTCGGCATATTGATGCGCGAGCAGGTGGCTCTGGATCTGCGACACTGTGTCGATCGTCACGTTGACGACGATCAGCAGGCTGGTGCCGCCGAGATAGAGCGGGATGCCCGATTGCGCGATGAAATATTCGGGCACGAGGCAGATCAGCGCGAGATAGCCGGCGCCGACGACGGTGATGCGCGTCAGCACGTAATCGAGATAGGTAGCGGTATTCTTGCCCGGGCGGATGCCGGGGATGAAACCGTTCTGCCGTTTCAGATTGTCGGCGGTCTCCTCCGGGTTGAACACGACCGCGACGTAGAAGAAGCAGAAGAAGATGATGCCGACGCCGTAGAGCGTCATGTAGAGCGGCGAGCCGTGCTGGAGCAGCTGGTTGAGGCGGATGACGAAATCGCCCCAGCCGCTTTCGCCGGCGACGGCATTGCCCGCGAACTGCGAGATCGTCAGCGGCAGCAGCAGCAGCGAGCTGGCGAAGATCGGCGGAATGACGCCGGCGGTGTTGACCTTGAGCGGCAGATGGCTGCGGTCGGCCTGCATCACGCCGCGCTGCGTCGCGCGCTTGGGATACTGCACGAGGACGCGACGCTGCGCGCGCTCCATGAAGCAGATGAAGGCGATCAGGATGAAGGCGCCGAGCAGGATCGCGACGATCGTCAGCCCCGACAGCGAGCCGGTACGGCCCTGTTCGAACAGTTGCGAGATGCCGCGCGGCAATTGCGCGACGATGCCCGCCATGATGATCAGCGAGACGCCATTGCCGACGCCGCGGCTGGTGATCTGTTCGCCGAGCCACATCAGGAACATGGTGCCGCCGACGAGGCTGATCACCGCGCCGATGCGAAAGCCCATGCCGGGATCGACGACCGCGGCGATGCCCTGGCTGGCGCCGAGCGTTTCGAGGCCGGCGGCGATCGCATAGCCCTGCACCGCGGTCAGCGCGACGGTGCCGTAGCGGGTATATTGGTTGAGCTTCTTGCGTCCGCTTTCGCCTTCCTTCTTCATCGCGGCGAGTTGCGGCGACAGCGCGGCGGCGAGCTGAACGACGATCGAGGCGGTGATATAGGGCATCACGCCGAGCGCGATCAGGCTCATCCGTTCAAGGCTGCCGCCCGAAAAGGTGTTGAAGATGTCGGCGATGCCGCCGCCGGCGGCCTGGTCGTAAAGCGTCGACAGCGCGACCGGGTCGATGCCCGGAAGCGGCACGAACGAAAGGAAGCGAAAGACGATCAGCGCGCCGATGGTGAACCACAGCCGCTTGCGCAATTCGGTCGCCTGACCGAATTTGCCCAGATTGAGGCTCGTCGACGGATCGGCACGTGACGCCATGTTCAATTCCCATTCCGTGCGGCCGGGGCCGCTATTCTGATTGCTGGTGCGGAAAACCCCGATAGCGACAACGCGACCCGCTGTCGCCCGCCCCGCCGCCTCAAATGGAAAACCCCGCCACCGCCTTCAAGAGGCCGGACGGGGTTTTTCCTAATTGGTGCGATCCGCGGGCAAGCGCTTACTTGCCCGATTTCTTCGCCTTGGCATCGGCCTTGGCGGCGCGCTTGGCAGCGGTCTTTTCCGACTTGTCGATATCGGCCTGGAGCCGCTTGGCGACGATCACCTCGACCTTGCCGCCGGCCTTTTCGACCGCCTCGATCGCGCCCTTCGACGCGCCGTTGACCTTGAAGGTCAGCTTCGCCGAATAATCGCCCTTGGCGAGCAGGCGGATGCCGTGACGGCCGCCGCGCGCGACGCCCGCGGCCTTGAGCGCGTCATGGTCGATCACCGCCTTGGCATCGAGCTTCTTGGCGTCGACCAGCTTCTGGATCATGCCGAGATTGACGATCGCGTAATCCTTGGCGAACGGGTTGTTGAACCCGCGCTTCGGCAGCCGCATGTGGAGCGGCATCTGGCCGCCCTCGAAGCCGTTGATGGCGACGCCCGAGCGCGCCTTGGCGCCCTTTTGGCCGCGACCGGCGGTCTTGCCCTTGCCCGAGCCGATGCCGCGTCCGACGCGCATCCGGCTCTTGCGAGCGCCCGCGTTATCCTTGAGTTCGTTCAGTTTCATGTCTTTGCACTCGCTTTCGCTGTGTTCGCGCTGGCGGTCCCGAATTCGGGACCGGCGGGTTAGTCGATGACTTCGACCATATGGGGAAGCTTCTTGATCATGCCGCGAATTTCGGGCGTGTCCTGAAGCTCGACCTCGCGGCGCATTTTCCCGAGGCCGAGGCCGATCAGGATCTTGCGCTGCGATTCGGGCCGGCGGATCGGCGAGCCGATCTGGCGGATGCGAACGGTCTTCTTGTCGGTGGTCTTTTTCGTGGGGGCCATGTTCTTACTCCGTCACCGCGGCCGCGTCGGCCTCGGCCACACTGTCGCTGGCACCGCCGCGACGCAGCAGGTCGGCGACCTTCTTGCCGCGACGCTGCGCCACCGATTTGGGGCTGGTCTGTTCGGTCAGCGCCTCGAAGGTGGCGCGGACCATGTTGTACGGGTTCGACGTGCCGACCGACTTGGTCACGACGTCGGCGACGCCGAGCGATTCGAACACGGCGCGCATCGGGCCGCCGGCGATGATGCCGGTACCCGCAGGCGCGGTGCGGATCGTCACGTTGCCGGCGCCGAAATGACCGCGGCCGTCATGATGCAGCGTGCGTCCTTCCTTGAGCGGAACGCGGACCATCGCCTTTTTGGCGGCGGCGGTCGCCTTGTTGATCGCCTCGGGCACTTCGCGGGCCTTGCCATGGCCGAAACCGGCGCGGCCCTTGCCGTCGCCG
>JAACTG010000123.1 GCA_009993585.1 Sphingomonadales bacterium
GTATCGGGTTTTTGCAATGCAATCGGCGAGGCCGCCGCGCTGGCACGGTTTTGTTCGCTCTATCCCGAGCGCATGGTGCTCGTCCTGGCGTGCGACGACCGGCCCGAGATCCGCTTGGCGGCATTTTCCCACGGCGCCGACGACGTCATGGCAGCAGGCGGCGATCCGCGCGAAATCGACGCGCGCGTGGCGGCGCTGACGCGGCGCGCGAGCGAGGCGGCGCGGCCGATCGCGCACGGACCGCTGTCGATCGACCCGCTCGCTCGCCTGGTCGAGCGCGAGGGCCGACAAATCCCGATGCCGGGACGCGAATTCGATCTGCTGCTTTACCTCGCCCGCCGTCCGGATTGCTATGTATCGACGGCAACGCTGCGCCGGCGCGTGTGGGGAATCGAGCACGATCCCGGCACCAACAGCGTCGCCGTCCATGTTTCGCGGTTGCGCTCGCGGATCGATCACGGCTTCGCCTGGTCGATGCTGCGCTCGGCCAGGGAGATGGGCTATGCTCTGGCCAGCGCGCCGGGATTCGATCCCGGCTCTTGAAGCGGGGCAATGGGCGCTTGACCGCAATCGCGACGACCCGCAGGTTGCAGATCATGCACCCTAGTCAGCACGCCGCCAGCCATCCCCATCGCCCGGCGATCATTGCCGCCGCCGATGGGCGCGTGGTCAGCTATGACGAGCTCGACCGGCAGTCGAACCGGGTCGCGCAGTTGTTGCGCGCACGCGGTCTGGCGGCGGGCGATGTCGTCGCCATCCAGATGGAAAACCGTCCGCTTTACTATGCGCTGACGTGGGGGGCGCAGCGTGCGGGCCTGTATTTCGTGTGCATGTCGACGCGGCTGACGACCGCCGAATCGCGCTACATGATCGCCGATTCGGGCGCCGGGCTGTTGCTGACATCGGCGGCGATGAACGATGTCGCGCGGGACCTGGCGGATCTCGTACCGATATTGACCGTCGACGCCGGCGATGCGGGCTTCGACGATCTCGGTGCGGCGCTCGCCGCGATGCCCGACACGCCGATCGCCGATCAGCGCGCGGGGACCGACATGCTCTATTCGTCGGGGACGACGGGCCGACCCAAGGGAATCCGCGTCGCTCTGCCCGACGATCCCGACATCGCCGCGACGACCGTGCTCGAAATGCTCGCGCGCGGACTTTACGGATTCGGCGAGGACATGATCTACCTCTCGCCGTCGCCGCTCTATCACGCCGCGCCGCTGCGCTGGTCGATGACGGTGCATCGTGTCGGCGGGACGGTCGTGCTGATGGAGCATTATGATGCCGAAGCCGCGCTGGCGGCGATCGAGCGATACCGCGTGACGCACGCCCAGTTCGTCCCCACCCACTTCGTGCGCATGCTCAAACTGCCCGAGGCGGCCCGCGCGCGCTACGATGTGACGAGCATGACCTGCGCGATCCATGCTGCCGCCCCGTGCCCCATCGCGGTCAAGCGCGCGATGATCGATTGGTGGGGGCCGGTGATCTATGAATATTACGCCGGATCGGAGGGCAACGGCATGACCGCGATCAGCGCGCCCGAATGGCTCGAACGCCCCGGCTCGGTCGGGCGCGCGATGCACGGGATCGTCCATATCTGCGACGACGACGGGCACGAGCTGCCGGTCGGCGAAACCGCCCTCGTCTATTTCGAGAGTCCCACGCCGTTCGCCTATCACAACGATCCCGAAAAGACCGCGCAGAGCCAGAACGCCCAGGGCTGGTCGACGCTCGGCGATGTCGGTCGGCTCGATGCCGACGGCTATCTGACGCTGACCGACCGCAAGAGCTATATGATCATCTCGGGCGGGGTGAACATCTATCCGCGCGAGATCGAGGACCGCATCGTCATCCATCCCAAGGTCGCCGACGTCGCGGTGATCGGCATTGCCGACGACGACATGGGCGAAAAGGTGATCGCGGTGGTCGAGCCGGCGCACGGCGTGGCGGGTGACGCCGCGCTGGCAAGCGAACTCGACGCCTGGTGCCGCGCTGAACTGGCGGGGTTCAAGGTTCCGCGTCGGTTCGACTTCCGCGCCGAATTGCCCCGCCATCCGACCGGCAAGCTCTACAAGCGCGTGCTCGTCGACGAATATCGCGCCAGGAAAACCGCATGACCGAAATCTTCCACGATCGCGTCGCGCTCACGCTCGCCGACGGGATCGCCGACGTCCGCCTGACGCGCGGCGACAAGCTGAACGCGCTCGATCCGGCAATGTTCGACGGCATCGTCGCCGCGCTCGCTTACGTCCGCGACACCGCCGCGATCCGCTGCGTCGTCCTCTCGGGCGAGGGCAAGGGGTTCTGCGCCGGGCTCGACCTTGCAAGCATGGGATCGATGGGCGCGCCCGCCGACATCATGGAGCGCAGTTATGGCAGGGCCAATATCTTCCAGCATGTCGCCTGGGGCTGGCGCGACCTGCCGGTACCCGTCGTCGCGGCGGTCCACGGCGTCGCGTTCGGCGGGGCCTACAGATCATGAGCGGGGCCGATATCGTCGTCGCCGCCCCCGGCACGCGCATGGCGGTGATGGAGATCAAATGGGGCATCGTTCCCGACATGGCGGGCTTTGCCTTATGGAAGGGCCGCGTGCGCGACGACCACCTGCGCGAGCTTGCCTATACCGCGCGCGAATTCGATGCCGAGGCGGGCCGCGAAACGGGGTTCGTCAGCCATGTCGATGCCGATCCGCAGGCCCGCGCAATGGCCATCGCGCGCGAGATCGCCGGCCGCAACCCGCATGCCGTACGCGGCGTCAAACGGCTCGCCAACGCCGCGCTCGACAAGGCCAGCGACAAGATTCTGCTCAATGAAAGCCATGAACAGCAGGCTTTGCTCGGCTCCAAGAACCAGATGGAGGCGATCGCGGCGAACATGCAAATGCGTCCGCCGCTGTTCGAAGACTGATCGACCGTCAGGCGAGCATCGCAAGGAGCGCGACCGCACGGTCCCATTCGGCGCGCTTGAGCGCCAGCGTCCTGTGCGCCTCGTCGTCGACGCCCCAATGGCGCTCCTGCCAGGCTTCGTCGATCGTCACCGCCTGCCACGCCTGATCGCTCGATAGCTCGCCCGCCGCCAGCGCGAGCGCGGTCACCAGCGATCCGCCGATGGTGACCAGCGGGTGCAGCGCGGCGAGGCTGAAGTCGCCATGCTCTTCGAGCGCGACCCTGAGCGCCGCGAGCGTCGCGGGCGGCTGGACGACCGGGACGATGCCGCGCGTGATGACGAAGCTTTCTCCATGTTCGCGCTCGAACCAGTCGAGGATCGGGTTCCATGCCGCCGCCTGCTCGCCGGCCAGCGCATCGGGCGCGTCGGCGCGGTAATAGAGCAGGTCGGTTGCGCCATAGGCGGCGAGCGTATCGATGAACCCGGCGCGATCGTCGCCAAGCCGGTCGATCGCGCTATTGGCAAGCCCAGTCAGGCCCATCGCGCGCAGATCGATCTCCTCGCCCTGATCGTTCCATTCCTTCGCGATTCCGATCGCAATCGCGCGAGTCGGTACCTCCAGCGGGCGGCGCGACGGCGTATTAACCGGCTTGCCGTCGAGGAGGACGCCAAAGCCGTGCGCGGTCGGCGCGACCGTGGCGGCGCGATAGAAGCGCTTCATGACGTGCTGCGCGTTTTCCAGCGGCGCGCGATCAGGGCGGGAAAGATGGTGACGTCGAACACGCCCAAGGCGACCAGCAGCGCGCCGACATATCGATCGGTCGGCGGACCGGCCAAGACCAGTTTCTCGCCGAGCAGCATCAGTCCGAACACGGCAATCGCGGCGCCCGAGAGGCGGATCGTGGCGAGCAGCGCGAACCGCCGCCTGGCCACGGTTTCAGGGTCTTTCTGCGGTGCCGTCATCGCGCTTCCCTAATGTTTCTTCGGTGATGGCCGGGGCGTCGAGCGCGTCGATTTGCCCGGGGACTTGCGGTCGGCCTTGCTCTTGGGGGGCTTGCCCTGCGGCGGTTCGCTCCGCGCGCGCCGTTCGCCGCGCTTGGATTTGCGCACCTGCTTGGCGTGCGCCCGCGCGCGCGTCTTGGTCTCGGCGCGCGTTTCCGGCAGCGGACTGTCGTCGAAGGGCAGATCGCCGGCGGCACGATCGAAGCCGAGCGACGCCAGGGTTGCGGCGAAATGCTCGGGCGGTTCGGCGGTGACGTCGATGCGGTCCTTGCCCGGCGCGTCGATGCGGATGCTGCGCGCGTGAAGGTGGAGCTTGCGGCTGATGCTGCCGGTCAGGAACGCGTCGCGCCCGCCATATTTGCCGTCGCCGACGATGGGGTGGCCGATCGCCGCCATGTGCACGCGCAACTGGTGCGTGCGGCCGGTAAACGGCTGTAGCTCGACCCAGCACGCCGCCGATCCGGCGCGCTCGATCAGGCGATAGCGCGTCTTGGCCGCCTGGCCGTTTTCGGTATCGACGTGCATCTTTTCGCCGCCCGATCCCGGCTGTTTCGACAGCGGCAGGTCGATCACGCCGTTATAGACGTCGGGAATGCCCATGATCAGCGCCCAATAAATCTTGCGCGCGTTGCGCGAGGCGAAGCTTTTGGAAAATACCGCCGCCGCCGACGGGCTGCGCGCAACCAGCAGCGCGCCCGAGGTATCCTTGTCGAGCCGGTGGACGAGCCGCGGACGATGGTCGCTGTCGAATTCGAGCGCATCGAGCAGGCCATCGACGCTCTCGGTAATACCGGTGCCGCCCTGTGTCGCGAGGCCCGGCGGCTTGTTGAGGACCAGCGCATGGCGGTCGCGATAGATGACGAGGCGCTGGGCGAAGTCCTCCTGGTCGGGGGTCAGCGCGGCGCGTTCGCGCTTGGGGCGCGCGGCCTTGGGCGCTTCGGCGGGCGGTACGCGGACCTGCTGGCCGGCGACGACGCGCGTCGCCGGCGTCGCGCGCGCGCCGTCAAGCCGCAGCTGTCCGGTCCGCGCCCAGCGCGATACGATATTGAAGCTGGCGTCGGGCAAATGGCGCTTGAACCAGCGGTCGAGGCGGATGCCTTCGTCCTCGGCCTCGATCGTGAACTGGCGAACGTCGTCGCTGTGCGCAGGCGGCGGGGCAAGGGCCATCAGGCGAACCCGCGCACGAGCGAAAGCCCGGCGAACAAGGCGGCAATGCTCAGCACGACCGATCCGATCGCATAGCCGGCGGCAAGCCCGATCTGGCCGCGCTCGATCATATTGGCGGCCTCGAGGCTGAAGGCCGAAAAGGTGGTGAAGCCGCCGAGCAGGCCGGTGCCCAGGAACAGGCGCAGGTCGTGCCCCGTGCCGCTGCCGAACCGCGCGAGGAAGCCCGCGAGCAGCCCCATCGCCAATCCGCCGGCGACGTTGACCGCCAAGGTTCCCCAGGGCAGCGCGCCGCCGGTTATGGCGATCGCGCCGCGCCCGACGAGGTGGCGAAGCGCGGCGCCGATGCCGCCGCCGGCCATGATGATCAAAACTGTCTTCATCGGCGTGCTCGTAGCGGCAAATGCCGAGCGATGAAATGGCGCGTTCGAATATCGCCGCGCGTCAGGCCGAAAGTTTGGCCAGCAACGCGTCGAGCACGGCGGGATGGAGCGGACGATCGAAGGCGCAGCCGCATTCGTTGCCCGCAACCCATTTGACCGTCGCCCGTTGCGATTCCAGACCTGGCAGTCCGATCCAGATATGGTCGTCGACCCGCGGCGTCTTGTAACTGGAGATGCGGCATCCGGTGGGCGACACGTCGCGCAAGGCGACGACGTCGTGCTTGCGGCCGGGCTCGCGGGTCGAAACGCTGGCATTCACCTCGCGGCGATCCTGACCGCGTTTTTCCCGGCCGGATCCGGTGTCGCGAAATCCGCCACCCGGCCTTCCGGCGTCTGGAAAATCCCCTTCGGTCGTCATGTCGACTTTATAAGAGGGACCATGGCATAGGTCCACTTGACCTTTATCAAGCATCGGTGGCGAGACATGGTTCGCGCGCCCGAGCCCACGGGACGCGCTTAGTCGGGCAATCCGATCGCGCTCATCATCGCGGCGATATCGGTAAATTTCTCGCGCGGCGCGCCTTCGCGCGCATTGCCGATTTCGGCCGCCTCGATCCGTTGCCAGTCGCGAAAGGTCACGACATTGGCCCGCCGCGACGCCAACAATGTATCGAGACCGCTGCGGCCGACGCGATTTGCGCCCATCGCTTCGCCGACGATCTGATCGGCCACTTCGTAACCGTCGGGGCGATTGGTGCCGATCGTCCCGGTCGGGCCGCGCCGTGCCCAGCCCACGCAATAAAGGTGCGGCAAAATGCGTCCGCTATCGTTGGCGAAGCGGCCGCGGCCATGTTCATAGGGGACGCCCTCGATTGGCGGCGTCTGATAGCCAATACAGGTGACGATGAGGCTGGCATCGATCGTGTAGGTTTCGCCGGTACCGACCGATCGCAATTGCTCGTCGAGCCGGGTTTTCTCGACCACGACGCGTTCGGCCCGGCCATCGCCCTCGATTGCCACGGGCATGGCAAAGAAATCGAAATCGATCGTCTTGGGCTTGGCGACGGGGTCGTTGGCGAAACTGCGCAAATGCGTCACCGACTTTCGCATCCCTGGCTCGAGCAGCGCGTCGTCGCCTTCGGGCGGAAAATCGGCGGGATCGAGCCGCGGCGCGGCATTGGCGAGATGGCCGAGCTCGCCGAGTTCTTTCGGCGTCATCGCGATCTGGTGCGGGCCGCGCCGGCCGAGGATGGTGATATGGCGGACTGCGCTGGTCTCGAGCGCGGCCAGGGCATGGCCGACAATGTCCGAACCGGCGAACTCCTCGGTCGTCTTCGACAATATGCGCGCGACGTCGAGCGCGACGTTGCCGTTGCCGATGATCGCCGCGTTGGGCCCGTCGAGCGGCGGATCGAGATCGGCGAAATCGGGATGGCCGTTGTACCAGCCGACGAATGCGGCGCTGCCGATCACGCCGGGCAGATCGCCGCCGGGAATTTCGAGCGGCCGGTCGTTGGGCGCGCCGGTCGCCAGAACGACCGCATCGTACAGGTCCTGCAATTCGGCGATGCTGACATGCTCGCCGACGGTGACATTACCGACGAAGCGCACATTTTCGGTCAGCGCAACGCCTTCGTAACGGCGCGACACCGCCTTGATCGACTGATGATCGGGGGCGACGCCGAACCGGATCAGGCCATAGGGGACGGGCAGGCGGTCGATGATGTCGATGCGAACGTCTTCGCCGAGCTTTTTTTGCAGCGCCTCGGCGGTGTAATATCCCGCCGGACCCGATCCGACGATGGCGACATGGCGCATGGGCGTCCCTCCCGAATCGCGCTGGCTCGCATTCATGGCGGTGCGATGCCGCGCGTCGAGCGATGCTAGCGGTCTTTGCCAACGGCGCAAGGCGCGACGCCGCCCGTGCCGGCAGTTCGCCGCCGCTGCGCCTTGACTTCGTCGGCTGGCGCTTCTAATCGGCCAGCCCGCAGCACCCGGGCAGATTTCGCCTGGCCTCGCGCCCGATGCCCCGTCGTCTAATGGTAAGACTACGGACTCTGACTCCGTCTATTGAGGTTCGAATCCTCACGGGGCATCCAGTTACCTCGCGCGGACCGCCTGCCACGCCGGCGCCGGCGCATCTTTCGCGGCGGCCGTGCGTTCGCTACGCAAGCACCAGATATTCGAGGGAGAGATTCGATGCGTAGCGCATTCACCATGACCACCGCCGCCCTGCTCGCGGGAACATTGCTTGCGACAAGCGGCTGCACGACGATGGGCGAGGCGACGACGAGCGCGCCGACGGCGCAGAGCGCCGCGCTCGATGCCGAGCTCGCCAAGTTCGCGACGGTGCGGATGGATCCCGATACCAGCTTCCTCAACGCCGAGGAGCGTCAGGTCGTCAACCTGCTGATCAAGGCCGCCGACCTGATGAGCGAGATCTACCAGCGGCAATATTATGCCGCCAATCCCGCGATCCGGCAGCAGATTCTCGACAGCGGCAGCGCCGACAAGCAAAAGCTGCTCGCGCTCTACGACATCAACAACGGGCCGTGGAACCAGCTCGACGAATATAAGCCGTTCTTCGGATCGATCAGCGCGCCCGAAGGTGCCGGCTTCTATCCGGTCGACCTGTCGAAGCAGGAACTCGACGCCTATCTCGCCAAATACCCCAAGCAGAAGGACGCGCTGACGAGCGGCTATACCGTCGTCAAACGCGACGGGGCGAAGCTCGTCGCGGTGCCGTACAGCCAGGAATACCAGCCGTGGCTCGAGCCGGCCGCGCGCTATCTCGAACAGGCCGCGGCGATCACCAGCAATGCGAGCCTCAGGAAGTTCCTGACGCTGCGCGCGCAGGCGTTTCGCACCAACGATTATTACGAGAGCGAGCTGGCGTGGATGGACATATCGGGCACGCCGATCGAGCCGGTGATCGGACCGTATGAAGTCTACACCGACCGGCTCTACGGTCAGAAGACGGCGTTCGAGGCGTTCATCACGCTGCAGGACCCCGCTGAATCGGCCAAGCTGTCGCATTACAAGGCGCTGCTTCCCGACATGGAGGCCAACCTGCCGGTCGCGGCGAAGTACAAGAATGCCGGTCGCCCGTTCAATTCGCCGATCCTCGTCGCCGATCAGATTCGCGGCGGCGGCGACAATGTCTCGGGCGTCCAGACGATCGCCTTCAACCTGCCCAATGACGAGCGCGTGCGCGCCGCCAAGGGCGCCAAGAAGGTCATCCTCGCCAACGTCCTCGGCGCGAAATACGACCGCATCCTCGAACCGATCGCGTCGCGTGTCCTCGCCGGCGACCAGGCGAAGCTGGTGGTCAAGAAATACATGACCAACGAGACGCTGTTCCACGAACTGTCGCACAGCCTCGGGCCCGGCACGATCAAGGTCGGCGGCCGCGAGACGACGGTCGGCGCCGAGCTGAAGGAGCAATATTCGGCGAGCGAAGAGTGCAAGGCCGACGTCATGGGCGTGTGGTCGATCCTCTATCTGATGAAGCGCGGCGAACTGCCGATGGCCGAGCGCGAGCAGCTGCTCAGCACCTATTTCGCGGGCATCTTTCGCGCGGTGCGGTTCGGCATCGACGAAGCGCATGGCCGCGGTGCCGCGGTCCAGTACAGCTATCTCAAGGAAAAGGGCGCATTCGCCTGGGATGCGTCGAAGCGGCGCTATGTCGTCGATTACGACAAGATGGAAGCGGGGCTCGACGCGCTGCTCGCCGAACTCGTCACGCGTCAGGGCGATGGCGATTATGCCGGGATGAAGGCGTTCCTCGCCAAATACGCGCATCTCGACGCGCAGGCCGAGGCGATCTTGGCGGGGATGAGCGATATCCCGACCGACATCCGCCCGATCTATCCCGACAAGGTGTGACGCGGGTGCGGCGACGGCAGGTTAGCCTGCCGTCGCGTCGCCGTCGTATTTGAGTTCGAGGAAGCGCTTGCGCGTCGCCAGCCGGTCGAGGTCGCCGCTGGCGATCTGCTCGGTCATCGTGCCGATTTCGCGTTCGATCAGCTTAAGGCCGTCGATCAGCTGGTCGTCGGCCTTGCGCCCGTTGACCTCCTTGGTCCTGAGCGACGGCGGCACGCGGCGATAACCGGTGATGAGCTCTGGCAGGTCCTCGGCGACGAGGCGGCGCACTTCGAGCGCAGCGGGTTCCTGCGGGTCGAGCGTGCGCAGCTGCTCGGACAGTTCGTCGAGCTGCGCGCCGATGCCGTCGACGAGCGTCCGCGCGGGCGGCGGCAGGGCGGGGCGCTGCGCCTCGAGGAACAGCTCGGTCTGCGCGGGCAAGCGGCCGAGATCGGCTTCGCGCAGCGTGGCGCGAGTCGCCTCGGGCAGTTTCGGCCAGCGCGTCGTGGCGTAACCGGCGCCGACGATCGCGAGCACCGCGATCATGACGCCCCAAAAGTGGATGCCGCCCAGGATCGCGCCGACGACGCTCGCCGCGATCATGATCGCGCCAACCGCGATCAGGAAAAAGGTGAATTTCTTCCACGCGTGCTTGAGCTTGAGATGGCGCGATTTGCGCCCGACGCTGTGCCCCGAGCGGCGGCTGCGGCTGCGTTCGATGACGTCGCGCGATTCGTGGACGGCGATATCGGTGCTGCTGTTCATGTAAGCGCCGCCAGCGGATTGTCGGCGGGACTCGAAGTGCCCAGCCGCTTGGCCTCTTCGGCGCCTTCGGCGCGGGCGATATAGCCCTTCGATTTCTCGACCTCGTTCGACAGGGTGTGGACCGTCTGCTTCATCGAATCGAGCGCCTTCAGCTTGAACGCGTCGATCGAATCCATCGTGTCGTAGATGTTCTGGAAGGCGCGCTGGAGCGTCTCGACCGGGATCGTCGCCGACGCCGCCTGTTCGTGGATCGTCGCGGTCTGGTTCTTGAGCATCGTGCCGGTCGAATCGATGATGTTGGCGGTCGTCGTGTTGAGCGCGGTGATCTGGTCGAGGACGAGCTTCTGCCCGACCAGCGCCTGCGCGACGGTGACCGCGGTGCGCAGCGCGCCGACGGTGGTCGTGCTGGCGCGGTCGACGCCCTTGACCAGTTCGACGTTGTTCTTCTTGACGAGGTCGAGCGCGAGATAGCCCTGGACGGTCACCGCCATTTGCGTGAGCAGGTCCTGCGTGCGCTGGCGGACGTAGAACAAGGCGGTCTCGCGAATCGCCTTGGCCTTGGCGGGGTCGGTCGCGTCGAGATCGGCGGCGCGCTCCTCGAGCCGCTCGTCGAGCGTCTTCGACATGTGGATCATCTGTTCGAGACTGCCCATCGCGGCCCACAGGTTCTGCCGCTCGGTGTCGATCGCGGCATTGTCCATGAGGAGCTCGTCCTTGCCCGAGCCGAGACTCTTGAGGATCTGGGCGATATGGCCCTGCGAGCTTTTATAGCCGTCGAAATAGTTGCGCAGCTTCGATCCGAACGGGATGATGCCGAACAGCTTTTTCGGCGCGAGCAGATTGCCCTTCTTGCCCGGATCGAGGTCCTCGATGACGCGGCGCAGTTCGGCGAGGTCGGCGCCGACGCCCGATTCCTGGTCCATCGCGCGGACCGGGCGGTCGAGAAAGCGGTTCGACTGGCCCGCCGCCTTCATGATCTCTGAGCGACCCATATTGGTGATAAGGTCGACGCGCTTGCCGAATTCGGGGCTGTTGACGTCCTGCGCGACAAGATCGTCGATGAACCCGTCGACCTTTTCGGCGAGCTTGGATTTCTGCTCGATCGACAGCGACACCAGGCCCGACGCCTTTTCCGGCGCGACGACCGGCACCGGATCGGGCGGCGTCAGCTTGAGCTCGTCGAGCGCGTCGGCGGTCTTCGTTGCGGTCTGGGTCTCGGTCGCGTTTTCGTCTGCCATCTCGTGTCTTTCGCTGTTGCTGCGTCGGCACTCAGTCCGAACCGGGGATCATAGTCCTAAAATGGCCGGGGCGCAGGTTATTTACAAGCTGTTTTATCGAAACAATACACCTATGGCAATGTTTGTCATGACAGCGTCGCCATGCGATGCTCTGATGCTCAAGATCCCGTCCCCGTCCGGAGCCTGCCATCATGCGTTTTGCCCTTGCCGCCGTCGTCCTGCTAGCCTCCTATACCGCGCCCGCCGCGGCGCAGGAAGCGGATGCTCCCGATCTCGTCGTCGTCATTTCGGTCGATCAATTGAGCGCCGACCTGTTCGCCGAATATCGCGCGCGCTTCTCCGGCGGGCTGGCGCGGCTGCAGCAGGGCGGCGTCTTCCCCAGCGGCTATCAGAGCCACGCCGCGACCGAGACCTGCCCCGGCCATTCGACGATCCTGACCGGCAACCACCCGGCGCGCACCGGAATCATCGCAAACGACTGGATCGATCTCGACGCCGCGCGCGCCGACAAGACGGTGTACTGCGCCGAGGATGAGAGCGTCGCGGGGTCGTCGTCGGACGACTATACCGTCAGCGATACGCACCTGCTCGTGCCGACCTTGGGCGAACGGATGAAGGCCGCCGATCCGGCGACGCGCGTCGTCTCGGTCGCGGGCAAGGACCGCGCGGCGGTGATGATGGGCGGGCACCGGGTCGACGAACTGTGGTGGTGGGACGGCAAGCGCTTTCGCAGCTATGCCGGACGCGCCGAACCGGATGCGGTGACGCGCACCAATCGCGCGATCGCCGACCGCCTCGCCGAAGCGCAGCCGGCAACGCCGACGATCGACCAATGCGCCGACCGCTCGCGCGCGATTGCGGTCAAGGAGGGCCTCGTCATGGGGGCAGGGCGCTTTGCCCGCGCGGCAGGCGATGCCAGGGCGTTTCGCGCCTCGCCCGAGTTCGATGCCGCGGTGCTCGCGCTGGCGGCGGCGCTGGTCTACGACATGAAGCTCGGCGAGGGGCCGGCAACCGACATCATCAGCATCGGCGCGTCGGCGACCGACTATGTCGGTCACGGCTTCGGCACGCAGGGCAGCGAGATGTGCCTCCAGCTGATGGCGCTCGACGCCAGCCTGGGCGACTTCATGACCCGGCTCGATGCCACCGGGGTCGATTACATGGTCGTGCTGACCGCCGACCATGGCGGGCTCGACATGCCCGAGCGCGCGCGGATCGAAGGCGCGCCCGATGCACAGCGGATCGCCGCGAGCTTCGACCGCGCCGCGATCGCCAAGGCGGCGAATGCGGCTGCCGGGACGCCCGACGGCAGCGTCGTGTTCAACGGCAGCGATATCTATCTCGATCCGAAATTGAGCGCGGCGCAGCGGGCGAGACTGACCGGCCTGCTCGTCACCGCGATCGCGCGCCACCCGCAGGTCGCAGAGGTTTTCACCAAGGCGCAGATCGAGGCGGCGCCCGCGCCGGCGGGGCCGCCCGAAAGCTGGTCGATCCTCGCGCGGGTCAAGGCGAGCCATCACGCCGCGCGCTCGGGCGATCTCTATGTGGCGCTCAAGCCGCGCGTGACGCCGATCGCCGATCCCGGCCCGGGCTATGTCGCGACGCACGGCAGCGTCTGGGATTACGACCGCCGCGTGCCGATGCTGTTCTGGCGAACGGGGATGGCGGGTTTCGAACAGTCGCTGGGCGTCGAGACGGTCGATATCGCGCCGACGCTGGCGAGCGTGATCGGGCTGAAACTGGCGCCCGGCGACGTCGATGGACGCTGCCTCGACCTCGATCCCGGCGCTGGCGACACTTGTCGCTGACATCATCACCGCCGCGTTTGTCGGCGTTGATCTTGCCGCGGCGCACAAACTCGGCTAAGGGCGCGCACGAACGCGGGTGATGGCCCAGCCTCGCCCCACGCCACCCCTCCTCTCATCAAGGAGGGGCTTTGTTTTTTCACGAACGTTGAGAGATTTTTCATGTCCGCAATGGGCTCGCTTCGCAATATCGCCATCATCGCGCACGTCGATCACGGCAAAACCACGCTCGTCGACCAGCTGTTCCGCCAGTCGGGCACCTTCCGCGACAACCAGCGCGTCGAAGAGCGCGCGATGGATTCGAACGATCTCGAAAAGGAACGCGGGATCACGATTCTGGCGAAATGCACCAGCGTCGAATGGCACGGCAAGGTCGAGACCGCCTCGGGCGGCCCCGATACCGGTCTTGAAACCACGCGCATCAACATCGTCGATACGCCCGGACACGCCGATTTCGGTGGCGAAGTCGAGCGCATCCTGTCGATGGTCGACGGCGTCATCCTGCTCGTCGATGCCGCCGAAGGCGCGATGCCGCAGACCAAGTTCGTCACCGGCAAGGCGCTTGCATTGGGCCTCAAGCCGATCGTCGTCGTCAACAAGATCGACCGTCCCGACGGCCGTCCCGCCGAAGTGCTCGACGAAGTGTTCGACATGTTCGTCGCCATGGGCGCGAGCGACGAGCAGCTCGATTTCCCCGTGCTCTACGCTTCGGGCCGCAACGGCTATGCGAGCGAAGACATCGAGGCGCGCGAAGGCACGCTGGCACCGTTGTTCGAGACGATCATCAGCCATGTGCCGCAGCCCGACGTCGATCCCGAGGCCGAATTCCGCTTCCTCGTCACGCTCCTCGACCGCGACAATTTCGTCGGTCGCATCCTGACCGGCCGGATCGATTCGGGCCGCCTCGACCTCAACATGCCGATCCACGCGCTCGACATGGACGGCAAGGTCATCGAAGTCGGTCGCGCGACCAAGATCATGGCCTTCCGCGGCCTCGAACGCGTTCCCGTCGACCAGGCGCAGGCGGGCGATATCGTCAGCCTCGCCGGCCTGACCAACGCGACCGTCGCCAACACCATTTGCGACCCCAGCGTGACCGAACCGATCGCCGCGCAGCCGATCGATCCGCCGACTCTGTCGATGCGCTTTGCCGTCAACGACAGCCCGTTCGCCGGGCGCGAGAGCCGGGACAACAAGGTGACCAGCCGCGTCATCCGCGATCGCCTGTTCCGCGAGGCCGAATCGAACGTCGCGATCCGCGTCACCGAGAGCGCCGACAAGGACAGTTTCGAAGTCGCCGGTCGCGGCGAGCTCCAGCTCGGCGTCGTCATCGAGACGATGCGCCGCGAAGGCTTCGAGCTCGGCATCAGCCGCCCGCGCGTGTTGTTCGCCGAGGACGAGAGCGGCAAGCGGACCGAACCTTACGAGACCGTCGTGATCGACGTCGACGACGAGTATTCGGGCACCGTCGTCGAGAAGATGCAGCGCCGCAAGGCCGAGCTGACCGACATGCGCCCCTCGGGCGGCGGCAAGACTCGGATCACCTTCAGCGCACCGTCGCGCGGCCTGATCGGCTATCACGGCGAGTTCCTGTCGGACACGCGCGGCACTGGCACGATGAACCGGTTGTTCGAGAAATACGGGCCGTACAAGGGCACGATCGAGGGCCGCCAGAACGGCGTCCTGATCGCCAACGGCACCGGCGAAGCGGTCGGCTATGCACTCGGCTTCCTCGAAGAGCGCGGCATCCTGATGGTGTCGCCCGGCGAGGCTGTCTACGAAGGCATGATCATCGGCGAGAACGCCAAGCCCGACGATCTCGAAGTCAATCCGATGAAGTCGAAGCAACTGACCAACTTCCGTTCGACCGGCAAGGACGATGCCATCCGCCTGACGCCGCCCAAGCGGCTGACGCTCGAACAGGCAATCGCCTATATCGACGACGACGAGATGGTCGAAGTGACGCCCAAGCACATCCGCCTGCGCAAGCGCTTCCTCGACGCCAACGACCGCAAGAAGAACCGTCGCAGCATCGGCGCCTGATCCGCGCGCGCCATTTACCGCGCAAGCGGATCGCCCATCGCCTGCCTCTTATCGGGCTGGTCCGCTCGCGGCGAGTTCGGATTCGATGCTCTCGATGAGCTCGTCGAGCGTCGTCATGCTGGCGAGCGCTTGCGCGGGCAAGAAGTCCACGGGGCCGGTTTCGCTCTCGATGAGGACGCAGGGCAGGGCCGGAGTCACTCCGGGATAAAGCCGGGCGAGCTCGTCGCGGTGGACGAATCGCGCCTCGAACGACGCTTCGCCTAACCAGTCGCGCCACCGGCGCCGCATCGTCAGCGGTCCGTGGGTCAGCGCGCACAGCGAACAGGTGTAGCTTGCCGGCGCGACCAGCTTGTGCAGCGTATCGACCAAGGCCGATGCGAAGCCGCTGTCGGCATTGTAGACGAACAGCAGGCGAGGGGGCGGATCGGGTTCGGACGGCATTGCGGTCGTCATATGCGCGTCGGCACTGGATTCGCCAAGCTGGGGGCGCTAGGGAGCGCGCATGACCGAAGATCAGCAACAGGCCGCCGCGGCCGCTACGCAAGAGCCCGCGACCGCTGCCGCATCACACCCGCCCGCGCCCGACCGCCTGTCGAACAATCCGCGCAGCGAATTTTTCGACATGGATATACTCCAGCGGGGTATCGGCATCAGCTTCAACGGCAAGCAACGCCACGATGTCGAGGAATATTGCGTGTCCGAGGGCTGGATCAAGGTCGCCGCCGGCAAGAGCCGCGACCGCTTTGGCAATCCGATGACGATCACGCTCAAGGGCCCGGTCGAGGCCTGGATCGAGACCGGCGCCGACGACGCCGCCTGATGCGCCCGCAGCGGCAGCGATCAGCGTGGCTGCCCGTTGTCATCCTGCTGTCACATTTCGCGGCCTAGGTCGGCACCATGCCAGCGATCGCGGTCTATAATCTGAAGGGCGGGGTGGGAAAGACCACCATCTCGGTCAATCTCGCCTGGAATTCGGCGGTACGTTCGCGGCGGCGAACGCTGCTCTGGGACCTCGATCCGCAAGGCGCCGCGACGCACCTGATAGGCGTGCCGGGCGACGGCCGCGAAGGCAGCGGCACCGCCGCCTCGCTGCTGCGCGACGGGCGCGACCCGGCAGCGATGATCCGCGCGTCGACGACCGACGGGCTCGACCTGCTCGGCGCCGACGCGTCGTTGCGCAGCATCGACCGGATCTTCTTCGATCTCGGCAAGAAGCGCCGGCTGGCCAAGCTGATCGACCGGTTGCGGCGGACCTACGACCGCATCGTCATCGACTGCCCGCCGGGCCTGACCGAAACCGCCGAACAGGTCATGCGCGCCGCCGACCTGATGATCGTGCCGGTCATCCCGTCGGCGCTGTCGGTTCGCGCGTTTGACGAGGTAATTAGCTATATGTCGGCAAAAAAGGGCCGCCAAGCGCCCGTTTTGCCCGTCTATTCGATGGTCGACAAACGCCGCACGCAGCATCGCGCGATGCTGGCCGATCATCCGCGCTGGCCGGTCATTCCGATGGCGAGCGTGGTCGAGCGCATGGCGACGATCAGGAAACCGGTCGGCGCGTTTGCACCATCGGCACCGGCGACGCTCGCGTTCGAGAAACTGTGGCGCGGGATCGAACGTCGCCTGGCGCAGGATCCGGCGCGCAGCGCGTAAGGCCTATCCGGCTCGCAGACGCGGCTGCTCGAGCGCCGGTTGATGCTGCTCGAACAACGCGCCGGCGTCGGCGCCCGACATGGGTCGGCCGAAATAGAAGCCCTGGATCTTCTTGCAGCCGAGCGCGCAGATCAATTCGACTTCCTGCTCGGTTTCGGCACCCTCGGCGGTCGTCGACATGCCGAGCGCATCGGCCAGCGCCACGACGGCGCGGATGATCGCCAGGCTCTCGGGCGCCTGCCGGGCTGCGCCCTGGACGAAGGTGCGATCGATCTTGATCGTCGAAAACTGCGTCCGCCGCAAATAGCCGAGCGACGAATAGCCGGTGCCGAAATCGTCGAGGCTTAGCGACACGCCGAGCGCCAACAGACGTTCGAGCGTATTAGCGCAAACCCCGAAATCGTTGATGAAGACGCTTTCGGTGACTTCGAGCTCGAGCCGCGAGGGCGACAGCCCCGAATGCGACAAGGCCGATACGACGGTGCCTACGAAATTGGGCTGGAACAGCTGTTCCGCCGACACGTTGACCGCGATCTTGACGTGATCGGGCCAGCGCACCGCTTCTTCGCAAGCGGTCCTCAGCACCCATTCGCCGATCGCGCCGATCAGGCGGGTGTCTTCCGCGATCGGGATGAACTTGGCGGGGGAAACCGGGCCGAGATCCTTGTTGGTCCAGCGTAGCAGCGCTTCGAAGCCTTCGATGACGCCGTCGGCGGCGCGCACCACGGGCTGATAATTGAGGTGAAACTCGCCCCGCTCGAGCGCTTTGCGCAACGCCAGTTCCATGACGCGGCGTTCTTCGGCCTGGGCGTGGAGCGAAGGTTCATAGCCATGGTGAACGCCGCCGCCCTTGTCCTTCGCGCGGTAGAGCGCGAGGTCGGCGCTGCGCGTCAGCAGCTCGATCGTGCGGCCGTCGCGCAGCCCGATCGCCGAACCGATGCTGGCACCGATATACAGCGTATGATGGTCGACCTGATAGGGTTGCGACAGCGAGTGAATGATCTTTTTACCGAGCGTTTCGATCGTGCTGGAATCGACGATTTCCTTCAGCACGACGCCGAATTCGTCACCGCCGAGGCGCCCGCACATGCTGTTGCCGTCCATCAGCGCGTGAAGGCGACCGGCGACCTTGGCGAGCAAGGCGTCGCCGATCTGGTGGCCGAGCGTATCGTTGACCGCCTTGAACCGGTCGAGGTCGATCATCATGAATGCACAGCGCGTCTTCCACTGATTGCTGTGTGCGATCGCCTTGCCCAGCGCTTCGTTGAGCTGGAGCCGGTTGGGCAGGCCGGTGAGCACGTCGAAACGCGCCAGCCGGTCGATCTTGGCGGCCGATGCCTGCTGCTGGGTGACGTCGGAACCGACCCCGCGAAAGCCGATGAAACGGCCGTCATTGTCGCGACGCGGCGATGCCGACAGTTCCCACCACAGGATATTGCCATCGATCTGCATCGGCAGCAGCAGGTTGGAAAAGCTTTCCCGGCGCTGAATCTTGCCTGCCAGATCGCTCAGTGCATCGGGAGTGTCGCCCGATTCCCATCGGTCGCCGGCCAGCACCTGCATGAGCGCCACGCCCTCCATTTCATGGGGGGTCTTGCCGAAGGTCTGCGCAAAGCGCGAGCTGACCTGGACGAGCCGCCGATTGGCGTCGATCTGCCACAGCCAGTCGGAGGCGTTTTCCTCATATTCGCGCAGCAGCAGGCTGACCGTCTCCTGCTTGTCGTGCAACGTCGTCTGGGTGGTCTTGAAACGAATGAAATCGCGCGCGATTTGCAGCGAGGTCAGGACGCAGGTGATGGTGAACCCGCCCGTCAATGCGGTGCCGATAAGGTCGTCCACACGATAGAGCATCGTCGCCAGGCCGGCGCCGAACAGGGTCAGCGCGATGAGGTTGGTGGCGGGCAGCGAAGCCAGCAGGACGACGTGCCCGCACATGATCGTCGCGCCGATGATCCAGAGCGTCAGCGTCTGGCTGGCGGTTAGATAGGGCGCGCACGTGAAGAGCAGCCCGATCCATAAGGCGCCGAATGCCGTCGTGACGATGGCGTCCTGGATGATCGGGGCACGGCCCTGGACCAGCGCGCCCCGCGTCGGACGCTGGATGCGATAGCGCCACGAAAAAATGCCGAGCGCGACGCAGGTGGCGAGCCAGGTCGCCAGGGCGACGGTGGATATGGCACCGTAAATCTGCCCCGCACACATGACCGCGATGACGATCGACGCGATCCCGCGCAGGGTGATCAGCCGGTCGGCATGCGCCAGTTGCGCGCCGCGGATCGTCTCCCAGTTCACGCCTTTGGGTTCGCTGAGCGAAACCAGGGCGCGCAATGGCAATTCGTCATGCGCGAGATCGAGTACGTTTTGGCTTTTCACACCCTCTGATTACCCCCCAAACAGTTAGGGAATGGTAATCATGACCGAAGAAATTCGGCTAAATTTCCGCTGGCTGGCCGCCAATGCAGGGCGGGATGGTCAGCTCGCGATGGCGAAAGGCTTTATTTCACCCGAGAGATACATGGTCCGCGCTTTGGCCCGGCTGAGCTTGCCCGAACTCGTGCGTGGCAGCGTACGGGGCGGCACCAGCTCGATCAGGCATTGCATGCCCGTTATCGCACGCACCTTGTCCCGAATGTCGTCGCGCAGCCGGGCGCGCTCGCCATCGTCGGTGGTACGGCATTGCACGAGCACTGCCGGGGTTTCCTCGCCGGTGTCGTTGGTGATCGAAAACGCGGCGATATCGCCGGCCTTGAATGCCGGCAGCTGTTCGACCGCCCATTCGATGTCCTGCGGCCAGTAATTCTTGCCATTGACGATGATCATGTCCTTGGCGCGGCCGACGATGTAGAGGTAATCGTCCTTGAGATAGCCCATGTCGCCGGTGTCGAGCCAGCCGTCGACCAGACAGGCCTCGGTCGATTCGGGATCGCGGAAATAGCCCGCCATCACCGACGGACCCTTGCACCAGACCTTGCCGATTTCGCCCTGGGCGAGCGCCGCGCCATTGCCGTCGCGAATCTCGATCGCCATGTCGCGAACCGCCTTGCCGCAATTGACGATGGCGCGTTGGCGCGGCCGTTGTCCCGGCACCGGGTCGGTCCCGGCGAGCAGATGCTCGTCGACCAGATCGACGCGGATGCCTTCGCCCGGCGGCATGATCGATACCGCCAGCGTCGCTTCGGCCAGGCCATAGCTCGGGAGAAAGGCATGGCCGTCGAACCCGTCGGCGGCGAAGGCGACGGTAAAGGCGCGCATGACGTCGGGACGGATCATGTCGGCGCCGTTGCCGGCGACGCGCCAGCGCGCGAGATCGAAGCGGTGCTTGGCCTTCATCTGCGTCGACATGCGCCGTGCGCAGATATCGTAGCCGAAGGTCGGCGAATAGGAGAGGGTGGTGCCTTGGTTGCGACTGATCAGGTCGAGCCAGGCGAGCGGGCGGCGGGCGAAATCCTCGGTCTTGAGGTAATCGGTCGAAACCTGGTTGGCAACGATCGACAGCATGCAGCCGACCAGGCCCATGTCGTGATACCAGGGCAGCCACGAAATGCAGCGATCGCTGTCCTGCAATTCGATGCCGTGGGCGTGCGCCGCGAGGTTGTTGAGCAGCGCGGCATGGGTGATCGCGACGCCATGCGGGAACCGGGTCGAACCGCTCGAATATTGCAGATAGCAGATCTCGTCGCTCTGCTGTTCGGGCAACGGGGCCTCGATCGCCGGCCGGTCGGCGAACCGTGCCCAGTCGATGCCGTCGACACCGCATCGCTTCGCCGCCTCGCTCGCCATTTCTGAAAGCTCGGGCGGAAAGAAGAGCGTCTTGGGATCGCTGCTTTTCAGCTGGACCGCAAGTTGGTCGACATAATGGTCGCGCCCGCCGAACGAGGTCGGCATCGGCAGCGGCACCGGCCAAGCCCCGGCATAGACCGCGCCGAAGAACAGCGCGGCGAATTCGGGTCCGGTTTCGGCGACCAGCGCGACGCGCTCGCCCGGCTTTACACCATAATCGATCAGCCGATAGGCCGCCTCGATTGCGTCCGCGCGCAATTCGGCGAAGCCGTAAGCGCGCACCAGCGTCCCGCGCGGGTCGTGGAAATTGAGGCCGCGCACACCGCGCGCAGCGTAATCAAGCGCTTCGCCAAGCGTGGCGAAGTCCGAAAAGCGACGCGTCAATGCGTCCTCGGTCGGCGTAGGCCGCAGCCCTGCGTGATCGGACGACGCGGTTGACATGACTTGATCCTTACCGGGCTGTCCGAGAGTGTTAACGGCTGGGTTTGCCACCGATATTCCGCTCCGAAAATTAATGTTGAACGACATGGCGGCGCCTGGCCGCAGCGATGGACGAGACGCCCGCTATTCTGTCGAAACCCCTTATTCAATACTCTATCGTTCAAACTCGGGCGCGACTGTGGCACAATTATGTTGTGTGACCAAGAGACGACCAAACCGACCGGCTAAGCCATTGGATTCCGCCAGTTTGCGGGAGATGGCCTTTGCCTATGTCGCGCGCTTTGCGACGACGCGAGCGAAATTGACGAAATATCTGACGCGCAAGCTGGCCGAGCGCGGCTGGGAAGGCGACGCGCGGCCCGACCCGCGTGCGCTGGCCGAAGAGATGGCCGGGAAAGGCTATATCGACGATTCGGACTATGCCGCGATCAAGGCGGGGTCGTTGATGCGACGCGGTTACGGCCAGCGGCGGGTGGCCAATATGCTTTTCGCCGACGGCATCGAGGAAGCCGATCGCGGCGGTGCCGAGCAGGTCTGCGTGACCGAGCGGACCTCCGCGATCGTCGCCCTGGCCCGTCGCCGGCGATTTGGCCCCTTCGCCGACGCGCCGGCCGACGAAAAGGCGCGCGCGCGCCAGCTGGCGACGATGATCCGTGCGGGTCATGATTTCGGCCTGGCGAAAAAGCTGCTCGACCTTGGCCCGGAATGGCGCGATGAAGCGATCGAGGACATGTTGGCGGACTGACGCCAGGTGGAAAGGGTTCACGCAATGAAAATGGCGAAATTTCATGGGTTGGCCCTGGTGGTTTCGGCGCTGGCGCTGGCGGGATGCAATGCCTCCCCCGGCATGGCCGACGCCCCGGCGCAAAGCGAAGCGGGCATGGCGGTCATTCCCGTGACGATCGTGCAGGACGGCAAGCGCCACCTGTTCCATGCCGAGGTCGCGGCGACCCCGGCGGAACAACAGAGGGGGCTGATGTACCGCCGGTCGATCGCCCGCGACGCGGCGATGCTGTTTCCCTTCGCTCAGCCCAAATTCGCGAGCTTCTGGCAGAAGAACATGCTCATTTCGATCGACATGATCTATATCCGTGCCGACGGCACGATCGACCGGATCGTCGAGAACACGATCCCGGGCAACGAGGAACCGGCGGTTAGCGGCGGGGAAGTTGCGGCGGTGCTCGAGGTTGCGGCGGGGACCGCCGAACGGCTCGGACTCGACGACACGGCGACGGTCAGCTGGACGTGGACGCCGCAATAGCGGCCGGTGGCGAGGCTTTAGGCTTGCGGCCTCGGGGGACACGGCGCTAAACGCCGCGCCATGAGTGTTCTTGGCAAGATCTTTACCTGGTGGGACGGCGCGACCGTCGGTACCATGCTCAACAGCTGGCGAACGGGCAAGCAGGTCGGCGAAGACGTCGCCGGCAACACCTATTTCGCATCGAAAGACGGCAAACGCCGCTGGGTCATTTACGCCGGCGCGAACGATGCCAGCCGGATCCCGCCCGAATGGCACGGCTGGATTCACGGCACTTTCGACGCGGTCCCGGAAAGCTTCCTGCCGCCGCCCCATATCTGGGAAAAGGAACCGACCGGCAACCTGACCGGAACTGCGCGCGCCTATCGGCCGCAGGGCGCGCTCGAAGCCGGCGGAGTCCGCGCCGCGGCCACGGGCGACTACGAAGCCTGGTCGCCCGAGGGGTGATCGCGATGCGGCTCGCCATTGCAGCGTTGGGCGCGCTGGCGCTGCTCGGCGGCTGCCGCGCCAGCGATCTTCCCGAGGAACGCGAACGCAACGCCGACGTGCCCGAATCGCTCAGGGCTGAAAAACTTGCCGCCACGGCAGGCGATCTTGCCGGGGTCACGCCGATGGCAGAGCGGGTTGCGGTGCTCGGCTTGCTCAACAAGCGCAACGGACTGACGCGGGATCTCGAACTCAAGCCCGGAGAGGCGCGCCGCGTCGGCGACGTCGTCGTTCAGCTGCGCGCCTGCGAAACCACGCCGCCGTGGGAATCGCCGCCCGAAACCGGGGCGTTCGTGCGCATTTTCGTCGCCGATCGCGAAGGCAAGATGGCGCGCGTCTTTTCGGGCTGGCTGTTCCAGAAACGACCCGAGCGCAATATCATCGAACATGCCGTGTACGACGTCTACGTCAAAAGCTGCGCAATGAGCTTTCCCGGCGTCCCCGCCCCGGCTCCCGCTACGGCGTCGAGCGCGGCGAAGTCGGCCTCGGCGAACGGCGACGAAGGGGGCAGTGCGGCGCCTGCGGGCGGCGACGAGGCGCCCGACAACGCGCAATAAAGCCGATTGCGATACTCGTCGCGCGCGATCTCGACTGCACCGAGCGAGGCGAGATGCGGCGTCATGAACTGGCAATCGAGCAGCGTAAATCCCCCCGCCTTCAATCGCGCCACGAGATGGGCGAGCGCGACTTTCGATGCATCGGGCGCGCGACTGACCATCGATTCGCCGAAAAATGCGCGGCCCAGCGAAACGCCGTAAAGGCCGCCGAGCAGGTCGGCCTCATCGCCGTGGTCGGGATCACGCGACCAGCACTCGATGCTATGGGCATGGCCGGCCGCATGCAGCGCAGCATAGCTCGATTCGATCTCGCGGCTGATCCAGGTCGTCGGCCGGTCGGGCGCGGCGTCGGCGCATAGTGACACGACGCGCGCGAGCGCGCGATCGGCGGTCACGAAAAATCGATTCCGGGCGATCGCCTTGCGCAACGATCGCGACAGGCGAAAACCATCGAGCGGCAAGATTGCGCGGCGTTCGGGTTCGACCCAGAATATCCCGTCGTCGTCACGGTCGTCGGCCATCGGAAAAATGCCCATCGCATAGGCGCGCAGCAGCATGTCGGCAGGGATGGTCACGGTTGTTCGCATGACGCGCGCGACCGCGATAGGCAAGGCCGCGCTTGATCGGCGTCGCGCTCGCGGCTATGCGCCCACAGCGCTGCAGGAGTGTAGCTCAGTTGGTAGAGCATCGGTCTCCAAAACCGAGGGCCCACGGTTCGAGTCCGTGCACTCCTGCCAAGCCGCCAGCCGCGCTGGGGACGAATCGCCCTCGAGATAAGGGTGCTGAAGCTCTCCTTGCCGGGGATGTCGGCATGGCCGCTATCGGTTTGATCGTCGGCAATGGCGGGCATCAGCCCGTCGTTCATTTTCTCTATCCCGCGAAAGCCGAGCGATGGCGCCGACTCGCCGAACGCAATCGCGGGCCAAGCGACACCTTCCGCTTCGAGGTCGGTCGCGCGACGTCCGAATTGTGCGAAAGCCTGTTCGAACCGCCCGGCGACGACGAACTCGTCGATGCAGCGATCGTCTAGCGCCGCCGCGCGCCGGTCTTGTCTTGCAATGCGCGCCCGTCATCGTTAAGTGCGCCGGCACGCGGACATGGGAAAGCAGCGCAGCCCCGGCCCCGGTAGCGACCGGAGCGGGGAGTGACGCCGTTGCCCGAAGGTCGGTTTGAAAACGGAATCAAACGAGGTCGTAAAGACAGTGGCAAAGGTCAATCCAGGCGAATTCATCCGGCAGGTCCGCGCCGAAACGGCGAAAGTCGTGTGGCCGACCAAGCAGGAAACGATCCGCACCGCCGTCATGGTGCTGATCATGACGACGCTGCTTGCGGTGTTCTTTCTCGGCGTCGACACGGTGTTCAGCTGGGTCGTCGCATCGCTGATCTCGCTCGCCTCTTAAGTTACGGATAAAGATAACAATGGCACGCTGGTACATCATTCACGCCTATTCGGGTTTCGAGAACAAGGTGCGCGAGGCGATCCTGTCCGAAGCCAAAAGGCTCGGCCTCGAACAGCTGGTCGAGGATGTCGAGGTGCCGACCGAAACCGTCACCGAAGTGCGTCGCGGCAAGAAGGTCCAGTCGGAACGCAAGTTCTTCCCGGGCTATGTCCTCGCCAAGCTGACAATGAACGACGACGTCTATCACCTCGTCAAGAACACGCCCAAGGTGACCGGTTTTCTGGGATCGAGCGGCAAGCCGATCCCGATCAGCGAAGTCGAAGCGGCGCGCATCCTCGATTCGAAGGAAGAGGCGAGCGCGAAGCCCAAGACGCAGATTCGCGTCGATTACGAGATCGGCGACCAGGTCAAGGTGCTGGGCGGCCCGTTCGCGAGCTTCTCCGGCACGGTCGAGGAACTCGATTTCGACAAGGCCAAGGTCAAGGTGTCGGTGTCGATCTTCGGTCGCGCCACGCCGGTCGAGCTCGATTTCGAGGAAGTCGAACTGGCCAAGTAATTTCCCGAGGCTGCGGCCTTGTGAAACGCTCCCTCGGGAGCATCCGCTGCGGGAGGATGGGGTGATGCCCGTCCGTTCGACCGCTTAATTTGATGGGCCATCGCCTCGTGCGGCCGCCCAGACAGAATGAAAGGAGCCATATCATGGCAAAGAAGATTACCGGCTATATCAAGCTGCAGGTGCCCGCCGGCACCGCCAACCCGTCGCCGCCGATCGGCCCGGCGCTGGGTCAGCGCGGCGTCAACATCATGGAATTCTGCAAGGCGTTCAACGCCGCGACGAACGACCTTGAAAAGAACATGCCGATCCCGACGACGATCACCGTCTATGCCGATCGCAGCTTCTCGTTCACCACCAAGTCGCCGCCGGCGAGCTTCCTGATCAAAAAGGCCGCCAAGTTGAAATCGGGTTCGAAGGAGCCCGGCAAGATTTCGGCCGGAACGATCAAGCGTTCGCAGCTGAGCGAGATCGCCGAGCAGAAGATGGCCGATCTCAACGCCAACGATATCGATCAGGCGACCAAGATCATCGAAGGCAGCGCCCGTTCGATGGGCCTCGACGTGGTGGAGGGCTAAGCACATGACCAAATTGACCAAAAAGCAAAAGACTCTTGCCGAGCTCGACAGCGAGAAGCTGTACGGCGTCGATGAGGCGATCAAGACGCTCAAATCGTTCGCGTCGAAGAAGTTCGACGAAACGATCGAGATCGCGATGAACCTCGGCGTCGATCCGCGCCATGCCGACCAGATGGTCCGCGGCGTCGTCACGCTGCCGTCGGGCACGGGCAAGGACGTCAAGGTCGCGGTTTTCGCGCGCGGCGAGAATGCCGACAAGGCCAAGGCCGCCGGTGCCGACGTCGTCGGCGCCGAGGACCTGATGGAAGCGATGCAGAATGGCGACCTCGATTACGGCCGCGTCATCGCGACGCCCGATATGATGGGCGTCGTCGGTCGCCTCGGCAAGGTGCTCGGCCCCAAGGGCCTGATGCCGAACCCGAAGCTCGGTACCGTCACCCCCAATGTCGAACAGGCGGTCAAGGACGCCAAGGGCGGCCAGATCGAGTTCCGCGTCGAGAAAATGGGCATCGTCCACGCCGGTATCGGCAAGGCGAGCTTTTCCGACGCCGACATCGCCAAGAATGTCGACGCGTTCGTCGATGCCATCGTCAAGGCCAAGCCGTCGGGGTCGAAGGGCCGCTACATCCGCAAGGTGGCGCTGACCTCGTCGATGGGTCCGGGCCTGAAACTCGACACGACGACGCTGCCGGGCGCGTAACCCGTTTCGCTCAAAGTGGTAATTCGAGCGAGCTCGAAGTGAAGGGGCCGGGGGTGCGAACCTCCGGCCCTTTTGGATGGGCCGTCACTCTCTAGGATCGACCTTCTCCAGCGAGACGATCTCTTCGACCACGAGTATTCCCGAGCTGCTCCAGTCGTCGGCCATCGGTTGCTCCGGATGCGACCGGCGAGCCATGACTTCTACGCTGTACACGGCGTTGAGACCGTCTGTGTGCTTTTTAGCGTTAAGAGCCTGACGCGCCTCGTCGGTAAATATGATGGTATAGTGGGGTAGGTTTCTGCGGTCGTTCCTTATGCAGTCCGGCCAGCCCTCTCGACATTCGGTAGCGCCTCCGTGTTCAAAATTATCTATTTCGATGATCGTGATGGGCAAAAGCGGACCAAGGGTGATGTCCGACACTGTGGCAACAACGGGCTGCGGCGCTGTAATCACCCCAGGTGCGGCACACCCGGGAAACATTGTCGCGAAGCAGAAAATCGCTGCCGTCGAAAGGGAACGGTTGCACGTTTTCGTCATCATAATCTCTGAAGTATGACGATAAGTCTGATAGGTCCAGTCCATCTGCTTGACTCCTCCCGCCAATCCGCTAGAGCGCCCCTCGCACCGATGGGCTCGCCCGTCGGTTCCGTCCGAGACAGTTGCTGGAGGTTTCCTCCTTAATTCGCAGCCAAGACGGGGTAGTGTTTCAGGTGGGTATCCCGCCGCGCCGGTTGGTCTCGCTGATGGCGATCCAATGGGCAATTCTCTCCCCTAACGGACTTAGAAGCAGGGCCCCGCCCTGTTTTCGTGCGTCGTGCCGGCCGTCGTGCCGGCGGGGCGGTTGTGTAGAGTTGTCGGCGGCTTGCCGTTGACAGATTGGGAGTATGGCATGGATCGTACCGAGAAAAAGAATGCGGTATCCGCACTCGGCGAGACTCTGGCCAAGGCAGGCGTCGTTGTGGTCACCCGCAACCTCGGCATGACGGTCGATCAGTCGACCGAGCTGCGCTCGCAGGTCCGCGAGGCCGGCGCGCAGTTCAAAGTGTCGAAGAACAGCCTTGCCAGGATCGCCATCGACGGCACCGATTATGCGGGTCTTGCCGACCTGCTGACCGGGCCGGTCGCGCTGGCGACGTCGGAAGACCCCGTGGCCGCCGCCAAGGCGACCGTGGAGTTCGCCAAGAAGAACGATCGACTGGAAATCGTCGGCGGCGCGATGGGCAGCAAGATGCTCGACGCCGATGGCATCAAGGCGCTTGCCGCGTTGCCGAGCCTCGATGAACTGCGGGCCAAGCTCGTCGGCCTCATGCAGGCACCGGCGACCAAGCTTGCCCAGATCAGCGCGGCCCCGGCCGGTCAGCTGGCGCGCGTGTTCGGTGCCTATGCCGCCAAGGACGCGGCATAAGTCTTTCGCATTTACCGTTAACCTGAAACAAATTTAGAAATTGGAGTGATTTTAAAATGGCTGATTTGGAAAAGATCGTCGACCAGCTGTCGGAACTGACCGTGATGGAAGCTGCCGACCTGTCGAAGATGCTCGAAGAAAAATGGGGCGTTTCGGCTGCCGCTGCGGTTGCCGCTCCGGCTGCCGCCGGCGGTGCCGCTCCGGCTGCTGAAGAGCAGACCGAATTCGACGTCATCCTCACCGGCGACGGTGGCAAGAAGATCAACGTCATCAAGGAAGTCCGCGCGATCACGCAGCTCGGCCTCGGCGAAGCCAAGGCGCTCGTCGAAGGCGCGCCCAAGGCGATCAAGGAAGGCGTGAACAAGGCGGAAGCCGAAGAGATCAAGAAGAAGATCGAAGAAGCCGGCGGTACCGTCGAGCTCAAGTAAGAACGTCCGTCGTTCGACACGAAGGGCCGTCCCTCGCGGGGCGGCCCTTTTCGTTGGCGGCGGTTCTCGGTTGCGCTCGGCGCAGCCTCGCGGATCCCGCACGCGCGGTTGACGCCAGCGCGGTGCGATCCTATATCGCCATCAACGCCGCCCCGATCGGGCCGGGCATTGCCGTCGCGCAGCGATCGCCCAAAGAATTGATCGGATACCGGTTTCAAATAGCGTGAAAGCTGCAGCCCTTCCCGGAAAACCGGGGTGTGGGCATGCGGCTTTTTGCGTTTGTGTACGCCGTTGCGTGCATGCGTCAGACATCTTTCGACCGGCCCCGAATCATCGGGACGGCGCACTCGGATCGAACCTCGAAGGGCTGCAATTTTATGGCATCCAAGGCTCCGGCGAAACCCGCCACCAAGAAAACCGTCAACGCACTCGAAGCGACCGCCAAACGGCGCATCCGCAAGATGTTCGGCAACATCCACGAAGTCGTGGAAATGCCCAATCTGATCGAGGTCCAGCGCGAGAGCTACGAGCAGTTCCTGCGCTCGGATCCGTCGATCGGCTATGTGTCGGGCCTTGAAAAGACGCTGCGCGGCGTTTTTCCGATCCGCGATTTCGCCGGCACCGCCGAGATGGATTTCGTCGACTACGAGCTCGAGGATCCCAAGTTCGATACCGAGGAATGCCGCCAGCGCGGGATTACCTATGCCGCGCCGATGCGCGTGACGCTGCGCCTGATCGTGTTCGAAGTCGATTCGGAGACCGAGACGCGTTCGGTCCTCGATATCAAGGAACAGGATGTCTACATGGGCGACATGCCGCTCATGACCCCGAACGGCACCTTCATCGTCAACGGGACCGAGCGCGTCATCGTCTCGCAGATGCATCGCAGCCCGGGCGTGTTGTTCGACCATGACAAGGGCAAGACCCACGCCAGCGGCAAGTTCCTGTTCGCCGCGCGCGTCATTCCCTATCGCGGTTCGTGGCTCGATTTCGAATTCGACGCCAAGGACATCGTCAACGTCCGCATCGATCGCAAGCGCAAGCTGCCGGTCACCTCGCTGCTCCAGGCGCTCGACATGAGCTACGAGGACATTCTCGCGCATTTCTACGGTATCGTGAACTATGTCCGTGCCAAGGACGGGTGGAAGATCGATTTCCACAGCGAAAACTGGCGCGGCCAGAAGCCGCAGTTCGACATCGTCGACGCGGCATCGGGCGAAGTCGTCTTCGCCGCGGGTCAGAAGATCACGCCGCGCGCCGCGACCAAGGCGGTCAAGGACGGACTCAAGGAACTGCTGATCCCGACCGAGGAAATCTTCGGTCGCTATTCGGCGCACGACCTCGTCAACGACAAGACCGGCGAAATCTATATCGAGGCCGGCGACGAAGTGACGCCCGAAAATCTCGAAAAGATCGACGCTGCCAAGCTGAAGACGCTCGAGCTGCTCGACATCGATCATGTCACCACCGGTCCGTGGATTCGCAACACGCTCGCTGCCGACAAGGCCGAGGATCGCGACCAGGCGCTGAGCGACATCTATCGCGTCATGCGTCCCGGCGAGCCGCCGACCCGCGAAACCGCCGATGCCCTGTTCGAGGGCCTGTTCTTCGACAACGACCGCTACGACCTGTCGGCGGTCGGCCGCGTCAAGCTCAACATGCGCCTCGGCCTCGATGCCGCCGACGACGTGACGACGCTGCGCAAGGAAGACATCCTCGCGGTGGTCAAGGAACTCGTCGACATCAAGGACGGCAAGGGCGACATCGACGACATCGACAACCTCGGCAATCGCCGCGTGCGTTCGGTCGGCGAGCTGCTCGAAAATCAGTATCGCATCGGCCTGTTGCGCATGGAACGCGCGGTCAAGGAGCGGATGAGCTCGGTCGACGTGTCGACCGTGATGCCCAACGATCTGATCAACGCCAAGCCGGCGGTCGCCGCGGTGCGCGAATTCTTCGGCTCCTCGCAGCTGTCGCAGTTCATGGATCAGACCAACCCATTGTCCGAAGTGACGCACAAGCGTCGCGTTTCGGCCCTCGGCCCAGGCGGCCTGACGCGCGAACGGGCCGGCTTCGAAGTGCGCGACGTCCATCCCACGCATTACGGCCGCATCTGTCCGATCGAGACGCCCGAAGGCCCGAACATCGGCCTGATCAACTCGCTCTCGACCTTTGCCCGCGTCAACAAATACGGATTCATCGAAACGCCGTATCGCAAGATCGTCGACAACAAGGTGACCGAGGACGTCGTCTATCTGTCGGCGATGGAAGAGCAGAAGCATACGGTCGCCCAGGCCAATGCCGAGCTGACGAAGGACGGCACTTTCGTCGAAGAACTCGTCTCGGCGCGCGAAAGCGGCGAATTCGTGATGGCGCCGCGCGATACGGTGACGCTGATGGACGTGTCGCCGAAGCAGCTGGTTTCGGTTGCCGCCTCGCTGATCCCGTTTCTCGAGAACGATGACGCCAACCGCGCATTGATGGGATCGAACATGCAGCGCCAGGCGGTGCCGTTGGTCCGCGCCGAAGCGCCTTATGTCGGCACCGGCATGGAAGCGACCGTGGCGCGCGATTCGGGCGCCGCGATCTCGGCGCGCCGCGCCGGCGTCGTCGACCAGGTCGATGCGACGCGCATCGTGCTGCGCGCGACCGGCGAGATCGAGGCCGGACGTTCGGGCGTCGACATCTACCGCCTGCAGAAGTTCCAGCGGTCGAACCAGAACACCTGCATCAACCAGCGTCCGCTGGTGAAGGTCGGCGACATGATTGCCGAAGGCGACATCATCGCCGACGGCCCATCGACCGAATTCGGTGAGCTCGCACTCGGCAAGAACAGCCTCGTCGCGTTCATGCCGTGGAACGGCTACAACTACGAGGATTCGATCCTCATCTCCGAACGCATCGTCAAGGACGACGTCTTCACCTCGATCCACATCGAGGAATTCGAAGTCATGGCGCGCGACACCAAGCTCGGGCCCGAAGACATCACGCGTGATATCCCCAACGTGGGCGAGGAAGCGCTGCGCAACCTCGACGAGGCGGGTATCGTCTATATCGGCGCCGAAGTCGAACCGGGCGATATCCTCGCCGGCAAGATCACGCCCAAGGGCGAAAGCCCGATGACGCCCGAAGAAAAGCTGCTTCGCGCCATTTTCGGCGAAAAGGCTTCGGACGTGCGCGATACCTCGCTGCGCCTGCCGCCGGGCGTTGCCGGCACCGTCGTCGAGGTGCGCGTGTTCAACCGCCACGGCATCGACAAGGACGAGCGCGCGATGGCGATCGAGCGCGAGGAAATCGAGCGCCTGACCAAGGATCGCGAGGACGAACGCGCGATTCTGAACCGCGCGACGTTCAACCGCCTCAAGGAAATGCTGCCCGGCCAGATCGCCACCGCGGTCCCCAAGGGCTTCAAGAAGGGCGACGAAATCACGCTTGAGAAGCTCGAGGAATTCGACACCTACGAATGGTGGAAATTCGCGGTCAAGGACGACAAGATCCAGGCCGATCTCGAGGCGGTCAAGACGCAGTATGACGATGCCGTCAAACTGATCGTCGACAAGTTCGAGGATCGCCGCGAGAAACTCGAACGCGGCGACGAGCTCGCCCCGGGCGTGCTCAAGATGGTCAAGGTGTTCGTCGCGGTGAAGCGCAAGCTGCAGCCGGGCGACAAGATGGCCGGCCGTCACGGCAACAAGG
>JAACTG010000013.1:0-7830 GCA_009993585.1 Sphingomonadales bacterium
ACGACCGCAGCTCGGCCGTCGCGCGCCTGCGCGAGGCGATCGGCGAGAACCGCATCAGCGCCTATTACCAGCCGATCGTGCAGCTGTCCGACGGCGCCATCCACGCGTGCGAGGCACTGTTGCGCGTGCGCGGCGAGGATGGGGAGATCGAGACCGCCGAACGCTATGCGCTCGCCTTCGAGGATGCGAAGATCTCGCGCCATATCGGCGGGTTCATGGTCAAGACGACGACGCGCGACCGCGCCGCGATGGCGCGCCGGCTCGACGCGCCGCCACGGATCAGCTTCAACGTCACCGCCCCCGACCTCCTGTCCTATGGCGGCGTCGAATATTTCCACGAAATGGTCGCCGCGAACGGCCTGCATCATTCGCAATTCTGCATCGAACTCACCGAATCGATGCTGCTGGTCAACGACAAGGGCGCGCTCAAGGCGACGCTGGTCGAACTGCGCAAGGCGGGCACGATGATCGCGCTCGACGATTTCGGCACCGGCTATTCCTCGCTCACCCATTTGCGCGATTTCCCGATCGATTTCATCAAGATCGACAAGTCGTTCGTCGCCCGGCTGGAACACGAACACGAATCGCGCCTGATCGTGCAATCGCTGATCCAGATGGCGGAAAACCTCAATATCATGACGATCGCCGAGGGGATCGAGACCGAGGGTCAGGCCCGCCTGTTGCGTCAGATCGGCTGCGTTTACGGCCAGGGCTTCCTGTTCGCCAAGGCGCTGCCGCTCGATCGATTGATCGAACGCGCCAAAACTGCCAACGCACGCGAGCCGATACGATTGGCAAAGGCGGGTTAGCGACGAACAGGGAACGGGTAACAGCGATGGCCAGCGACCTCCACCCCCGCATCGCCACGACCGACCGTCCGACCCCAGACCGCCCGCTCGCGGGAATCGCGCTGCGACTGCTTTCGGTGCTGCTGCTCGCGATCATGTTCGCGGGGGTCAAGCTCGCAGCGACGCGCGGCGTCCATGTCGTCGAAAGCCTGTTCTATCGCCAGATCTGCTCGGCGCTGTTCGCCGCTTTGTGGGTCCTCGGCGGCCCCGGTCTTGCCAGCCTGCGGACGCAGCGGATCGGCGCACACGTCACGCGAATGCTGATCGGCCTCACCGCGATGGCGCTCAATTTCCTCGCGATGGTGCTGTTGCCGCTCGCCGAGGCGACGACGATCGGCTTTACCGTCCCGATCTTCGCGACCTTGCTTGCGGCGCTCGTGCTGCGCGAACCGACCGGGCGCTGGCGCTGGGGCGCGGTGATCGCGGGCTTTGCCGGGGTGCTGGTCATCGTCCAGCCGGGCAGCGCGATGATCCCACCGATCGGCGCGGCGGTCGCGCTGGCGGGCGCACTCCTGACCGCCGCGGTTACGATTATCATCCGCCGCCTCGGCGCGACCGAGGCGGCAACGACGACCGTTTTCTGGTTCGCCGCCAGCTCGCTCGCCCCGCTTGGCCTGCTGATGCTCCATTTCGGCCAGGCGCACGATGCCGCGACCTGGGCCATCGTCGCGGTGATGGGAATCGCAGGCGGCGCAGCGCAGCTCGCGCTCACCGGGGCGCTGCGCCTCGCCCCCGTCGCGGTCGTGATGCCGATGGATTATACAAGCCTGATCTGGGCGACGATGTTCGGCGCGATCCTGTTCGGGCAACTGCCCGGCGCATCGACCTGGCTCGGCGCGCCGATCATCATCATCAGCGGCATCGTCATCGTCTGGCGCGAGCACGCGCTCGGTCGCCGCGCGGTGCGCGAGGCGGTCAGCGACGGCGGAGAATGACCGACAGGTTGTTGGCCGGCATCGACACGACGCGGTCGAGCACCAGTCCGCGCGCCTGCGCCGCAGCGGTCACGTCCGTGATCGGCCGGATTCCCCATGCCGGATTGCGTGCGCGCAGATTGGCATCGAATTCGACGTTGCTCGGCGCGCGATCGACGCCGTCCTGCCAATAGGCACCGTAGAGATAGAGCGGCGCGCCCTGTGACAGCAACCGCGCCGCGCCGTCGAGCAGGCCGAGCGTCGCCTCCCACGGGCTGATATGAACCATGTTGATCGCGAGGATCGCGTCGGCTCGTGCAATCGGCCAGGCGGCATTGCGCACGTCGAGTGCGATTGGCGCGGCGAGATTGTCCAGCCCCGCCTCGGCGCGGTGCGCCGCGATAGAGGCCATTGCCTGCGGATCGGGATCGCTCGGCTGGAAGGTCAGCGAGGGAAAGGCGCGCGCGAACGCAACGGCATGCTCGCCCGACCCGCTGGCGATTTCGAGCACGGTTCCGGCCTCGGGCAGTACGTCGTTCAACAGTGCGAGGATCGCATCGACATTGCGCTGAGTCGCGGGCGCATGACGTTTTTCGCCCGGCGGCGCATCGTCACCGGGCATCCACGGGCGCGGCCCCGAACGCGCTTCGCCGGTCATCAGCCGCCGCCGGGCTTTTCGTAGTTGCCCGATCCGCTCGCAACCGCGGGTTCGGCCCAGGCGAGGACCGGCTTGCGCGCGGCAAGCGTCTCGTCGAGGCGGCGGCGCGGCGCGTAATAGGGCGCGCCCTTGAGCGCTTCGTCGCCCGCCTTGGCCTGCCCCGCGACATGGCGCATCGCGGCGATGAACTGGTCCAGCGCCGCCTTGCTCTCGGTTTCGGTCGGTTCGATCAGCATCGCGCCGTGGACGACGAGCGGGAAGTACATCGTCATCGGGTGGTAACCCTCGTCAATCAGCCCCTTGGCGAGGTCGAGCGTGGTGAAACCCTCGGCAAAGCCCTTATCGCTGAACAGCGCCTCGTGCATGCACGGGCCGCTAGCGCCGAACGGCGCATCGAGTACGTCGTCGAGGCTGCGCAGCACGTAATTGGCGTTGAGTACGGCGTCTTCCGCGACCTGCTTCAAGCCGTCGGTGCCGTGACTCATGATATACGCGAGCGCGCGGGTGAACATGCCCATCTGGCCGTGGAACGCGGTCATCCGGCCGAAACTGTGCGGCAGGTCCTCGCCGACATTCTCCTCCTCGACGAGCCGCCATGCGCCGCCGTCGCGATGGACGAAGGGCAAGGGCGCGAAAGGCGCGAGCGCCTCCGACAGCACCACCGGGCCCGAGCCCGGCCCGCCGCCGCCATGCGGGGTCGAAAACGTCTTGTGCAGGTTGATGTGCATCGCATCGACGCCAAGGTCGCCGGGCCGCACGCGCCCGACGATCGCGTTGAAGTTGGCGCCGTCGCAATAGACATAGGCGCCGACCGCGTGCACCGCGTCCGAAATCGCCTTCATCTCGGGCTCGAACAGGCCGCAGGTGTTGGGATTGGTGATCATCACCGCAGCGATATCGGGGCCAAGCCGTGCCCTGAGCGCGGCAAGGTCGACGCGCCCCTCGGGCGTCGCGGGAATGTTCTCGACCTTGTAGCCGGCGAACGCCGCGGTTGCCGGGTTGGTGCCGTGCGCGCTCTCGGGGACGAGGACGACGGGGCGATCCTCGCCGCGCGCGTCGAGCGCCGCCTTGATACACAGAATTCCGCACAGTTCGCCATGCGCGCCCGCCTTGGGGCTCATCGCGACGCTTTCCATGCCGGTCAGCGTGATCAGCCAGTGCGCCAGCTGGTCGATGACGCCGAGCGCGCCCTGGACGGTGTCCTGCGGCTGGAGCGGGTGGATGTCGGCGAATCCCGGCATCCGCGCGATCTTCTCGTTGAGGCGCGGATTGTGCTTCATCGTGCAGCTGCCGAGCGGGAACAGGCCCAGGTCGATGGCGTAGTTCTGCCGGCTGAGCCGCGTGTAATGGCGCACCGTCTCTGCCTCGCTGAGGCCGGGGATGCCCATTTCGGCGGTCCGTTCGAGCCCGCCGAGACGCGCGCTATGAGCGGGCGCATCGGCGAAATCGACGCCGGTGGTCTCGCTCGATCCGATCTCGAAGATCAGCGGCTCTTCGAGCATCAGCGCGCGGTTGCCCGTGCTGGTGGTCGGCGCGTCGCCTTCGATGCGCGCCATTTCGGGCTTCCAGCCGCTGGCGTTGATTTGGCTCATGCCAGTGCCTCCTCGAGCGCGGAGGCCAGTGCCTCGATATCCTCTGCCGTCGTCGTCTCGGTCACCGCGACGATCAGGCCGTTCTGCAGGTCGGCATTGTCGGCATAGAGCCGGCCGAGCGACACGCCTCCCAGCACGTCGCGTTCGGCCATCGCCTGGACGACCGGTCGCGCTTCCTTGGGCAGGCGCAGCGTGAATTCGTTGAAGAAGCTGTCGTTGACCAGTTCGACGCCGGGCAGCTGCGCCAACCGGTCGGCCGCCTGGCACGCCAGCGCATGATTGAGCGCGGCGAGTTCGCGCAAGCCCCGCTCGCCGAGCAAGGTCATATGGATGCTGAAGGCCAGCGCGCACAGCCCCGAGTTGGTGCAGATGTTGCTCGTCGCCTTTTCGCGGCGGATATGTTGCTCGCGGGTCGACAGCGTCAGGACGAAGCCGCGCTTGCCGGTCGCGTCGACCGTTTCGCCGCAGAGGCGTCCGGGCATCTGACGGACGAACTTCGCCTGGCAGGCGAACAGCCCGACATAGGGGCCGCCGAACTGCAGCCCGACGCCGATCGACTGGCCTTCGCCGACGACGATGTCGGCGCCCATTTCACCCGGTGATGCGATCGCGCCCAATGCGACCGGCTCGGTCACCACCGCCACCAGCAGCGCGCCCTTGGCATGCACCGCCTCGGCGAGCTTCGACAGGTCGCCGATCCGCCCCAGAATGTCGGGATATTGGACGACGACACAGCTCGTATCGTCGTCGACGGCATCAACCAGCACATCGATGTCGCTCGCCGCCTCGAGCGTCGGATCGCGATGGACGATCTCGTCGCGGGTGAATTTCGCCATCGTGCGCGTCACACTGACATAATGCGGGTGCAATCCCGACGACAGGATCGCCTTGCGCTTACGCGTCAACCGCGCGGCCATGCTGACTGCCTCCCAGCAGGCGGTCGAGCCGTCGTACATTGAGGCGTTGGCGACATCGCAGCCGAACAGCCGCGCGACCTGGCTCTGGAATTCGAACAGCATCTGTAGCGTGCCCTGCGCGATTTCGGGCTGGTAGGGCGTGTAGGCGGTGAGAAACTCGCCGCGCTGGATCAGGTGGTCGACGCTGGCGGGGACGTGGTGGCGATAGGCCCCGGCCCCCAAAAAGAACGGCACGTCGCCGGCGACGGTGTTCTGCGCCGAGAGCTTTTTGAAATGCCGCTCGACGCTGAGTTCGCTGGCGTGATCGGGCAGATCGCGGATCGGCCCGGTCAGCCGCGCGGCGTCGGGCACATCGACGAACAGGTCGTCAATCGAGGCCGCGCAGATCTTGGCGAGCATCGCGCTGCGATCATCGGGTGTCAGGGGAAGATAGCGCATTGAAACTCCTTTACCCCCTCCTCTTCAGGGGAGGGGCAGTGAGACTTGGCGGCGCGCAGCCGCGCCTAGTCGCAGCGGGGTAGGAAATGCGCCAGCCAAGCGGGTTACGCGCACCACCCCCGACCCCCTCCTCTGAAGAAGAGGGGGCTTAAATCAAAGCCCCGCGACATAGTCCTTGTAGGCGGCTTCATCCATCATCGCCGACACCTGCCCGGCATCGGACAGCGTCATCTTGAAGAACCAGCCCGCGCCTTCGGGATCGGTGTTGACCAGCGCCGGGTCGTCGGCGAGTGCCGCATTGCCCTCGCTGACCGTGCCGCTGGCGGGCGCATAGACGTCGGAGGCCGCCTTGACCGATTCGACCACCGCGGCGTCGTCGCCTTGGCTGACCGTCTTGCCGGCCTCGGGCGTCTCGACGAAGACGATGTCGCCAAGCTGTTCCTGCGCATAGGCGGTGATGCCGACCGTCGCGCTATCGCCGTCGACATCGAGCCATTCGTGATCCTTGGTGAAATACCGCGCCATATCAGCCTCCCTTGCGGACGTAATTGTGGGGAACGAACGGCATCGCGGTGACGATGCCGTGGAAGATCTTGCCGCGCTGCGAGCAAGTGATGCGCGCGCCGGGCTCGGCCATCGCGGTCGGCACATAGGCCATCGCGATCGGCTTCTCGAGGCTCGGCGAAAAGCCGCCCGAGGTGACGCGGCCGATCTCGTCGCCCTCATCATCGAGCACCAGCGCGCCTTCGCGCACCGGCTGGCGGCCTTCGACGGTCAGGCCGACGCGTTTCAGGATCGCGCCCTGTTCGCGCTCCATCAGGATGCGCTCCGCCCCGGGAAAGCCGCCCTCCTCGCGACGGCGTTTCGAGATGGCGAAGCCGAGATCGGCGGCGATCGGCGTCGTCTCGGTATCGATGTCATGACCATAGAGCGGCAGTCCCGCCTCGAGCCGCAGCGAATCGCGCGCGCCGAGTCCGACGGGTTTCACTTCCGGTTCGGCGATCAATGCATCGGCAAAGTCGGCGGCGATCGCGCCGGGCAGCGAAATCTCGAACCCGTCCTCGCCGGTATAGCCCTGACGCCCAATGCCCAGGGTGTGGCCGTTCCAGTCGAAGGCCGACCCCTGCATGAAGACGAGGTCTTCGACGCCCGGCACGATGCGTCGCAAAGCATCGACCGCCTTGGGCCCCTGCAAAGCAAGCAGCGCGCGGTCGTCCTGATGGTTGATCGTGATCGCGTCGGCGAGATGCTCGCGCAGATGCGCGATGTCGTCCCATTTGGTCGCGCCGTTGACGACGAGATACCAGTCGGGATCGACATTGGTGATCATCAGGTCGTCGAGAATCCCGCCGCCCTCGTCGAGCAGCAGCGAATAGCGCGTCCGCCCCGGCTTGAGCGCGGAGATGTCGCCCGGCACCAGCGCCTCGAGCGCCTCGGCGACGCCCTCGCCCGCCAGCAGCAGCTGGCCCATATGGCTGACGTCGAACAGTCCGGCGCTTTCGCGCGTCCACAGATGTTCGGCGATGATGCCGTCATACTGGATCGGCATGTGATAGCCGGCGAATTCGACCATTCGCGCGCCCTGGGCGCGATGCCAGGCGTCGAGCGGCAGTCGCTGGGTTTCGGGTTCGACGGGGACGTCTTCGGTCATCGGGACACTTTCGGCAGGACGGCGGCGCGGCGGCACGTTTTCGCCGCGGCGAAAGCATGATCCGGCCCCCTCTGTCGCTGAAACCTGAGAGCTTGGCGAGTCCGAAAACCCGCTTACACCGTCGGTGGTCCGCCATCGTCCGAACGGACGCGGGCGGACGCTTTCCAGAGTGCCCGGCCGGTCAGGGCCATCGCGGCGCGGTCCTTTTGACCTGAGAGATTCCGGGGCGGTTGCTCCTTCGGTGAGGACGTCGCCGCCCTCTCTCCCGCGCCGCCGATCGCGACCGGCGAACCGATCGTGAAGGCGAGGTTCGAGCTTTGGCTGCGAAGAGGTTTCGAGTCAATTGCCCGGACGCAGCGCACCGGCGGTTCGGGGCGACGGGGTTACGGCGGTGGCGATGCAGCCGGGCAGGACGACGAACCAAATAGGATTTGCAATGTAGGAAATATGTTGTTCTCTATCTGTTCCTACGCCGCATGCGAGTCGCGGCACGGGAGACAGACGATGACGACGAACACCCCCAAGACCGGAACGCCCGCAGCGGTCGCCGCCGCCGCCCTCGGCCTGGCCATCGCGGCACCGGCGACCCCCGCCGGCGCCGCCGAGACGGTCAGCTACAGCTATGACGCCAAGGGCCGGCTGACCAAGGTCCAACGGTCGGGCAGCGCCAACAACGGCGAAAAGACCGAATACAGCCACGACAAGGCCGACAACCGCACCGAGGTCAAGCGCACCGGCGCGACGACGCCGTAATCGGCGGCGACGCCGGATCGGGTGCCGCCGCCCGCGCCCGCCCCGAGCCTCCCCCTGCC
>JAACTG010000013.1:7841-10024 GCA_009993585.1 Sphingomonadales bacterium
TTCCCTTTCGAAAGGAGCCGCATCATGCGCCCCGCAGACACCCGTTTCACGACCGAAGCCAAGCCAGCCGAACCGCGCAGCACGCGCAAGTCCGCGCTTTTCAGGGCCGCCGCGCTCGCCACCACGATGCTGTGTCCGGGCCTCGCCGCACCGGCCTTCGCGCAGACCGCCGATGTCCCGCAGGCCCGCGTCAACCTCGACGAGAACGGCGTCGACGTCGCGACGGGCAAATTCCATTACCAGACCGAGGAAGGCGCGATCGGCAGCGGCAGCGACCGCATCACCATCCAGCGCGCGTGGAACGCAGCCGGGTGGCAGGACAATATCGTCGGCACGCTGAGGCGCACGACGCCGGCGAGCGGCCAGCGCCGGATCACGATGGAATTCGGGCTGCGCTCGATCAGTTTCATCAGGACCGGCAGCGGCGCGTTCGTTTCCGAAAGCGGCGAAGGCGGCACGCTGACCGAGGCCGCCGACGGGGCGAGCTACACCTATACCGCCGCCAACGGCTCGGTTTACCATTACGGCAATCCCGAGCCGCTGCCCGACCCCGACCCGAGCCTGGACGATACGAAATTCTGCACCAGCACAAGCGAAGCGGCCTGTTTCGCGCTGCCGCTGACGCGGCAATCGTCCGACGGGCTGCTGCTCAATTTCCAGTGGGACGTCTATCCGAGCTGCAAGATCATCAAGAACACGTTCGTCGTCTGCACCGAATACGCCCGGCTCGAGCGCGTGTTCGACAATGCCGGGCTCGAGGCCGAGATCGACTATGTCAGCGATGCGACCTACAACAATCGCCCGGTCGCCGAATGGTACAAAAGATCGAAGGTCGATTTCCGCACCGCGACCAACGCGACGCCCGCCGCCACGATCGGCTATGCCTATCCCGATGCGGTCACGACGCAGGTGACCGGCCCCGACAACGGCGTCACGGTCTACAAGCAGGACGGCGCCGGGCGGCTGGCGTCGATCCAGCGGCCCGGGGAAACGACGCCCGGCCTGACGATCGCCTATCAGACCGACAACCGCGTCAGCCAGGTGACCCGCGACGGCGTCATCAAAAGCTATAGCTGGTCGACCTATAACGGCGACACGGTGCTCAACACCAGCGGCGGGCCGAACGGACCCGAGACGATCGTTTCCAACCCAAACCTGAAACAGCCCAAGACGACGACCGATGCCAATGGCGCGGTGCTGAGCCATCAGTACGACAGCTTCGGCCGGGTCAGCCTGACGACCTATCCCGAAGGCAACAGCGTCGGGTTCGCCTATGACAGCCGCGGCAACGTGACCCAGACGACCTATTATCCCAAGCCCGGATCGGGTCTGGGCAATATCGTGGTCGAGGCGGGCTATTCGTCCGGTTGCCCCGATATGGACACGTGCAACAGCCCGCTGTGGACCGACGATGCCGACGACAACCGCACCGATTACACCTATGACGCGACGCATGGCCAGGTCACCAAGGTCGAACGCCCCGCGCCCGCGCCCGGACAGCCGCGCCCGACGACCAACAGCAGCTACACCGCGCTCTACACGCAATATCGCAACGCCAACGGCACGCTCGTCAATTCGGGAACGCCGCAATACAAGCCGACGCTGGTGACGAGCTGCGCCACCGCCGCCGCCTGTCCGGGCAGCGCCGACGAAACCCGGGTCACGATGGAATACAATCATCCCAATTTGTACCTGACGAAGGTCACCACCGCATCGGGCGACGGGTCGCTATCGGCGAGTACCGAATACAGTTACGACCGGGCGGGCAGGGTCAGCATCATCGACGGGCCGCTGGCGGGGACCGCCGACCGCATCTATCAGTATCATGACGACAAGAGCCGGCTGATCGGGCGCGTCTATCCCGATCCCGACGGCGCGGGCCCGCGCCAGCGCCGCGCCGAATATTACGCCTATCGCCAGGACGGCCAACGCCAGTCGGTGAAGATCGGCACGACCGGGGCCACCGACCTGACCGGGATAACGGTCGCCAACGAACTGGTCTCGCAGTTCGATGCCCAGGGCCGCAAGACGCACGACCGCTATTATGCCGGCAGCGCCGCGACGGGAACGCTGCAGTCGGTCAATCAGTACAGCTACGACGCCAACGGCCGGCTCGACTGCAGCGCGCAGCGGATGAACCCGGCGAGCTGGAGCGCGCTGCCCGCCAGCGCCTGCACGCTCGC
>JAACTG010000014.1 GCA_009993585.1 Sphingomonadales bacterium
TCGCATTTTCCCGACGGCACCGCCAAGGCGCGCGCGGGCGAAGCGTCCGAGATCGAGATCGGCGGCCGCACGCTCGTCATCGACGCCGAGTTCGTCGCGCAGATGCACGGCCACGACCAGGCCGACCGTCTGGCCGCGCTCGACGCGGCGCTGCTCATCCTGCATGCCCCGCGCGACGAGGTCGTCGGTATCGACAATGCCTCGCAGATCTTCGCCGCTGCCCGCCATCCCAAGAGCTTCGTCAGTTTGGACGAGGCGAGCCACCTGCTCAGCCGCAAGGAAGATGCGCATTACGCCGCCGCGGTCATCGCCGCCTGGGCCGAACCCTATCTGCCCGTAATGGAACCGCTGCCCGACGATCTCGCCGAAGGGCATGTCCGCATCACCGGGACCGAAGAGAAATTCCTCCAGCATATCGAGGCGTCGGGCCATCGGCTGGTCAGCGACGAGCCCGCGGCGGTCGGCGGCGGCGATGCCGGGCCGACGCCCTACGACCTGCTGCTCGCCGGGCTCGGCAGCTGCACCTCGATGACGATCCGGATGGTCGCGACGCGCGAGGACATCCCGCTCGAGGCGGTCTCGGTCACGCTGGCGCACGACCGGCGCCATTGCGACGATTGCGTCGCCGATAGCGCGGGCGCGCCGCCCGCCAAGGGCGGCCGGATCGACGTCATCCGGCGGACGATCACGCTGACCGGCGACCTCGACGCAAAGCAGCGCGCCCGGCTGCTGCGCGCGGCCGAACTGTGCCCGGTCCACCGCACGCTGACCAACGCGCCGGTGATCGAGACCGTCCTCGCCGAGTGATCCCCGCTCGCCCGGCGCGCGACGATCAGACGATCGCGAAGCGCCGGATGAGGTTGTGATAGACGCCGGTCAGCCGCAGCACCTCGTCGTCGTCGCCGCCCCGCGCCGCGCTCAGCGCCTGGATCGACTGGTCGAGGTCGTAGAGCATGCTGCGCTCCTCGGCGCTCGCGATCATCGATTGCACCCAGAAGAAGCAGCTCAGCCGCTCGCCGCGCGTCACCGGCTCGACGCGGTGCAGGCTCGATGCCGGATAGAGCAGCATATGGCCATGCGGCAGCTTGTAGCTTTGCGATCCGAACGCACCTTCGACGGTCAACTCGCCGCCGTCGTAATCGGCCGGATCGGTCAGGAACAGCGTCGCGGCGAGGTCGGTGCGGATCCGTACGCCGCTCGCGCGGTCGATGCGGATCGCATTGTCGACATGCGCGCCGAACCGTTCCTCGACGCCATAGCGGTTGAACAGCGGCGGGAACACCGTGTGCGGCACCGCCGCCGACAGGAAACTCCCGTTGGTCGACAGCGCGCGCTGGACGATACGCTGCCCCTCGATCGTCGCGGGCGCGTCGACCGGCAGCTGGCGGTTGCGCTTGGCCAACGCCGACCCCGCCCCGCTGGTCGCATTGCCGTCGATCCAGTCGGCGGCGAGCAGGCGCTCGCGCAGCGCTTGCGCTTCCCCCGTCGAAAGGACATCGGCGATCGCGATCAGCATGGCAGCCTCCCCGTACGACCGGCGATCAGAAGCGCGCCGTCAGTGTCACCATAGCCGATCGGCCCGGCGCGACATAGGCGAACGGCGAACCCGAACGGTAGATCGCATCGTAATAGCGCTTGTCGGTCAGGTTGAGGACATTGACCCGCGCCTCGAACCGCTCGCTGAGGCGATAGCGCGCAACCGCGTCAAACCGCCAGTATCCCGGCACCGTCGCCGGCGTGACCGCATAGGTGCCGCCGCGCAGCGAGCTTTGGTAATAGGCCTGGCCGCCAAGCTGCAACCGGTTGGTCAGCGCAAAGGTGCTGAGCAGCGACGCGCTGAACCTCGGCACGTTGGGAAAGCGCGATCCGACATTGGCGGGATCGTCGGACTGGGTGATCTCGGCATCGAGCCAGGTTGCGCCGCCGAACACCTGCCAGCGCGATGTGATGTTGCCGCTGGCGCCCAGCTCGACGCCGCGCGCGCGCAATTTGCCGACCAGATCGAATGTTCCCGGCGCGACCTGCTCGCGCGCGTTGCGCTTGCTGATCTGGAACACCGCGCCGGTCAGCAACAGGTCGCCGAGCTCGTATTTCGCGCCGAGTTCGAACGCGGTGTTGCGTTCGGGCTCGAGCGCCTCGGTCCCGTCGCCGAGTCCGCCATAGGAAAACGACGTGCTGTCGAGCTGCTCTCCGCTTGGGTTCGACGACGTGCTGAACGAGGCATAGAGGGTCGCCGCCTCGGCCGGCTTATAGATAAGGCTCGCCTGCCAATTGAAAAAGTCGAGCTTGCTGCCGCGCTCGAAAGTCGTGCCGGCGCGGCGGTCATAACCGCTGACGTCGATGTCGAAACTGTCGTAGCGAACACCGACCAACGCGCGCAGCGCTTCGGAAAACTTGATCGTATCGATGGCATAGGCGCCGAACGTCTTGACCCGCGCGACCGTCGGGGGCTCGGTGCGATCGAGCCGCGCGGGGATCGCGTAGCCGAGCACCGGGTCGGGAGCGAACAGGTTGCGGGTAAAGCCGCCGGGCGTCGAAATGATATTGCCGTCGGCGTCTTCGATGGTGTCGGGAAAGGCGTAGCGGCCGTTGGTCACCGTCTCCTCGGCCAGTTCGAACCCGGCAACGAACGTGTGCTCGACGCCGCCGGTCGCCACCCTGATCGTCGCGTCGCTCAGATGCGCCCAGGTCTCGTTATCGCCGTGGCGCTGCGGCGTGCCGGTCGAAACCGTCCAGTCGGCGGGGTCGGCCGCCGAGGTGTCGGGCGCGCGCGGCACGCTGACGACGTAATAATTGTACGTGTCGCCATAGCGCGTCGTCGATCGCAGCGCGACCGCGTCGCTCGGCTCCCAGCGCAGCGTCAGCGTCGCGACGTCGGCGCCGTTCGTCAGGAAATCGCGACCGACGGCACCATAGAAATTGCCTTGGGGGAGGTCGAACGGCTGTTGCGTCGCGGCGTCGAAGGGTTGGCCGTAATCGGACATGCCGTCGAGACGGTAATGATAATAATCGAATGCGATCGACAGCGCGTCGGTCGGTTTGGCCAGCACTGCCGCGGCGATGCCGTAACGCGTCGCCCCGACGTAATCGCGGCCGGGCGTGTCGGCATTGTGATAGAGGCCGTTGATCCGCACCGCGAGCTTGTCCGACGGCGCGTAATTGGCGTCGATCGTCGTGCGATAATAATCCTCGGTGCCCAGGCCGGCCTCGGCGACGACGAAACTCTTGCCCAGTTGCGGCTGTTTCGACTGGAGGCTGACGAGGCCGCCGGTCGTGCCGCGCCCGCCGAAGGTCGAGCTCGGCCCCTTGACCACCTCGATCTGCTCGACCGCGAAAATCTCGCGGCTGGTCACGCCGGGATCGCGCAGCCCATCGATATAGACGTCGCCGCGCGCCTCGAAGCCGCGAATGAAGATGCGATCGCCGAATGCATTGCCGCCCTCGCCGGTGCCCAAGGTGACGCCGGGCGTCGAGCGGACGACTTCGCGGAAGCTGCTGGCGCCGATGTCCTCGATCACCTCCTTGGGAATCACGGTGATCGATTTGGGCGTGTCGCGCAGCGGCTCGGTGAACTTGCCGTCGGCCGACCGGTCGACCTTATAGGGGGCGGCTTCGTCGGCATTGGGGTTGGTATCGGTCTCGCGCTTGCCGACGACCACGATCTGCTGATCGTCGTCGACGATCTCTTCGGCGTGGGCGACCGCAGGAAAGGCTATCCCGACAAACGTAGCGGCTAGAACGGCACCGGCGCGAGGCGCGGCGCGGAGGCTGGAAACGGACACGGAATTCCCCTTTGGGACATCAGATTGAAGCGATGACGACGCAGTTATTGAGAGTCGTTATCATTTGCAATAGATATTTCCCGATTGCCTCGCGCGATCGCCGTCACTAGCAAAGAGCGATGCGAGCAACGATCTGGCACAATCCGAAATGCGGGACGTCGCGCAAGACGCTGGCGATCCTCGAGCAGGCGCCGGGAGTGGAAACGACCGTCGTCGAATATCTCAGGACGCCCTTCACTCGCGCCAAGCTCGAACAGATCATCGGCGATGCCGGACTGACCCCGAAGGATGCGCTGCGATTGCGCGGAACCGATGCCGAAGAGCGCGGCTTGCCCGATGCTGGCGACGATGCGATCCTCGACGCAATGGCGACCGACCCCGCTTATGTGAACCGCCCCTTCGTCGAGACCGAAAAGGGGGTTCGGCTCTGTCGTCCGCAGGAAACGGTGCGCGAAATCCTCTAGCGAGCGGCCGGCTTGCTATGCTTGCCGACAATCGCCATCCTCGCGGTCCCGTGGACCAAGCACCGCCCTTCCCCCGCACACCGGTCGTCATCTTTGCCGCGCTTGCGCTGTTCGCCCTCGCCTATGCGCTGATCAACGAGCAGCAGTTGGTTCATCGCATCCTTTACCGCCTTGCCGCGCACGATCGCGCCTCCGCGATCCTCAATTTCACGGCACTGGGGATTCAGGCGCTGGCCCTGCTGGCGGCCACGATCGTCCTTCCGCGCCGCTGGTACGCGGTCGCATTCATCCTGCTCATGATCTCGGCCGGTTTCACCATGGGCTATCAGCAGGTGATGGGCGAACCGCTTGACGCGCCGACGGTGCAATGGGTTTTCGGCGAGCGACGATTGGCGGTGCAGGCGGGCGCGACCTTCCTCGTTCCGCTGGCGGTGGCGGCGGCGAAATGGCTCGCGACCGGCGCGTTGATGCTCGCGACCCGCAGGCTGCTGTATCGCCGCGATGCAGGCCGCACGGCGATCGTCGCCGCCGCCATCGCGCTTATCGCCGCGCCGCTTCCCTTAATGGCCGCGGGTATCTCCACGATCGGATCGGAACGCGCGCTTTATCAATTCGGCGTCGAGGTGCTGCGCGCCGAACCGCCGCCGCCGCGCGCCGCCGTCGCTATCGGCCGCCCGACACTCGCCGATGCGCCGCCCGTCGGGCACATCGTCTGGCTGGTCGACGAAAGCATCGCCTACGACGCCTATGCACGCCTCGTCGCGCCATCGCTCGCGGCATATCGACCGATCGACTTCGGCCTGACCGCCGCGATGGCCAATTGCAGCAGCCCCGCCAATGTCGCGATGCGATCGGGCGTCGCCGTCGATACGGTGTCGCCATCGACCGACCTGCGCGCGACGCCGTCGATCTGGGGCTATGCGCGCCATGCCGGCTATCGCACGATCATGATCGACGGCCAGGTCAGCGGCGGCGCGCCGCAAAACCTGTTGCTGCCGCCCGAACGTGCGCTGATCGACGGCGTCGTTGCGGCCGAAGCCGGCTATACGACCGACCTCGAGATTGCCGGGCGGATCAACCGCACGCTCAAGACGCCGGGCAAGAGCTTAACCTATGCCGTGCTCGCGGGCGCGCATTTCCAGTATCGCGATCATTACCCGCCCGGCACGATTCCCGCCGGCAGCCCGCTGACGGCGCAATATGACGCCGCCGTCGCGACGTCGAAGCGCGGATTTTTCGACGCGCTGCTCGCCGGCGTCGACCGCGATCGGGTCGCCATCATCTATACTTCGGATCACGGCCAGAACGTTCAGGCCGCACGCCCGCCGCATTGCAGCGCCGACCCGGTGCGCGCCGAATATGAGGTGCCGATGGTCGCTCTGGTTCCACCGGCGCGCGCCGAGTTCCTCGCTCCCGCTGCGCCTGGAGTCCGCAGCCAAAGCCAGATTTTCCCGATGGTGCTGTGGTTGATGGGCTATGACCGCGCCGAGGTCGAACGCCGCACCGACAATCTGCCCGGCCGGCCGACGCGTGCCTATGTCAGGTTCGGCCGTTCGGTGGTTCCGCTGGCAAAGGGCGATCGCATCGATGTCGTCAGGAGCGCCGTCTTTCCCGGCGACTAGCTGCGCACGACGGTGCCGCCTGCAACACTCAGCCGCTCGACGTCGCCCGGCAGGTCGTCGAACAGCGCCGGCTCGGTGCCCGTCATCCAGACCTGCCCGCCAGCGTCGCGCAGCCGTTCGAACAGGACCGCGCGGCGCACTGGGTCGAGGTGCGCCGCGACCTCGTCGAGCAGCAGGATCGGGCGCTGCCCGCGACGCTCGGCGATCAGGGCACCATGCGCGAGGATCAGCCCGATGAGCAGCGCCTTCTGCTCGCCGGTCGAACAGCGCGCGGCATCCTGGCCGCTGCCGGCATGGCGCACCTCGAGATCGTCGCGATGCGGACCGATCAACGTCCTGCCTGCGCGCATGTCGCGTTGGCGCGACGTCCCAAGCGCATCGCGCAGGGCGTCGGCGCTCCACGGCGCCGCCCTTTCCCCCGCGATCGCGAGCAGCGGCCGCGCGAAAGGGCCGTCGCCGTTTTCCGCCGTCGCCTCTCCCAGCGCGGCGACGAGCGAGCGGCGGGCGAAGTCGATGCGCGCGCCATGCGTCGCCATCGCATCCTCCAGCGCGCCGAACCAGCGACCGTCGTCGCTGTGATCGGCGAGCAGCCGGTTGCGCGCGCGCATCGCCGCCTCGTACCGACTGGCATGGCTGGCGTGATCGGGGAATAGGGCGAGCGCAAGACGGTCGAGAAAGCGGCGGCGTCCGCCCGGGCTATCGGCAAACAGCCGGTCCATCGCCGGCGTCAGCCAGAGGACAGAAAGCCATTCGCCGAGCGCCGCCGCCGGTGCCGCGCTGCCGTTGACGCTGACCCGCCGTCGGCCGGGCGCATGCGCCTCGGTTCCCGTTCCCAGGTCGAGGTCGCCAGGAGCGCCGATCGTGCGCGCGATCCTTGCCGCGACTGAAAAACCGCCGGCACCGCCATCGCGGGCCATTTCGTCAAGCGGCGCACGGCGCAGTCCGCGGCCCGGCGACAGCAGCGAGACCGCTTCGAGGAGGTTCGTCTTGCCGGCGCCGTTCTGACCCGTCAGCACGACGCTGGGCGCATCGATCCCGATCGCGGCGTCGCGGTGGTTGCGAAAGTCGGACAGGGCGAGGCGGCGGACGAACATCGGTCCGACAGTCCTACAGACTGGCGATGCCGCTCACCACGAGAAACTCGGACACCTTTTGCCCGGTCGCCCCGCTAACGACTAACATCGATCAAATATATGCCGTTTTCTGGTGCAATCCGCCATGTGTTGGCGTGTGGCGCGGCTGATGGCTATGCCATTTGCGACTAAACCCGCATGAATGTTGGATTAATCGAAACTGGCACGGCACGTGCAAAGCACTTGGCATCGGGGACGGATGGTCCGCCTCCCGCCAGACAAGGAGATACATCATGGCACGTTTCGTTACCCAGGAAGTCCGCACGCTCGCCGTCGCCGCCTTCGCTTCGTTCTGTACCATCGCGCTGTTCGCGGCGTCGGTCAGTGCCAATGCATCGGGCCTGGTAGCCTAAGCGCTACCGGCCCACCGACCCAGTTTTCAGGAAAGAAACCCATGAACAACAACATCGAACCGCGCGCCGACCGCTTCCGCCTCGACCGTCAAAACGGCAAGCTGATGGGCGTATGCGCCGGGATTTCGAACAAGTTCGGCGTCGACGTCACGCTGCTGCGCATCGCACTCGTCATTGCCACGCTCGCCGGCTTCGGCCTGCCCGTCATCGCCTATCTCGCGACCGGCCTGATCGCCGACTGAGCACGACCAGCCACCCGGGGCGGGTTCCTCGCCCCGGACGATGAAGACTTTCCAACGATCGACTAGCCAAGACTGTAGCGCGCCGACGCGATTCACGCGCTGTAATGGCCCGGCATCGACAGCCGCCCGGCCAGGCGCCAATGCAGCGTATGAAAACGGGGCGGAACCTGATCGGCCCCGCCCCGCAAAATTTCAGATCTCAACCGCAGCCGTTCAGCTTTCGGCTTCACCCTCGCCGTCATCGACCATCACCTTGGCCAGCGGATCGTCGCCGATCGCGGCTTCGGCGGGCTGCTTGAGCTCGGCCTCGTGCTCTTCCTCCGCCGATTCGGGAGCGATCAGGCTTTCCTGCAGCTTGCGCCACTGGGCCCTGAGCGCTGCATCGCGGCTCGATGCGGCGACGCGCATGCGGTTCATGCCCGCACCCGTGCCCGCCGGGATCAGGCGCCCGACGATGACGTTTTCCTTGAGACCGTTGAGCGTATCCTTCTTGCCCTCGACCGCGGCCTGCGTCAGCACGCGCGTGGTTTCCTGGAACGACGCCGCCGAGATGAAGCTGCGCGTCTGCAGGCTCGCCTTGGTGATGCCGAGCAGGACCGGTTTGCCGACCGCGGGCTTCTGCTTCTTGGTCAGCTTGGCGTTGATCTCTTCCATTTCCTCGTAGTCGAGCTGCTCGCCCGCAAGGAGAACGGTATCGCCACCGTCGGTGATCTCGACCTTCTGCAGCATCTGGCGAACGATCGTCTCGATGTGCTTGTCGTTGATCTTCACGCCCTGAAGTCGATAAACTTCCTGGATTTCGCTGACCAGATATTCGGCGAGCGGCTCGACGCCGAGCACTTCGAGAATATCATGCGGATCGGGCGAACCGCCGACGAGGTTGTCGCCGCGCTTGACGAAATCGCCTTCCTGCACGTCGATGACCTTCGACTTGGGAACGAGATATTCGACCGGCTCGCCGCCGTTGATGCTGTCGTCCTCGGGAACGATCGCGATCTTGCGCTTCGCCTTGTAATCCTTGAGGAACTGCACGCGGCCCGAGATCTTGGCGATGATCGCGTTGTCCTTGGGCTTGCGCGCCTCGAACAGCTCGGCGACGCGCGGCAGACCACCGGTGATGTCGCGCGTCTTGGCAGCTTCACGGCTGACACGGGCAAGCACGTCGCCCGCCTCGACCAGCGTCCCGTCCTCGACCGACAAGGTCGTCCCGGCCGAGAGCATGTACCGGGCCGCTTCGGTATCGCCATCCTTCGCGCCTTCGGCGAGCAGCGTCAGACGAGGACGCAAATCCTCCTTCTTGCCGCGGCCCGAGGCGCGATATTCGGTGACGACGCGCTGGGTGATCCCGGTCGCCTCATCGGTCTGTTCGACCAGCGTCTTGCCGTCGATCAGGTCCTGGAATTTCAGGATGCCCGATTTTTCGGTGATGATCGGCTGGGTGAACGGATCCCATTCGGCCATGCGATCGCCAAGCGTGACCTTCTGGCCGTCGTCGACGAGCAGGATGGCGCCGTAAGGCAGGCGATGGACGGCGCGCTCGCGACCTTCCTTGTCGATGATCGCGACTTCGCCCGAACGCGCGGTAACGATCCGGCGGTCGCGCTTGTCGACGATCATCATCATGTCGCGATATTCGATCGTGCCGTCGGCCACCGCTTCGAGGTTCGACTGCTCGTTGAGCTGCGCCGCGCCGCCGATGTGGAAGGTCCGCATCGTCAGCTGCGTGCCCGGTTCGCCGATCGACTGGGCGGCGATGACGCCGACCGCTTCGCCGATATTGACCGGCGTGCCGCGCGCGAGATCGCGGCCATAGCATTTGCCGCACACGCCCATCTTCGATTCGCAGATCAGGGGTGAGCGGATCTTGACCGCCTGGATGCCGATTTCCTCGATCCGTGCGATCGCCGCCTCGTCGAGCAAAGTACCCGACTTGATCGGGTTCTTCTTGTCGGCGGGGTCGACGATATCCTCTGCCGTCGTGCGGCCGAGGATCCGTTCGCCCAGGCTGGCGATGGTCGAACCGCCCTGGACGATCGCCTTCATCTCGAGCGCGCGGTCGGTGCCGCAATCCTCCTCGACGATCGTGCAGTCCTGCGACACGTCGACGAGACGACGGGTAAGGTAACCCGAGTTCGCGGTCTTGAGCGCGGTATCGGCCAGGCCCTTGCGCGCGCCGTGGGTCGAGTTGAAATATTCAAGGACGGTCAGGCCTTCCTTGAAGTTCGAGATGATCGGCGTTTCGATGATCTCGCCCGACGGCTTGGCCATGAGGCCGCGCATGCCGGCAAGCTGCTTCATCTGCGCCTGCGAACCGCGTGCGCCCG
>JAACTG010000150.1 GCA_009993585.1 Sphingomonadales bacterium
ATCGCGCCCTCGAACAGATAGGTGACCGTCGACAGGTTGATGTGCGGATGCGGCCGGACATCCATGCCGCCGCCGAGATCGAACTGCGCCGGGCCGAACTGGTCGACGAAGATGAACGGCCCGACCATCGTGCGCCCGCGATTGGGCAAGGTTCGCCGGACCTTGAAATCGCCAAGGTCATGCGTCGTCGGGGTGATCGTCTGGATGATCGCGTCGGTCATGATCGATGCTCACTCCTTTTGCGTCTGGCGATAGCCTTCGCCATATCGGCGATCGTTGCAACTGCCCCGCTCATTCGCCCGGCGCCCGCGCACTGATCGCCATCGCGTGGACGCGCTGGCCGGGCAGGTCGCCCAAGGCCGCGTTGACCATGCGCTGACGCTCGAGGCGCGACTTGCCGACAAAGGCGGCGCTGACGATCTGCACCGAAAAATGCGACGCGCCCGAACCGTCGTCGCCGCTATGGCCGTGGTGTTTGGCGCTGTCGTTCGTCACGACGAGCCGCTTGGGAGCCAAGGCGGCGGTCAGCCGCGATTCGATTTCGCGGGCGATGGCGCCGGGGGCGGTTTCGGATTCGTTCATGGCCCCTATATAGGATCGCCCCCGCCGATAACGCCAGCACCGAGCTTCCTCTGTCCCGTTCCTCCTCCTCCGATCCTCGCAAAGCCCGCCATTCGCGTTTTCACGGTCGCGTCGGCGACGGCAGCCGCGGCTGTGACGTCGTCGGCTGCGTCGAGCCCGGCGAGTTTCGCGCGCCGGGGCGGCGGGGCGGCGGCCACGAAAGCGGCGACGACCGCTGGCGCTGGCTTTGCCTCGACCATGTGCGCGCGTTCAATGCCGGATTCGACTATTTTGCGGGCATGGCGCCCGAAGAGATTTCCGCCGCGCAAAACCCCTATGGCGGCTGGGATCGCCAGACTCACGCCTTCGCCCATGCCGGCGCCGACCCGGTGCCGCGCTGGGCCAATTTCGCCGACCCGCTCGACGCCATCGGAGCGGGCATCAAGGGCGGCGTCAAGGACCGCATGGCGGCGCGCGGACGCGCTGCGCAGGCGGCACGCGAAACCCCGCGCAGCAGGGCGCTCAAGACGCTCGACCTGCCGGTCGATGCCGACCCTATAGCGATCCGCCGGCGCTATGCCGCGCTGCTGCGCAAATTCCATCCCGACCAGAACGGCGGCGACCGCCGCCATGAAAAGGCTTTGCAGGCGGTCGTCGCCGCCTATACCGAGCTCAAGACCGCGCGTTGAGCCGCAACGCACCCCCAATTCCGTTCCGAAAGACGCTGCCATGACCGACATTCCCAACGCCCAGCCCGACAATCGCGACGGAACTGTCATGGATGCGCCGGACAAGATGGTGAAGGTGCGCGACGCGTTCGGGATCGACAGCGACATGGAGGTTCCCGCGTTCAGCGTCGCCGACGAGCGCGTCCCCGATTTCGACGCCGCCTATGTCTTCGATCCCGACACCACGCTCGCGATCGCGGCGGGTTTCGCGCACAATCGCCGGGTGATGATTTCGGGCTATCACGGCACCGGCAAGTCGACGCACGTCGAACAGGTCGCCGCACGGCTCAACTGGCCGTGCATCCGAATCAACCTCGACAGCCATATCAGCCGCATCGACCTCGTCGGGCGCGATGCAATCGTTCTCAAGGACGGCCAGCAGGTCACCGAGTTTCGCGAGGGCCTGCTGCCCTGGGCGCTGCAGCACCCGACCGCGCTGGTGTTCGACGAATACGACGCCGGCCGCCCCGACGTCATGTTCGTCATTCAACGTGTCCTGGAAGTCGAGGGCAAGCTGACGCTGCTCGACCAGAACCGCGTCATCCGCCCCAACCCCTATTTCCGCCTGTTCGCCACCGCCAACACCGTCGGGCTCGGCGATACCAGCGGCCTGTATCACGGCACCCAGCAGATCAACCAAGGCCAGATGGACCGCTGGAACATCGTCGTCACCCTGAATTACCTGCCCGCCGAAACCGAGGCCAAGATCGTCCTCGCCAAATCGGGTCAGTACGATCACGCCGACGGGCGCAAGACCGTCGAGGACATGATCAAGGTTGCCGAGCTGACCCGCGCCGGCTTCATCGCGGGCGACATATCGACGGTGATGAGCCCGCGGACCG
>JAACTG010000015.1 GCA_009993585.1 Sphingomonadales bacterium
CCGCAAGGCGTTCGGCAAGCCGGTGTTCGATTTCCAGAACACGCGCTTCACGCTCGCCGACCTCAAGACCCGCCTCCAGATCGGCTGGGCGCATCTCGACTGGGCGCTGGCGCGCCATCTGCGTGGGCAGCTGACCCCCGAGGAAGGCGCCGCGGCGAAGCTGTGGCATACCGAGTTCCAGTGGGACATGATGGACAAATGCCTGCAGCTGCACGGCGGCGCGGGCTATATGAACGAATATCCGATTGCCCGCGCATGGCGCGCGGCGCGCGTCACGCGTATCTTCGGCGGCACCAACGAGATCATGAAGGAACTGATCGGGCGCAGCCTGTAATTTTCACATGTCGCCCCAGCGAAGGCTGGGGCCTAGCCCGACCCTCGCACTTCGCCGACAGTCGGGATGGATCCCAGCCTTCGCCGGGATGACAAAGCAATAAGCCAAAGGATTCCCATTATGACCACCGCCTATATCGTCGATGCTGTCCGTTCGGCCGGAGGCAAGCGCGGCGGCGCGCTCGCCGGCTGGCATCCCGTCGATCTCGGCGCCGCAGTGCTCGACGGCCTCGTCGCGCGCACCGGCATCGACCCCGCCGCAATCGAGGACGTCATCACCGGCTGCGTCAGCCAGGGCGGCGAGCAGAGTTTCCAGGTCGGACGCAACATCGTCCTCGCCTCGGGCCTGCCGGAAAGCGTGCCCGCGGTGACGATCGACCGCCAGTGCGGCAGTTCGCAACAGGCGATCCAGTTCGCCGCGCAGGCGATTCTGTCGGGCACGCAGGACGTCGTGATCGCCAACGGCGTCGAATCGATGAGCCGCGTGCCGATGGGCTCGACCGGCGCGCTCCATGCCAGGGAGGGCATGGGCATGTACAAATCGCCCGGCCTCGAGCGCAAATATCCGGGCATCATGTGGTCGCAGTTCGTCGGCGCCGAGATGATCAGCAAGAAATACGGCTTCGATCGCGCGATGCTCGACGCCTATGCGCTGCAAAGCCACCAGCGCGCCGCCGCCGCGACGCAAGCGGGCGCATTCGACGCGGAAATCATCCCGCTCGAGATCGAAACCCCCGACGGCAAGACGATGCACGCCGTCGACGAGGGCATCCGCTTCGACGCGAGCCTCGAAAGCATCGGTTCGGTCAAGCTGCTGCAGGAAGGCGGCACCGTCACTGCCGCCAATGCCAGCCAGATCTGCGATGGCAGCTCGGCGGTCCTGATCGTCAGCGAAAAGGCGTTGAAGGCACACGGCCTGACGCCGATCGCGCGCATCCACAACCTCACCGTCACCGCGGGCGACCCCGTCGTGATGCTCGAAGAGCCGCTGTTCGCGACCGATCGGGCGCTGCAGCGCGCGGGCATGGCCATCGGCGACATCGACCTGTTCGAGGTCAACGAGGCGTTCGCGCCCGTGCCCTTGGCGTGGCTCCAGCACACCGGCGCCGATCCCGACCGGCTCAACGTCCATGGCGGCGCGATCGCATTGGGCCACCCGCTCGGCGCCTCGGGCACCAAGCTGATGGCGACCTTGGTCCACGCGCTCGGCCGCCACGGCAAGAAATACGGTCTGCAGACGATGTGCGAAGGCGGCGGGATCGCCAACGTCACGATCGTCGAGCGACTGTAACATCATTGCGTTCGTCATGCTGAACTTGATTCAGCGTCCTTAAGCGTCAACGCTGCGGGTCGATGAGCGATCAGAGCCTATAGACCCTGAAACGAGTTCAGGGTGACAAAGTAAGGAACGAAAATCATGGAAATCACCGCAAACACCCCCGCCGTCGTCACCGGTGGCGCATCGGGCCTCGGCGAAGCGACCGCGCGCGCATTGGCCGCCAAGAGCGCCAAGGTCGCGATCTTCGACCTGCAGGAAGAAAAGGGCATGAAGGTCGCAGAGGAAATCGGCGGCATTTTCTGCGAGGTCAACGTGACCAGCGACGACAGCGTCGAGGCGGGCTTCGCCAGGGCGCGCGAGGCGCACGGCCAGGAACGCATCCTCGTCAACTGCGCCGGCGTCGGCAACGCGATGAAGACCGTCAGCCGCTCGAAGGAAGACGGCAGCATCCGCCGCTTCCCCAGCCAGGCGTTCGACTGGGTCGTCCAGATCAACCTCGTCGGCAGCTTCCGCTGCATCTCCTATTTCGCCGAAGGCCTGCTCGCTGCCGATCCGCTGCCCGGCGGCGAGAGCTCTCAGCCTGGCGGGGGCCGGGGCTGCGAACAGCGCGGCGTGATCATCAACACCGCCAGCGTCGCGGCCGAGGACGGCCAGATCGGCCAGGCCGCCTATTCGGCATCGAAAGGCGGCGTGCTCGCCATGACGCTGCCGATCGCGCGCGACCTGATGAACGAAGGCGTTCGCGTCAACACGATCCTGCCGGGCATTTTCGAAACTCCGCTGCTGCGCGGCCTGCCGCAGCCGGCGCAGGACGCGCTCGCCGCCGCCGTGCCCTTCCCCAAGCGGCTCGGCCGGCCCGACGAATATGCGCAGCTCGCGCTGGCGATGATCGAGAACGACTACTGGAACGGCGAAGACGTCCGCCTCGACGGCGCGCTGCGCATGGGTCCCCGCTAACCTCCTGGCCCCTCCCCGCCACGGGGAGGGGTCGCGGCGGGGCCGTGCGCCGCCGCCCGAACGAAAGCATTTCATGCCCAAGCCTTCCCCCGCGCGCCTCGACCCGGCGAACTATCCCGTCGCCATCGAGGTGCAGACGCGCTTCCAGGATCTCGATCCGCTGGGTCACATCAACAACGGCGCGATGGCGGCGATCATCGAAACCGGCCGGATCGCGTTCAACCGCCAGGTCGGCGTCGACGGCCGCGATCGCAAGCCGGGCGAGCGCTGGCTGATCGCGCGGCTCGAGATCAACTATGTCGCCGAGGGGCATTATCCCGACCCGGTCACGATCGGCCACGGCTTCGGCCGCGTCGGCCGCTCGAGCTGGGACATCCTCGCGGGCGTCTTCCAGGGCGACCGCTGCATCGCCACCGCCGACTGCACGATCGTCCTGACCGACGCCGACGGCGCGGTCGCGATCGGCGAGGATCAGCGCGCGCGAATCGAACGCTACCGCTTCGCCGGTTAGCCTTGCGCCTGCGCGGCGTCGAATGCGGCGCGCGCGGCCTCGACCGCGTCGATATTGGCGAACGCCCAGTCGCCGAGCGCGCCGACCGGCCCGAGCAGTTCGTGCCCCAGATCGGTCAGCGCATAATCGACGCGCGGCGGCACCGACGGCGTGACCCGGCGCGACACGAAACCGTCGCGTTCTAGCCCGCGCAGCGTCGCGCTCAGCATCTTCTGCGACACGCTGCCGATCTCGCGCTTCAGCTCGTTGAAACGCCGCGATCCGGTCGACAGCCGCATGATGACCTGCACCGACCATTTGTCGCCGATCCGCGACAGGACGGTGTTGACGCGCTGGCAGCCGCCGGTTTCGTGCTGGTGACCCGGTATCGTCATCGTGCCCTCTTGCATTGCCATTTCGGTTACCGACATAGGCCTGGTAACGAAAAGAAACCACAAAATCAGCCAGCCATCAAGGGAATCATCCATGCTTAAAATCGGAATCATCGTCGGCAGCACGCGCCCCGGCCGCAACACGATCAAGGTCGCCGAATGGGTCCGCGACCATGCCGCGCAGCGCGGCGATGCCGAATACGAACTCGTCGACCTCGTCGATTTCGACCTGCCGCTGCTCGACGAACCGGTGCCGCCGTCGCAGGGCCAGTACAGCAAGGACCACACCAAGCGCTGGGCGGCGAAGATCGCATCGCTCGACGCCTTCGTCTTCGTCACCCCCGAATACAACCATTCGACGACCGGCGCGCTCAAGAACGCGATCGATTTCATCTATGCCGAATGGAACGACAAGGCGGCATCGTTCGTCAGCTTCGGCAGCTCGGGCGGCACGCGCGCGGTCGAACATCTGCGCACCATCGCGGCCGAGATCAAGATCGCCGACGTGCGCGGCCAGGTCGCATTGTCGCTGTTCGACGATTTCGAGAATTTCTCCGACTTCAAGCCGCGCGACGTCCACGCCCCTGCGCTCGACACGATGTTCGACGAACTGGTCGGCTGGGGCAGCGCGCTCAAAACCTATCGCGACGGCAAGGCGAACGCCTGAGCCGTCCGATCTGAAGTGCGCGGCGGCGGCACCCTCCCGCCGTCGCCGCGGCTTCAGCGCGTCAGGTTGTAGACGAAACCGATCAGCCCGGTCTGGCGGCTGCGGCGCAACCGCTCGGCCTTCAGGATCGTGTGGACCTGGTCGTAGCAGGTCGAAACGTCGTCGTTGACGAGGACGTAGTCATAGCCGTCCCAGTGCGCGATTTCGCTCGCCGCGCGCTCCATCCGCGCCGCGATCACCTCTTCGCTGTCGGTCGCGCGCGTGTGCAGGCGGCGATCGAGCTCCTCCATCGACGGCGGCAGGATGAAGACGCGCACGACGTCGCCGCCCGATTTCTGGTGGAGCTGCTGCGCGCCCTGCCAGTCGATATCGAACAACACGTCCTGTCCCGCCGCGAGCATGTCCTCGACCGGCTGTTTGGGCGTGCCGTAGCGATGGCCGAATACGCGCGCCCATTCGATGAACTCGCCGGCATCGGCCATTTCCTTGAAGCGATCGACGTCGACGAAATGATAGTCGCGGCCGTCGACCTCGCCCTCGCGGATCGGCCGCGTCGTGACCGATACCGACAGCGACAGCTGGTCGTCGTGCCGCAGCAGCGTGCGCGCGATCGTCGACTTGCCCGCGCCCGAGGGCGACGACAGGACGAACAGCATGCCGCGCCGCTCGACCGGCAATTTTAACGATTTGGGTTCGGTCGCGTTCGCGCTATCGGGCTGGGTCATGGGCGCTAGTGGCGGAATCGACCGCGGGGCGTCAAGGGGGCGCGGGTATCTCGCGAGAATTGGCCCGCCCGGACGGGTCAGTTCGGCTCGGGCACCTTGATCGCGCGCGCGCTCTGCGTCGCGGGCCGGCGCGGCTTGGCGGGGGCCTTGCGCGCGACGGGCTTTTTCGCGGCGAGCTTTTTCGCCGCGACCGGCTTGGCATCGTCGTGGATCATCGCAAAGCTGTCGGCGACGCCCGCATCCTCGGCGGTCGCGCGCGCCAGCTCGGTGTCCTTGCGGCGTTCGGCGCGGTCGGCGAGCTTCTTGGTCAGATAGCCCGCGGCAATCGTCGCGCCGAGGCCGGCAATCCGCACCGGCAGAAACCGCCGCGCGACCGCCATTGTGGCAAATCCGACCACGGCTCCGGTGATGGGGTTGCCGTGCTGTTCCTTGTTGATCGCGGCACCCGTGGCCGCGCCTATAAGCTTGCCGATCATGTCAAAAAATCCTTTCGGGTGAACAACGAAACCCGCGTCGCGCGGTTCCGCGCCCGGCTCATTTTTAGGTCGACCGGCCGGTCATCGTCTCGGGCCGCACGATGCGGTCATAGGTCTCGCCGTCGACCAGCCCCGATGCGAGCGCCGCTTCGCGCAGCGTCTGGCCGCTCCGGTGCGCGTCCTTGGCGATCCTGGCGGCGTTGTCATAGCCGATTTCGGGCGCCAGCGCGGTCACGAGCATCAGCGATCGCTCGACGAGCTCGGCGATGCGCTCGCGATTGGGCTCAAGCCCCGCGACGCAGCGCCGCGAAAAGCTTTCCATGCCGATCGCGAGCAGGTCGATCGAGCGCAGCACATTGGCCCCGATCATCGGCTTGAACACGTTGAGCTCGAGATGCCCCTGCATCCCGCCGACGGTCGTCGCCATGTGGTTGCCGATGACCTGGCCCGCGACCATCGTCAGCATCTCGCACTGCGTCGGGTTGACCTTGCCCGGCATGATCGAACTGCCCGGCTCGTTGGCGGGCAGGTCGAGCTCGCCGAGCCCCGATCGCGGGCCGCTGCCGAGCAGGCGGATGTCGTTTGCGATCTTGGTCAGCGCGACGGCGAGCGTGTTGAGCGCGCCCGAAAAGAACACCAGCGCGTCGTTCGACGCGAGCGCCTCGAACATGTTGCGCGCGGGCTCGAAGGCGATTCCCGTCGCGGCGGATATCTCGCGCGCGATGTCCTCGGCAAAGCCTTCGGGCGCGTTGAGCCCGGTGCCGACCGCGGTGCCGCCCTGCGCGAGCTTGTGGATATTGTGCGTCGCCGCGCCCTCGATCCGCGCCCGGCAGGCGATCAATTGCGCGACATAGCCCGAAAATTCCTGGCCCAGCGTCAGCGGCGTCGCGTCCTGCAGGTGCGTCCGGCCGATTTTTACAATGTCGTCCCACGCCTTCGCCTTGGCGGTCAGCGCGTCGGTCAGCTCGACCAGCGCGGGCTGCAGCCGCTCTCTGGTCGCCACCGCGGTCGCGACGTGGAGCGCGGTCGGAAAGCTGTCGTTCGACGACTGGCCCTTGTTGACGTGATCGTTGGGGTGGACCGGATCCTTGCCGCCGCGCGTACCCGTCAGCGCCTCGTTGGCGATGCCCGCGATCACCTCGTTGACGTTCATATTCGATTGCGTGCCCGACCCGGTCTGCCAGATGACGAGCGGGAACTGGTCGTCGTGCTCGCCCGCCAGGATCGCGTCGGCGGCGGCAACGATGGCATCGGCGATGCGGCCGTCGAGCGCGCCCGACGCCTTGTGCGTCAGCGCGGCGGCGCGTTTGACGTGCGCCAGGCCATGGATGATGCCGATCGGCATTGTCTCGCGCGGCCCGAACGGGAAATTCTCGATGCTGCGCTGCGTCTGCGCGCCCCAATAGGCGCCTGCCGGCACCTCGATCGCGCCGATCGAATCGCGTTCGCTGCGCGTCGCCGCCGCGCTCACTTCTTGCGCCCGAAATCCACCGTCACGACGTTCGAACCGTCGTCGCTGCCGGCCGGGGCGCCGTCGCCGCCCTCGGGGTGGTCGTTCTCCGCCTCTTCGTGCGGTTCGGGCCCGGCGCCGCTGTCGTGCACCTGGAACTGCAGCCCGAAATCGACCGCCGGATCGACGAACGCGGTGATCGCGGCGAACGGGATGTGCAGCATCGAGGGCACCTGGTTGAAGCTCAGCCCGACCGAAAACGATTCCTCGTCGACGCTCAAATCCCAGAACTTGTTCTGCAGGACGATCGTCATCTCGTCGGGAAAGCGCGCGATCAGCGCGGCTGGGATGTCGACGCCCGGCGCGTGCGTCTTGAAGGTGATGTAGAAATGGTGGCTGCCCGGCAGGCCTTGGGCGACGACCTGGTTGAGCACGCGGCCGACGACGGCGCGCAACGCTTCCTGGACGATCTCGTCATAGGGAATCAGGCTATCGGATTGCTCTTCGGACATTGCGGCGTGGTGAACGCGGCGCGTTTTCGGGTCAAGGGGGTAGCTGCGCCACTTTCGCCGTACCCGCCGTTGCCTGGTCGCCGATCCCGCCCTAGCCTGGTCGTTTCAGATCAGCCCGCAACGGAGGCTTGAATGCCGATCGACGCCACCCGACCCTATGACCCCGACAATATCTTCGCCCGCATCCTGCGCGGCGAAATCGCGTGCGATCGCGTCTACGAGGACGACCATGCGCTCGCCTTTCGCGACATCGCGCCGCAGGCGCCGCAGCATATCCTCGTCATCCCCAAGGGCGCCTTCGTCAGCTGGGACGATTTTTCGGCGCGCGCGAGCGAGGCGGAGATCGCCGGCTTCGTCCGCGCCGTCGGCACCGTCGCCCGCGCCGCCGGTCTCGTCGCGCCCGGCTATCGCCTGCTCGCCAATGTCGGACCGCAGGCGGGGCAAGAGGTGCCGCACCTCCATGTCCACCTGTTCGGGGGCAAGCCCCTTGGCCCGATGCTGGCAAGCCGCTAGGGCAGTGACCGATCATGCCCGACGCCACACAGGCGCGGCTTATAAAATTTACAGGAGGGGTCATTGGCAGCAACCGAAACCGCAGCAATGGGATCGGCCACCGCGCAACCGGGCTGGTCTTCGCGAACCGCATTCGTCCTGGCCGCGATCGGCGCCGCCGTCGGTCTCGGCAACGTCTGGCGCTTTCCCACGCTCGCGGGTGAAAGCGGGGGCGGCGCCTTCGTCATCTTCTATGTCGCCTGCGTCGTCCTCATCGGGCTGCCGCTGATCCTGTCCGAAGTCATGATTGGCCGTGCGGGCAATACCGATGCGGTCGGCAGCATCCGCAAGATATCCGAACTGTCGGGATCGAACCCGCGCTGGAAATATTTCGGCGTGATCGGCGTCGTCGCGGCGTTCCTGATCCTGTCCTTCTATTCGGTCGTCGCCGGCTGGGTGGTCTATTATATCGGCGTCATGGGCGCCGACCTGGTCGCCAACCTGGGCAATGGCGATCTTTTCGGCGGCGCGCTTCAGGCCGAAACCACCGCGCAGGTGCAGGGCCGCATGGGCGCGCTGTTCGAGAATGTCGAATTGCTGATAACGATGCACCTGATTTTCATGGGCATCACCCTGTGGGTCGTGTCGCGCGGCGTGACCGAGGGGATCGAAAAGGCGGCAACCTATCTGATGCCGACTTTTTTCGTCCTGCTGATCGGCATCACCATCTATGGCGGCATTGTCGGCGACATGGGCGAGGCGCTGCGCTTCATGTTCAGTCCCGATTTCTCGAAACTGACGCCGCAGGTGATGAATACGGCGCTCGGCCAGGCATTCTTTTCGCTCAGCCTCGGCGTTGCCGGACTGATTACCTACGGCTCCTATGTTTCACGCGACACGCCGCTCGGCACGACCTCGGGCATGATCGCCTTTGCCGACACCGCGGTGGCGTTGATCGCCGGACTGATGATCTTTCCGATCGTGTTCGCGGTCGGCCTCGATCCAGCGGCGGGTCCGACGCTCGTCTTCCAGTCGCTGCCGATCGCCTTTCAACAGATGCCCGCGGGCAGCGTCGTCGGCTTCCTGTTCTTCGTCCTGATCTTCTTTGCGGCGCTGACCAGTTCGATCTCGCTGCTCGAAGTGCCGACCGCCTGGGGCATCGGCGAAATGGGCTGGTCGCGGCGGACCTCGTCGCTCGTGTTCGGCGGCGGTGCGTTCGTCGTGGGCATCGCCTGCCTGCTGTCGCTCAACGTCTGGAGCGATTTCAAGCCGCTCGCCTTCTGGCCGATCTTCGAGGATCTTGCGATCATGGATGCGCTCGACGGCTTCACCGGCAAGGTGATGCTGCCGCTTGGCGCGCTGCTGACCTCGATCTTCGTCGGCTGGATCGCCGATCGGAAGCTTGTCCGTGCCGAGAGCGGCCTCGGCTCATCGATGTTCGGCGTGTGGCGATTTCTGATCGCCTGGCTGTGCCCGATCGCGGTGACGCTGATCCTCGTCTTCGGGTTGTTTCCCGGCCTGATCGGCTGACATTTTTCGACTCAGCCCGAATCCCACTTGCGCGGCGTGTAAAAGCGCATAATCCTCGCGCCCGGCTCAGCCCTTGGGGCGACATCCCGTCGTCCTTCGCAGTGGGATCCTGCACCTATGATATTCGACCGCGTCAAGCCGCTCGACGCCATCCTGGCCGTTGCGCAGAAGAAATCGCTCAAGCGCACGCTTGGCCCGATCCAGCTGATGCTGTTCGGTATCGGCTGCATCATCGGCACCGGCATTTTCGTGCTGACCTCGGTCGGGGCGCAAAAGGCCGGACCGGGCCTGATGCTCGCCTTCGCCATCGCCGGCGCGGTCTGCATCGTCGCCGCGCTGTGCTATGCCGAAATCGCCGCGATGATCCCCGTCGCGGGCAGCGCCTATACCTATAGCTACGCGACGATGGGCGAATTTTTCGCATGGACCGTCGGCTGGGCGCTGATCATGGAATATGCGATCGCCGCCGCCGCGGTG
>JAACTG010000016.1 GCA_009993585.1 Sphingomonadales bacterium
AATTGATCGCCGCAACGTCCGCGCCGTCGGCGCCGCGCACCCGCACCTCGGCGCCCTGCGCCGATGTCATCAGCCGCTCGGTCTTGGTCAGGCCCTGCTCGTCGATCTCGCTCAGGGTGTCGCGGACGCGCGCATAAAAGCCGTCGCGCTCATTGTTCTGGGAATTGTCTGTCATAGCGCGCATTTAGGGCGCTGGAGCGCTTTCGTCCATGCCTGACGCGGCGCGAGGGGGGGAAAGTTCGCGCGCTTGTGGTTGCGCGGCGCAACTTTCCTTCAGGCGGCGGACTAGATTTTCTCGCCGCTGAGCCGCTGGCAGATCATGTCGAGCTGGTCGAGCGAGCTGTACGCCAGCGACACCGTCCCCCCGCGCTTCGGCTTGTCGGTGATTTTCACGCTCAGGCCGAGCAGGTCGCTCAGATGTTCCTCGACCGCCTGGATGTCGGGATCGCGCGCCTTGCCCTCGCCGGTCGCGGGCGCGCGCTTTGCCGCATCGCCGTCGCGCAGCGCGCGGACCATCTGTTCGACCTGGCGCACCGACAGGCCCCGCCGCTCGACGTCCTTGGCCAGCGCCACCGGATTGGGCGCGTTGATCAGCGCGCGCGCATGGCCCATCGACAGCTGCCCCTCGACGACCATCGTCTGGACGCGCTTGGGCAGGTCGAGCAAGCGGAGCATATTGGCGACATGGCTGCGCGATTTCCCCACCAGCCGCGCCAGCGCCTCCTGGCTATGGTCGAAATCCTCGGTCAGCCGCTGATAGGCGCGCGCTTCCTCGATCGCGTTGAGGTCCTCGCGCTGGATATTCTCGACCAGCGCGATTTCGAGCGTTTCGGCCTCGTCGAAGTCGCGAACGATCGCGGGAATGTCGTGCAGCCCGGCCCTTTGCGCGGCGCGCCAGCGGCGTTCGCCGGCGACGAGCTGATAGCCGCGGCCCTGCGGCGCGGGACGCACGATGATCGGCTGGATGACGCCGCGTTCGGCGATCGAGGCGGCCAGCTCGCCGAGCGCGGCGTCGTCGAAATGCCGGCGCGGCTGGTCGGGATGCGGCTTGATGCTGCCCGTCGGGATGCGCACGATATCCTGCGTGCTGTGGTCGCCCGCGACGGTCGGCATGTCGCGCCCGGCCTCGCTGAACAGCGCGTCGAGCCCGCGGCCGAGCCCCTTGGGGCGCTTGGCGGGCGACGTCATGGCGTCACGCGCTGGCGTCGGTTTCGCGCCGGTCGGCTTGTCCGACTCGCTCATCTCACGCCGCCCGTCGCTTGCCCGGCAGGCGCGCGACGATTTCGCGCGCCAGTTGCATATAGGCAACCGATCCCGGGCAGCGATGGTCGTAGATCAGCGCCGGCAGGCCGTGGCTCGGCGCTTCGGACAGGCGCACGTTGCGCGGGATGACGGTATCAAACACGACCTTGCCGAGGCAGGCGCGCACGTCGTCGGAGACCTGGTTGGTCAGGTTGTTGCGGCGATCGAACATCGTCAGCGCGACGCCGAGGATCGACAGGCCGGGGTTGAACTTGTCCCGGATGCGCTCGACCGTCCGCAGCAACTGGCTGAGCCCCTCGAGCGCGAAGAATTCACATTGCAACGGCACGATCAGCGATTCGGCGGCGACGAGCGCGTTCATCGTCAACAGGCCGAGCGACGGCGGGCAATCGATCAGGCAGATGTCCCAACGCCCCGAGGGAACCGAATTCATCGCGATTTCAAGGCGATGCGTGCGCTGTTCATAGTCGACAAGCTCGATCTCGGCGCCCGAAAGATCGACCGTTGCCGGGACGATGTCGAGTCGCGGTATCTTGGTCGCATGCGCCGCCTCGACGATCGACGCATCGCCGGTCAGGACCGAATAGCTCGATTCGCCGCGTTCGGACTGGGCGATGCCGAGGCCGGTCGACGCATTGCCTTGCGGATCGATGTCGATCAGCAGCACGCGCCAGCCGATCGCGGCCAGCCCCGTCGCGAGGTTGATCGCCGTCGTCGTCTTGCCGACGCCGCCCTTCTGGTTTGCAATCGCGATGGTGATCATGTCGGTCCGCCGCCAAATCGCCCCTTGCCGACCAATATCGTCGATTCCGGGCTGGTTACGCTCTGTTTCACGTGAAATGCACTGTGCCACGGTGCGGCCAGTTCCGCCAGTTCGTTTACCGCGTTTTTTCCCTTGGGCAGCAGCCACAGCGTCTCGTCCTGGGCCATGTGGCGCGCCTTGGCGATCAGCTTTGGCAGGGGCGCGAACGCGCGCGCGCTGATGATGCCCGCCTCGCGGCGGTAGCGCTCGACCTTGCCGGTGAAGATTGCGACATTGGCCAGAGCGAGCTCGTTGACGCAACGCGCGAGGAAATCGGTGCGCGCGGGCCGCATCTCGACCAGCGCGACCGGGCCGCGCCGAAGGATCGCGACGACCAGTCCCGGCAGGCCCGGCCCCGAGCCGAGATCGACCCAAAGGCCGTTTTCATATTGCGGATGGTCGCCGGCGAGCAGGAGCAGTTGCGCGCTATCGACGATATGGCGCCACCAGATCGTCGCCTCGGTGCTCTTGGCAACAAGGTTCTGCCGCTCGTTTTCAGCCAGCAGCAGCGCCACGAATCGCTCGAGCTTCGAAAAATCGTCGGGCGCAGGCGTCAGCTTGGCGGCGAGCCAGGCCTTGGCGGCCACGCTATCGCCATCGGCGCCGCTCTCGATCACGCGGCGATCCGCTTGAGCCGCACGAGCACTGCGCTCAGCGCGGCGGGCGTGATCCCGGCGATGCGCGCCGTCATGCCGAGCGTTTCGGGCCGCGCCGCCGTCAGCCGTTCGATCATCTCGTTCGACAGTCCGGGAATCGCGGCGAAGTCGAAATCGGCGGGAATCGCGATGCGTTCGTTGGCGGCCAGCGCGCGCAGCTCGGCGTCCTGGCGCGCGAGATAGGGGGCATAACGCCGGTCGCTCTCGACCTCGTCGATTGCCTCTGGCGCGAGCGCGGCAAGCGCGGGAATATCGCCGGCGGCATCGCGAAACGGCGTGTCGGCAAGCGCCAGGCGGTCGCCGAGGCTGCGGCGCTGGCCGTCGCGGGGTCGCCCGCGCGTCGCGTCATAGCCGATATCGCCGTCAAGCACGGCGTTGGCGCGCGCGCAATCGGCGCGATGGGAATCGAGCGCGCGACGGCGCGCCTCACCGAGGCAGCCCGCCGCCGCCGCGGTCGCGCCGAGTCTGGTCCAGGCGTTGTCGGCGCGCAGGCGCAGGCGATATTCGGCGCGCGCGGTGAGCATGCGATACGGCTCGCTGACGCCCTGCAGGACGAGGTCGTCGATCATCACGCCGAGATAGCTCGTCGCGCGATCGAACAAGACGGGCGCGCGGTCGAGCGCGCTGGCGGCGGCGTTGGCGCCGGCGGCGAGGCCGAGCGCGGCGGCCTCCTCATAGCCTGTCGTGCCGACGATCTGGCCCGCGCAGAACAGGCCGGGGACGTCGCGCACGCCGAGCCGGCGGTCGAGGCAGCGCGGATCGACATGATCGTATTCGACCGCATATCCGGGCACCGCGATATCGACCGCCTCGAGCCCCGCGATGCTGCGCACCATCGCCAGCTGGATATCGTCGGGCAGCGACGTGCTGATGCCGTTGGGATAGACGAGCGCATCGCCCAGCCCCTCGGGTTCGAGGAAGATCTGGTGGCCGTCGCGGTCGGCGAAGCGGTGGATCTTGTCCTCGATCGAGGGACAGTAGCGCGGGCCGGTCGCCCCGATCGCGCCCGAAAACAGCGGCGATTGGTCGAGCCCGCCGCGCACGATATCGTGCGTCGTCGCATTGGTACGCGTGATCGCGCAGAACAATTGCGGATTGGTACGGCGCGGCGTGTCGGGCGCCATCGTCCACGGGTCGCGATCCGATTCCTGCCGCTCGAGCCGCGCCCAGTCGATCGTCCGCCCGTCGAGCCGCGGCGGCGTCCCGGTCTTGAGCCGCGCGACGGGCAGGGCGAGATCGCGCAGCTGTCGCCCCAGCGCGGTTGCGGCGCGCTCACCGGTGCGACCGCCCTGCGCGCTCCATTCGCCGCGATAGAGCCGCCCGCCGAGAAACGTGCCCGCGGCGAGCACGAGCGCCGGCGCGCTCAACAACGACCCGTCCGCGAGCTTCAGCCCGGCGACCGTGCCCGCCGGATCGGTGACGATCGCATCGGCGTCGCCAACGACGATATCCAAGCCTGGTTGCGCCGCGAGCGCCGCCTGGATCGCGCGCGCGAACAGCCGGCGGTCGGCTTGGACGCGCGGACCGCGCACCGCCGCGCCCTTCGACATGTTGAGCATGCGGTAATGGATCGCGGCGGCATCGGCGGCGCGCGCGATCAGCCCGTCGAACGCATCGACCTCGCGCACCAAATGACCCTTGCCGAGTCCGCCGATCGCGGGGTTGCACGACATTGCGCCGATTGTTTCACGTGAAAAACTGACGAGCGCGACGCGCGCACCCATGCGTGCCGCGACCGCCGCCGCCTCGCACCCGGCATGTCCGCCGCCCACCACAATCACATCGTAATTTCTCATCTCGCCCGCGCGGTACATCAGCGCGGCGCGAGGGTCAAAAAGTTGCGCGGCGCAACGCCTATTTGCCGATGCAAAAGCGTCCGAACAGCGCGTCGAGCATATCCTCGGTGCGCGCGCGTCCGGTCAGCCGGTCGAACGCGCCCAGCGCGGCGCGCAGATGTTCGGCGACGATCAGCAGGTCGCGCGTGCGCACGGCCTCGTCGAGCGAATCTGCAACGGCGGCGAGCGCGTCGCGCTGGCGGCGGTTGAGCGCAACCTCGCCGTCGCGCGGCAACAGTGCCCGCGCGCGCTCGCCGATCAGATCGAGCAGGCGTTGCATGTTCTCGCCGGTTACCGCCGACAGCGCGATGTCGGCGTGCGCCACCCGCGCGTCCCAATCCGGCCCGTCGCGGCGATCGGACTGCGCGGCGACGCGGATGACAGCGGCGTGCTCGGGGGCGTCGTCATCGCCGAGCCAGATGACGAGATCGGCAGCGGCGGCAGCGGCGCGCGCGCGCGCGATCCCGATCGCCTCGACCGCGTCGTCGGTGTCGCCGCGCAGCCCGGCGGTATCGAGAAAGCGATAGGGCACGCCGGCGATCGCCACCGCGACATCGACGACATCGCGCGTCGTCCCCGCGATCGGCGAGGTGATCGCCGCCTCGCGCTGGACGATCGCGTTGAGCAGCGTCGACTTGCCGGCATTGGGCGGCCCCGCGATCGCAACCGCGATGCCGTCGCGCAGCCGTTCGGCGGGCGGCCGCGCGAGCCAGAGGCCGATTTCGCCACCCAGCGCAGCGCAGGCGGCATGAATCGCGGCGACATCGGCATCGCCGACATCATCCTCGTCGGAAAAATCGATCGCCGCCTCGATCCGCGCGGCGATGTTGAGCGCCGCGTCCTGCCACGTGGCCACCTGGTGCGAGACGCCGCCACCCGCCTGGCCGATCGCCTGGCGGCGCTGCGCCTCAGTCTCGGCGGCGAGCAGGTCGCCCAGCCCCTCGGCCTCGATCAGGTCGAGCCGGCCGTGGTCGAATGCGCGGCGGGTGAACTCTCCCGCTTCCGCGGGACGCAGCCCCGCGATCGCGCCGAGCGTCGCCAGCACCGCATCGACGACCGCGCGGCCGCCGTGGAGATGCAGTTCGACGATGTCCTCGCCCGTCGCCGTGCCGGGTCCGTCGAAGCGGATCGCCAGGGCGCGGTCGAGCAGCGCGCCGTCGCCGCCCTTGATCGCGACGAGGCGCGGCGACCGGTCCGGTATTTCCTTGTTGATCAGTAGCTTAAGCGCAATGCGCGCATGCGGACCGCTGAGCCGGACGACCGCGATCGCCGCCGGCAGCCGCCCGCTCGACAGGGCAAAAATGGTATCCCGATACCCCATTGCGGGCGCGCGATCAGTCCTTGCCGCCGGCCTTTTTGGACCCCGTCGATCGCGTCGCCGCGTCGGTCGCCAGCGAGGAGAACTGCTGGAACAGCTTCATCCCCATGTCGCCGAACGGCGCGAATTCCTTCATCATCTTCTGCGCCTGATCGAAATTGCCCGCGCCCGACATCGCCTCGCCCATCATGGCGACATAGCGTTCGTTGATCGGGCTGACGTCGGGCAGGCCCATGAAGCGGCGCGCTTCCTCGGGACTGCATTCGATATTGACCTTGACGCGCATGGCCTGGCTCCTTTTGACTGGTCGCGCATTGATTAGGCCATAGCATGGCGCAACCGCAACCGGAGAGAGACATGAGCAAGACGATCAGACTGGCGACGATCGACCAAGAGGGCGAATTCGGCTGCTACGTCGCCGAGCCCGAAGCCGCGCCCAAGGCGGCGATCATCGTCATTCAGGAGATTTTCGGCGTCAATGCCGGGATCCGGCGCAAATGCGACAAATGGGCCGAGGCGGGCTATCTCGCGCTCGCTCCCGACCTGTTCTGGCGGCTCGAACCCGATGTCGAGCTCGATCCCGATATCCCCAGCGAGTTCGACCGCGCGCTCGGGCTGATGAACCGGCTCGACCAGGACGCCGCGATCGCCGACATCGAGGCGACCATCCGCGCGATCCGGGGCGGCAAGGCGGGGCTGGCCGCAACCGCCAAGGTCGGCTGCGTCGGCTATTGTCTCGGCGGGCGGCTCGCCTTCATGACCGCGTGCCGCACCGATATCGACGCCTCGGTCGGCTATTACGGCGTCGGCATCGACGGTCTGATCGGCGATGCCAGGGCGATCGCGCATCCCGTCCTGCTACACATCCCGACCGCCGACCATTTCGTCGACAAGGACGCGCAAGCCGCGATGCACGCGGGGCTCGAAGATCATGCCAAGGTCACGCTCCACGATTACCCCGGGCTCGACCACGGCTTCGCGACCGAATTCGGTAAGCGCCGCGACGAGGCCGGCGCGACGCTCGCCGACCGCCGCACCGCAGAATTCTTCGCGGCCAATCTGGCGTGATCCCCGAACGGCTGCGCTCGTCGCCGGGGCTGATGGCGCGCTTCGGTGTACCCGTCATCCTGCTGCTGGCGACGATCGCGGGCGCGCTGTGGCCGCCCGCGCACTGGGCGCTGGTCGTTCTCGTCCCGCTGCTCGCCATCGCCTTGTGGGATTTCGTCCAGAAACGCCACACGCTGCGGCGCAATTACCCGCTGCTCGCGCGGATTCGCTGGATCATGGAGGATCTGCGCCCCTTCGCGCGCGCCTATGTCGTCGAGGGCGACCTGGAGGGGCGGCCGTTCAACCATGACGAGCGCAGCCTCGTCTATGCGCGCGCCAAGGGCGAGCTCGATTCGCACCCGTTCGGGACCGAGCTCGACGTCTATTCGGACGAATATGAATGGATGAGCCATTCGATCGTCCCCAACGAGGGCGCGCCCGCCGAATGGCGCGTCGATGTCGGCGGGCCGCAATGCGCGCGTCCCTATTCGGCGTCGCTGTTCAACATATCGGCGATGAGCTTCGGCGCGCTCGGCGGCAAGGCGATCGAGGCGCTCAACCTCGGCGCGCAGCAGGGCGGCTTCTATCACGACACGGGCGAAGGCGCGATCAGCCCCTATCATCGCAAGCACCGGGGCGACCTCGTCTGGGAAATCGGCAGCGGCTATTTCGGCTGCCGCGACGACCAGGGCCGGTTCGACCCCGCGCGGTTCGCCGACGCGGCGCAGGACGACCAGGTCAAGATGGTCGAGATCAAGCTCAGCCAGGGCGCCAAGCCGGGCCATGGCGGCGTCCTGCCCGGCGACAAGGTGACCGAGGAGATCGCGGCGATTCGTGGCATTCCCGTCGGACTGGACTGTATTTCGCCCGCCGCGCATTCGGCCTTTTCGACGCCGGTCGGCCTGGTTGAGTGGGCGGCCAAATTGCGAGATCTTGCCGGCGGAAAACCGGTCGGGATCAAGCTGTGCGTCGGCCAGCCGCACGAGGTGCTTGCCGTCATGAAGGCGATGCTCGCGACCGGCATCCGGATCGACTATATCGTCGTCGACGGCGCCGAGGGCGGCACCGGCGCGGCGCCGGTCGAGTTTTCGAACCGCATCGGCATGCCGTTGCGGGAAGGGTTGATCCTCGTGCGCAACGCGCTCGTCGGCACCGGCCTCAAGGGCGAGGTGCGGCTCGCCGCGGCGGGCAAGGTCCATTCGGGCGCGGGCCTTGCGATGAATGCGGCGCTCGGCGCCGACTGGTCGAATGCCGCGCGAGCCTTCATGTTCGCGCTCGGCTGCGTCCAGTCGCTGCGCTGCAACACCGACATGTGCCCGACCGGCATCGCGACGCAGGACCCGACGCGCCAGCGCGGCCTCGTCATCCCGACCAAGGCCGAACGCGTGACGCGCTTCCAGCGCCACAGTCTCCACTCGCTGCGCGAAATGGTCGTCGCGATGGGCCTCGATCATCCCTCGAAGATCGAACCGCGCAACCTGTTCGAGCGATTGAATTCGGCGCGATCGGATTCGATCAACCACATCTACGAATTCGTCGCGGACGGCGCGCTGGTCGAAGACGCCGGCGCGACGAGCCTTGCCAACTACTGGAAACGCGCGAGCGCCGAGACTTTCGCCAGCAGCTGCTAGCTCAGCCGAACAGCGTACCCACGCCCAGCAGCGGGTCGGTCCAGCCTTCGTAGATCATCTTGCCCGCGACGAAGACGATGACCGCCAGGCCGACATAGGCGATCCAGCGATGCCGCTCGATGATCTTGGCGATGTAATTCGCGGCGAGACCCATCAGTGCGACCGCGACGATCAGGCCGACGATCATGATCCCGGGATGGTCCTTCGCCGCGCCGGCGACGGCGAGCACATTGTCGAGGCTCATCGACACGTCGGCGAGCGCGACCGCCCAGGCGGCTCCGGCAAAACTCTTCGCGGGCTTGAGCCCCGAATGCTCGTCGCCCGCAACCTCCGCCGAACCGGCGCTTTCGCCGCCGTGATGGATTTCACGCCAGAATTTCCACGATACCCATAGGAGCAGCAGGCCGCCGGCGAAGATCAGTCCGACGACGCCCATCAGCCAGGTGACGATCAACGCGAAGAAGATGCGCAGCAGCAGCGCCGCGCCGATCCCGATCAGGATGACCTTGCGGCGCTGATCGGCGGGCAGTCCCGCGGCGAGCGCGCCGACGACGATCGCATTGTCGCCGGCGAGCACGAGATCGATCATCAGCACCTGGCCGAATGCGGCCAGCGCGACGGGATCGCCCAGGTTCGAGAAATCGTTGACGATATGGCCCCAGATATCGGCGGGCGAGCCGAGACCGGGCGCGGCGCTCGCGGCCGAGACGGCGGCGGAGAGGAAATCGATGATCATGAGCTAGCCCATAGCCGCAATCGTCGTTCGAGCGAAAGCGCGAATCTCGATTCGCCAATGGTCTTCGCGGCGCCGCGCGATGCCGGCATGCGCCGGCATGACACGCAGACCCGCGATGGCGCCTACTGGTTCATCGATTCGAAGAATTCCTCGTTGGTCTTCGAATCCTTCATCTTGTCGAGCAGGAACTCCATCGCGTCGACGGTGCCCATCTGCATCAGGATGCGGCGCAGCACCCACATCTTCTTGAGCTGGTCGGGCTCGACGAGCAGTTCTTCCTTGCGCGTGCCCGACTTGCCGACGTCGATCGACGGGAAGATGCGCTTGTCGGCGATCTTGCGGTCGAGGACGATTTCGGCGTTGC
>JAACTG010000124.1:0-39410 GCA_009993585.1 Sphingomonadales bacterium
GCGCTCGGCGGCGACGCGCCCGCCCCGTTCGAACGCGACGAGCAGGTTTTCGACCATGAAATCGCGCAGAGTGTCGGTCAGCTCGACGCGATCGCCATAAGCGACATCGCCCGTCGGCGACGTGATCGCAACATCGCCGACCGCTTCGATCGCGCCGGTCTTGCGGTTCCAGGTGACCGCGTCGGCGCGCAAGCGATACCCCTCGCGGGCGAGGAATACGTCGTCGCTGGCGGTGACGATATTGCTCGCGTTATCGAAACTGAGCTGGCCGGCATTGAAGGCGATGGTGTCGGGAGTGTCGTCCCCGACCGGCGACGCCGCCGGCGGCGCTTTCTCGGGCGGCCGGGGGGGAGCGTCCTGCGCGATCGCGGCCGTACCGGATAGAAGTCCGATCGCCGCCGCGGAAAGATACCGACTGATCCTGAACGACACTGCCAACTCCATGCGCGTACAAGCGAAACCGCGCCTGCGACGGGCGTTTGCCCGGGGTGCCGCGCTTCGCCGAACCGGCTTAGCCTTTGCAACGCGTGCCGCTTCGCCCTATCTGCGTCGAGCCGATCGATCAACAACCCTATTGAGAGTTATTATTGCCATGAATTTCACCTTCGCCGCATCTACGCCGCAGCGCATCGAAGCCGTCGCCTATCCCATCGCCGCCGATGGTCTCGATGCCGCGGCCGGACGCCTGCCCGAAGGGGCGAGCGGACTGGTCCGGGCTGCGGCGCGCGCGGCGCGCTTCGACGGCGGTGCGGCAAGCGTTTTCGAAACCTATGTCGGCGAGGCGGACGCGCCGCAACGCCTGGTTCTCGTGGGCATAGGCAAAGGTGCGGGCGCCGATCTTGAAAACGCCGGCGGCGCGCTCGTTGCCCGGCTGCTGACGTCGGGGATCACGAGCCTGGCGGTCGACGTTTCGGGCCTGAACCTCTCCGATACCGATCTGGCACGCTTGCTGTTCGGGATGCGCGAACGCGCCTGGCGCATCGACACCTATCGCACGCGCATGAAGGACCAGGAAAAGCCGACGCTTGTCGACATCGTCGTCGTCACCGGCGGCGGCAAGGCGCCCGCCGGGTGGGACCGGCAGATCGGCATTTACGAAGGCGTCGCCCTGGCGCGCGAACTGGTGTCCGAACCCGCCAACGTCCTCTACCCCGAAAGCTTCGTCGAACGCTGCCGGCCGCTAGCCGATCTCGGCGTCGAGATCGACGTGCTCGACGAGGGCCAGATGAAATCGCTCGGCATGGGCGCGCTGCTCGGCGTCGCGCAAGGTTCGGTGCGTCCGCCGCGCCTGCTCGTCATGCGCTGGAACGGCACCGACGACGATGCGAGCACGCCGCTGTGCCTGGTCGGCAAGGGAGTCACCTTCGACAGCGGCGGCATCAGCCTGAAGCCCGGCGCCGGGATGGAAGACATGAAATGGGACATGGGCGGCGCCGCCGCCGTCGCCGGTACGATGAAAGCGCTCGCTGCGCGTAAGGCCAAGGCGCACGTTGTCGGCATCTGCGGGCTCGTCGAAAACATGCCCGACGGCAATGCCCAGCGGCCGGGCGACGTCGTCACCTCGATGTCGGGCCAGACGATCGAGGTCATCAACACCGATGCCGAAGGGCGTCTGGTGCTGTGCGATGCGCTGCATTGGGCGCAGAAAACCTACGCGCCCGACACGATCCTCGACCTCGCGACCCTGACCGGGGCGATGATCATCGCGCTGGGCCACGAACATGGCGGCGTGTTTTCGAACGACGATGCGCTTGCCGGGTCGTTGATCGACGCCGGCCTGCAAAGCGGCGACAAATTGTGGCGGCTGCCGCTGTCGGACGCCTATGACAAGCTGATCAATTCGCCGATCGCCGACATGAAGAACGTTGGCCCGCGCCAGGCCGGATCGATCACCGCGGCGCAGTTCCTCCAGCGCTATATCGAAAAGGGCGTCAAATGGGCGCATCTCGACATCGCCGGCATGGTATGGAGCGACAAGGACACGCCGATCTGGGCGAAGGGCGCGACCGGATACGGCGTCCGCCTGCTCGATCGCTATATCGCCGACAACCACGAGGGTTGAAGCGCGCCGCGAGGCCGGCCCGACGCGGCCGGCCTTGCGGTGCGGCCCGTTCACCGCTAGGGGGCCGCGCAAGCGCAGAACGTTGCGCTGTCCCCTTATTCGCACGGAGCATTATCATGGCGGTTACCCGCACCTTTTCGATCATCAAACCCGACGCCACGCGGCGCAACCTGACCGGCGCCGTCACCAAGACGCTGGAAGATGCCGGCCTGCGCGTCGTCGCGTCGAAGCGCATGCAGATGACGCGCGAACAGGCCGAAGGCTTCTACGCCGTCCACAAGGACCGTCCGTTCTTCGGCGAACTGTGCGACTTCATGGTCAGCGGCCCGGTCGTCGTCCAGGTTCTCGAGGGCGAGGATGCGGTCAAGCGCAACCGCGACATAATGGGCGCGACCAACCCCGCCGATGCCGCCGAGGGCACGATCCGCAAGCAGTTCGCAGAGAGCATCGAAGCCAACACCGTGCATGGCTCGGATTCGGACGAGAACGCCGCGATCGAGATCGCCTATTTCTTCGACGACGCCGAAATCGTCGGCTGACGCCATGCCGTCCGCGCCCGCCATCGCCATACGCGAAGCGGGCGCGGACGATGCCGCGCGGCTGGCGCTGATCGGCGGCGCGACCTTTCTCGAGGCGTTCGCCGAACAGGTGCCGGGCGACGATATCCTCGCGCATATTCGCAATGTCCATAACGTCGACGCTTACGCCGATGCCCTCGCCGATCCCGCGACGCGCGGCTGGCTTGCCGAAATCGCCGAGACCGGATCGCCGGTCGGTTATCAGTTGCTGTGCGCGCCCGATTTGCCGATCGAACTCGATCCCGGCGACCTCGAGATCAAGCGGATCTATCTGTTCGCCCGCTATCATGGCGACGGAACGGCGCGGCGGATGATCGACCGTGCCGTCGCGCATGCCCGCGCGCGCCGCGCGCCGCGGCTGCTGATCGGCGTCAATGCGGAGAACCGGCGCGCAATCGGTTTCTACGAAAAATGCGGTTTCGTCACGGCGGGAGAACGGTATTTCACCGTCGGCAGCCAGCGTCATTACGACAAGATTTTCGCGCTCGCGCTCTAGGTGCGGGGGTCAGAACTGCGCGGCGGCGTCGATCAATTTGGTCAGCCGCTTGGGCGCCACGCCCTGCCAGCTTTTCGCGAGCCAGGCGGCGATGTGATCCCAGTCGTTGCCGCCGCTATCGAGGCGAATGCCGATCCAACCCGACGGCCCGAGATAGGCGGGACGGAAATAGAGGTCGGGGTCGGCCGCGATCAGCGCCGCCTGTTCGTCGGCCCCGCTGGTCTTCACGAGCAGGCCGGTGATCCCGTTGCCGTTGAGGTCCTGGCTGAAATAGGCGAAGAACTTTCCCTTCTCGATGTGGAACGCGGGCGCGCCATGCGACTGCCGCTCGATCGCTTCGGGCAATGCGAGCGCATGCTGGCGAACCTGTGCGAGCAGCCATGCCGGGTCGCTCTCGCGCGAAACATAGGCGGCGAGAACGCGCGGGTAGAGCTGATGTTCGGCCAGGCGGATGCGCGCGGCAAGGCTGTCGGGCGTGTCGCCGGGGATGATGGCGACTTCGGTCTGGCCGAGCACGGGCCCGTCGTCGAGTTCGGGGGTGACGACATGGACGCTGCAGCCGGCAACCTTGTCGCCGGCATCGATCGCGCGGGCATAGGTATCGAGTCCCTTGTATTTGGGCAGCAGCGAGGGATGGATGTTGAGCATCCGTCCCGCCCAGCGCGTGACGAAGCCGTCCGACAGCATGCGCATATAGCCAGCGAGCGCGACGTACTCCGCCTTCGCCTGGTTGAGCTGGTCGTCGATGATCGCGTCGAATGCCGCGCGATCGATTCCCCTGTGGCTGTGGGCGAAGGTCGCGATGCCCTCCGCCTGCGCCAGTTTCAGGCCCGGCGCTTGGGGGTCGTTCGCGGCAACGAGGACGATCTCGAACGGGCAGTCGGCGGCCTTGGCGGCATAGACGAGCGCCGCCATGTTGGTCCCGGCGCCCGATATCAGCACGGCGACGCGGGCGCGTTCAGCCAAGGTGCGTCGCCGACCAGTCGCTATTCCCCGCCCAATGCCCGGCCGGCCCGCTGACCGTCGCGCCTTTGTCGCCGCCGCGAATCTCGCCGATGCGATGCACGGTCTCGCCGGCCGCGACGAGGTCGGCGGTGAGGACATCGACCTCGTCGGGTGCGACGATGAGCGCCATGCCGATGCCGCAGTTGAAGGTGCGCGCCATTTCGGCGGGAGCGATGGCGCCCTCGTCCTGCAGGAAGCGCATCAGGCCGGGCTGCGGCCAAAGCGCCGTGTCGACATGAGCGTGAAGCCCGGCGCGCAGGACGCGGGGCAGGTTTTCGGTAAGGCCGCCGCCGGTGATGTGCGCCAGCGCATGAATGCGCCCCGCGCGAATAGGCTCGAGCAAGGATTTCACATAGATACGAGTCGGAGTTAAGAGCGCGTCGAGTAAGGTGCGCGCGCGATCGAAGCGCGCAGGTCGGTCGAGCTCCCAACCTTTGTCGGCGGCGAGGCGGCGGACGAGCGAATAGCCGTTCGAATGTACGCCCGACGAGGCGAGGCCGAGGATGACGTCGTCCTCGGCGATCCGGTCGCCGGTCAGCTGTTCGCCGCGCTCGACCGCGCCGACGCAAAAGCCCGCCAGATCGTAATCGTTCTCCGCGTACATGCCGGGCATTTCGGCGGTCTCGCCGCCGATCAGCGCGCAGCCGGCGAGCCTGCAACCGTCGGCGATGCCCGCGACGACGCGCGCCGCAACACCGGTCTCGAGCTTTGCGGTGGCGAAATAGTCGAGGAAGAACAGGGGTTCGGCGCCCTGGACGATGAGGTCGTTGACGCACATCGCGACGAGGTCGATGCCGATCGTATCGTGGCGGTCGGCCTCGATCGCGAGCTTGACCTTGGTGCCGACCCCGTCGTTCGCGGCGACCAGCAGCGGGTCGCGATAGCCGGCGGCGCGCGGGTCGAAAAATCCGCCGAAACCGCCAAGTTCGGCATCGGCGCCGGGGCGCGCCGTCGATCGCGCGAGTGGGCCGATCGCCTTGACCAGGGCATTGCCCGAATCGATCGATACCCCGGCTTCGGCGTAGGTATATCCGGGCTGGTCGGCGGGGCCGTCGCTGTCGTGATCGCTCATCCACGTGCCGTTAGCGAGTTCGCGCTTGGATTTCCACGCCGTTGTCGCCAAAAGGGCGCGCAAGACATGACCCTGCTATCCCTCCCTCTCCACCGCACCGCGCGCATCTGGTGGCTGGCCGCCGCCTGCGGGCTGCTCGCGCTGGCCGTTGCCGCCTGGGCGCAGATCGCCGGCGACCGCGGAATTGCGCCGATCAACGCCAGCGCGGATTTCTCGGTCGGAGGCATCGCGGTCGATACCAGCGGCAAGACCGCGGCGCAGGCGCGCGATCTCGGCTGGCGCGAAGCGCAGCGGCTCGGCTGGCAGAAACTCTATGCGAAGATGCACGCCGGCGCCGCGGGGCCCAAGCTCAGCGACAGCGCGCTCGACGGCATCGTCAGCGCGATCGTCGTCGAACGCGAACAGATCGGGCCGAATCGCTATATCGCGACGCTCGGCATCCAGTTCGACCGCGCCCGCGCGGGGCAGATACTGGGCGTCAGCGGAAGCGTGCGGCGATCGGCGCCGATGCTCGTCATGCCGGTAACCTATAGCGGCAACCTGCCGCAGGTGTTCGAACAGCGCACCGACTGGCAACGGGCATGGGCGCGCTTCCGCACCGCCGACAGCGCCGTCGATTACGTGCGAACCGCCGGCGACGGGGTCGACACGCTGCTCCTCAATCCAGGCCAGGCGGGCCGCCGCAATCGCCGCTGGTGGCGCGCCATCCTCGACCAATATGGCGCCGCCGACATATTGATCCCGACCGCGCGGCTCGAATTCGCCTGGCCGGGCGGGCCGGTCACGGGTTATTTTTCGGCGCATCACGGCCCCGACAATGTCCTGCTCGGCAGTTTCACGATGAAAGCGGCGTCGGCTGACGACCTTCCCGCGATGCTGGCGCGCGCGGTGACGCGCATCGACGCCATCTATGTCGCGGCGCTCGCCGCCGGACGTTTGACCGCCGATCGTTCGCTGATCGTCGAACAGCCGGTCGAAGCCGCTGACGTTCCCGAACCCGCCGAAGTCCCCGAACAGCCGGGTGCGACCGCCTCGGAACCCGATGGCGGCGGCGCTGATGCGCCGGCTGCCGATCAGCCTGCCGTCGCCAGTTCGAGCTTCACGGTCCAGTTCGCGACGCCCGACGCGGGCGCCGTCGCGGCGACCGAACGCGCCGTGGCCGGGGTGCCGGGGGTGACTTCGGCGACGACGACCAGCCTCGCGCTGGGCGGTACGTCGGTGATGCGCGTCGGCTTTCGCGGCGATGCCGCGGCGTTGCGCGCGGCGCTGCAGGCGCGCGGCTTTGCGGTGCAGCAGAACGGCAGCACCTTGCGGATATCGCGAGGCGGCGGCTGATGGCCGGCCGCGCGGCCAACCAGCTCGCGCTGCCGCTCGACTGGACCGATGACGACCAGGGGTTTCTGGTCGGAGTGAGCAACGAAGCGGCGGTCCGCCATCTCGAACACCATGCCACCTGGCCCGTCCGCGCCAGCGTGCTGACCGGTCCGGAGGGATCGGGCCGGACGATGCTGGCACGCCTGTTCGCGCGCGCGACGGGCGCGGAGGTGATCGACCAGGTCGAAGGCCGCCCCGACGAAGAACTGTTCCATGCCTGGAACCGTGCGCACGAGGCGCGCCGACCGCTGCTGTTCGTGGCCGATACTCCCCCCGCGTTGTGGCCGGTCGTGCTGCCCGATTTGCGCTCGCGCCTGATGGCGGTTCCGGTCGCGACGATCGGCGAGCCTGATGACGGGCTCGCCCTGGCCTTGATCGAGCGATTGTTCGCCCAGCGTGCGACGCCGATCGCTCCCGATCTCGCAGGCTATCTCGTGACGCGGATCGAACGCAGCTATGCCGCGATTCACAAAAGCGTAAACTTGCTCGACCAGGCTGCGCTGGCGGCGCGCAAGCGTGTCGGTGTCAGACTCGCGCGCGAAACGCTCGGCGACGCGGGTGAGCTAGGTAGCGGGAAGGGGTCGTGAAGCCGATGGCGCGCCCGAGCGAGACCGACCCCGATATCGATCGCATCGCCCAGGGAATCTCGCCCGAAGAGGCGCGGCGGCGCTATTTCAATCGCGAACTGTCGTGGCTCGCATTCAACAAACGGGTGATGGAAGAGGCGCGCAACCCCGCGCATCCCCTGCTCGAACGCCTGCGTTTCCTGTCGATATCGGGCAACAACCTCGACGAGTTCTTCATGGTTCGCGTCGCCGGTCTCAAGGGCCAGCAGCTCCAGCAGATCGAACACCGGTCGATCGACGGTCGCACGCCCTCGCAGCAGCTGGTCGCGATCGAGGATGCGTCGAACGTGCTGATGGTCGAGCAACAGGCCGAATGGCACCGGATTTCGCGCGAGCTCGCTGATGCCGGCGTCCTCGTCATCACCGACGTCGCGCGCGCCGAGCCGTGGCGCGAGACGCTGCAGGCGCAATTCGACGAACAGGTGTTCATGACGCTGACGCCGCAGGCGCTCGACCCCGCGCATCCGTTCCCGTTCATTCCCAATCGCGGCCTCAGCCTGGTGTTCGAGCTGGTGCGCATGTCCGACGGCGCGCCGATCAACGAACTGGTCATGATCCCCTCGTCGCTGCCGCGCTTCATCCGGGTCGAGGGCGAATTCCCCGCCTATGTCGCCATCGAAACGCTCGTCGACATGTTTTCGGACCGGTTGTTCCCGGGGTACGAGGTGCGCGGCAGGGGCTCGTTCCGCATCATCCGCGACAGCGATATCGAGGTCGAGGAAGAGGCCGAGGATCTCGTCCGCTATTTCCGCAGCGCGATCAAGCGGCGTCGGCGAGGCCGCGTCATCCGCATGGAGATCGATGCCGCGATGCCCGAGGCGCTGTCCACGATGCTGAGCGATTCGGTCGTCGGCCACGACGCGATGATCATCGAGGTCGACGGGCTGATCGGCCTCGCTGCGCTCGACCAGGTCGTCGACGAAGATCGCCCCGATCTCAAATTCGACGCCTTCACGCCGCGCTTTCCCGAACGGATTCGCGAACATGGCGGCGACTGTTTCGGCGCGATCAGTTCGAAGGACATCGTCGTCCACCATCCGTACGAGAGCTTCGACGTCGTCGTCTCGTTCCTGCGCCAGGCGGCCGCCGACCCCGACGTCGTCGCGATCAAGCAGACGCTGTATCGCGCGGGCAAGCAATCGGCGGTGATCCGCGCGTTGATCGACGCCGCCGAGGCGGGCAAGTCGGTGACCGCCGTCGTCGAACTCAAGGCACGCTTCGACGAGGAGCAGAACCTGCTTTGGGCCAACCAGCTCGAGCGTGCGGGCGTCCAGGTCGTCTACGGCTTCATCGAGTGGAAGACGCATGCCAAGATCTCGATGGTCGTCCGGCGCGAGGGCAGCGGCTATCGCACCTACTGCCATTTCGGCACCGGCAACTATCATCCGGTCACCGCGCGTATCTATACCGACATCAGCTATTTCACCGCCGATCCGCGCGCCGGGCGCGATGCCGCGCAACTGTTCAACTACATCACCGGCTATGTCGAACCGCGCGAGCTCGAACTCATCACCATGTCGCCGCTCTATCTGCGCGCGCGCCTGTGCGAGCTGATCGATGTCGAAATCGCGAACGCCGGGGCGGGGAAGAAGAGCGGCATCTGGGCGAAGATGAACAGCCTGGTCGACCGCGAGGTGATCGACAAGCTTTACGAGGCCAGCGCGGCGGGGGTGCCGATCGAGCTGATCGTGCGCGGCATCTGCTGCCTGCGGCCGGCAGTCGATGGTCTGTCGGAAACGATCCGCGTCAAATCGGTCGTCGGCCGCTTCCTCGAGCACAGCCGCATGTGGGCGTTCGGCAACGGCAAGGCGCTGCCCAACGACGCCGCGCGGGTGTTCATCAGCTCGGCCGACTGGATGCCGCGCAATTTCGACCGCCGCGTCGAATATATGATCCCGGTCGAAAACCCGACGGTCCACGACCAGCTGCTCGACCAGGTGCTGGTCGCCAATCTGATTGATAACGAGCAAAGCTGGCGGCTCGGCGCCGACGGCGAATATGCGCGCGTCGAGCCGGGCAGCAAACCGTTCAACCTGCACCGGTATTTCATGACCAATCCGTCGCTGTCGGGCCGCGGCGCCGCGTTGAGGAAGCGCAAGGACGTGCCGACGCTCGACCTCGCCCGACGCCGCCTGTGAACGCGGGCAAGGGGCAGCACCCTGCCTCATCGGCGCGGACGCTGCGGACCGCGATCATCGACATCGGGTCGAACTCGATCCGCCTCGTCGCCTATTCGGGCGCGCGCCGGGCGCCGGCGATCATCTTCAACGAAAAGGTCATGGCTGGACTCGGCCGGTCGCTGTCGCGCGACGGGCGGATCGACGACAAGGCCTTCGAGCGCGGTCTCGCCGCGCTCGATCGGTTCGCCAGCCTGTGCAGCGAGATGGGCATGGACGACGTCTCGTGCGTCGCCACCGCCGCAGTGCGCGAGGCCGAGAACGGGGCCGCGTTCGTCGCCGAGGCGGAAGCGCGCGGATTTTCGGTGCGCGTTTTGAGCGGCAAGGAAGAGGCCAACATCTCGGGGCTCGGTGTCCTTTCTTCGATCCCGCAGGCCGACGGGATCGTTGCCGATCTGGGCGGCGGCAGCCTCGAGCTGGTGCGGGTGAAGGGCGGCAAGATCGGACGGGCGACCTCGCTCCCGCTCGGCGTGCTGCGGCTCGCCGACGTCCGCGCGACGGGGCCGAAGGCGCTCGAACAGCACGTCAAGGCGGTGCTCAAGCGCGAAGGCTGGAGCAGGAACGAAAGCGGCCTGCCGATCTATCTCGTCGGCGGATCGTGGCGCAACCTGGCACGCGTCGACATGGTCCTGTCGAAACATCCGCTGCCGGTGATGCACCATCACGAGATTCCGTTGAAATCGGGTCGCAAGCTGGCGCGCGTTCTAGCCCATCTCGGCCCCGACAAGCTGGCCGCCATTCCCGATCTCAGCCGATCGCGCATCCCGACGCTGGGCGACGCCGCCGCCTTGCTGTCGATCCTCATCCGCCGGCTCGAACCGTCGGCGCTGATCGTGTCGTCGTCGGGGCTGCGCGAAGGCGTGTTGTTCGAGGCGCTGCCCAAATCGGTGCGTAAACAGGACCCGCTGCTCGTCGCGGTCGAGGCGGAGGGCGCGAAATACGCGCGCTTTTCCACGATCGGCCGGTTGCTCGATCACTGGATCGACCCGCTGTTCGCCGATGAAAGCCGCTCCGCGCACCGGCTGCGCTTCGCCGCGTGTCTGCTCAGCGATGTCGCGTGGAGCGCCAACCCCAGCTTCCGCGCCGAGCACGGGCTCGAGGCGGCGCTGCACGGCAACTGGGGCGGGATCGACGTCACCGGTCGCGTCGTCATGGGCCAGGCGCTGTACACCTGCTATGGCGGCGGGACGAAGGCGTTCGAGGGCATTCCCGACAGCGTCGCCGCCGCCGATATCGAACAGGCGACGCGCTGGGGTCTAGCGATGCGCCTGGCGCAGCGATTGTCGGGCGGGATCGCATCGATCCTGCAGGAAACGCAGCTGACGATGACCGACGAGTGCGTGGCGCTCCACCTGCCGCACGACAAGCGGGGACTTTATGGGGAGGCCGTCGAGCGGCGCCTGCGCCAGCTCGCCGATGCAATGGGGCGCGATTACGCGATGCGCGCCGACTAGGATCCTAGCCGCACGTCACTACGGTCACCGCATTGGCGCCGTCGAGCCTCACGTTCACGCGGTCGCCGCGATAATCCATCGTCACCGCCGCGCCGAGCGGGATCCAGCGCAGCTGGCGCGCGCCCGACTGCGCCAGAATCGCGGCGCCGATATCCGACGTCGCGGTGCGCCCGACATAGGCCGACATGCCATCGGCCTTGCAGGCAAAGCCGGGGGTTTCGCCGCGCACCGGGATATCGTCTTCCTCGGCCATGCGCTGCGCGTCCGACTGGGTGTCGGGCTGGATCTCCTTGTCGACGACGTTGATGCAGCCGGTCAGCATCAGCCCCAGCGCCATCGTTGTCGTCATGGTCATCGCTTTGATCATTGCTCTAGCTCCGTCCTGCTCATTACCATCTTGCCGTTCCTGACCGTAAAACCCATCCGCCCCTCGACGAGTTCCAGCGCGTCGCGGCCGAAGACGTCGAAGCGCCAGCCGTCAAGGATCGCCAGGCCATCGCGTTCGCCCGCGGCGAGCGCGTCGAGATCGCCCGAGCGGGTGATCAGTTTCGACGCTACGTTCATTTCGCGGCTACGAATCTTGAGCAGCAGCTTGAGCAGGTCGGCGACCAGCGCGCCTTCCTTGCCCAGGCCGGGCGTGCGCGGGCTGCGCGAGGGGATTTCGTCCTTGCCCAGCGGTTCGGCGCGTTCGAGCGCCTGCATCACGCGTTCGCCGATATCGTTCTTCGCCCACGCCGCCGACAGGCCGCGGACCTTGGCAAGCCCCGATTGGTCGCGCGGCGGGTGCGTTGCGACATCGGCGAGCGTTTCGTCCTTCATGATCCGGCCGCGCGGCATATCCTTGCGCTGCGCTTCTTTTTCGCGCCACGCGGCGAGCGCCTTGAGGCGGCCGAGCGCTTCGGGATTGCGCGACTGGAATTTGACGCGGCGCCACGCATCGGCGGGCTCGGTGACGTAGTTCGCCGGGTCGGCGAGCCGTTCCATCTCGTCGTCCAGCCACCAGCCGCGGTCGGTTTCCTTGAGCTTCTCGATCATCATCGGAAAGATCGTCGACAGGTGGGTGACGTCGGCGATGGCATATTCGATCTGGCGGGCGTCGAGCGGGCGACGGCTCCAGTCGGTAAAGCGCGCGCCCTTGTCGAGCTGGATGCCGAGCCAGCCGTCGACGAGATTTGCATAACCGACCTGTTCGGCCTGGCCGATCGCCATCGCGGCGATCTGCGTGTCGAACAGGGGATGAGGTGTCGTGCCGGTCATCTTGCAGATGATTTCGAGGTCCTGTCCGCCGGCATGGACGACCTTGAGGACGTCCTCGTTCTTGGTCAGCAGGTCCATCAGCGGGGAGAGGTCGATATCCTTGGCGAGCGGGTCGATCGCGGCGGCCTCGTTCTGGTCGGCGATCTGGATCAGGCACAGGATCGGCCAATAGGTGCTTTCGCGCATGAACTCGGTATCGACCGCGACGAACGGGGCCTTCGACAGGCGTTCGCACAGCTCGGCCAGCGCGCGAGAATCGGTGATGAGCGGGTGTATTTTCATGGGGTGAGGCCCTAGCAGCAGCGTCGGCGTCGCGAAAGCGAACCTTGACAAATCGAGGCGGGGAGGGGAAGCGCGCGCCAATTGCTTCCGGCGTCGTCATGCCAGCCAAAGCTGGCATCTTCGTCGGTGACATCATTCATTTCGAAACAGATCCCGGCTTTCGCCGGGATGACGGGAAATATTTAGATGCACGCCTATCGCACCCATGATTGCGCCCAGCTTCGCAAATCCGAAGTCGGCGAGACCGTCCGCCTGTCGGGCTGGATCCATCGCAAGCGCGATCACGGGAACCTGCTGTTCATCGACCTGCGCGATCATTTCGGCATCACCCAGATCGTCACCGACAGCGACGCGCCTGCCTTCGCCGCGCTCGACAAGGCGCGCGTCGAAAGCGTGCTGACCGTCACCGGCACCGTCGTCGCGCGCTCGGCCGAAACGGTCAATTCGGGCCTGCCAACGGGCGAGATCGAAGTGCGTGCCAACAATGTGACGGTCCAGTCGCCCGCTGCCGAACTGCCGATGCCTGTCGCTGGCGAGCAGGAATACCCTGAAGATATCCGCCTCAAATATCGTTATCTCGATCTGCGCCGCGAGCGGCTCCACGCCAACATCATGCTGCGCTCGAACGTCATCGCCAGCCTGCGCCAGCGAATGGTGGCCCAGGGCTTCACCGAATTCCAGACGCCGATCCTGACCGCCAGTTCGCCCGAGGGCGCGCGCGATTATCTCGTCCCCAGCCGCGTCCACCCCGGCAAATTCTATGCGCTGCCGCAGGCGCCGCAGATGTTCAAGCAGCTGCTGATGGTCGCCGGCTTCGACAAATATTTCCAGATCGCGCCGTGCTTCCGCGACGAGGACGCGCGCGCCGATCGATCCCCCGGCGAATTCTACCAGCTCGATTTCGAGATGAGCTTCGTCACGCAGGAAGACGTCTTCCAGGCAATCGAGCCCGTGCTGGCAGGCGTGTTCGAAGAATTCTCGGGCGACAAGAGCGTCACCCCGGCGGGCGAATTCCCGCGTATTCCTTACCGCGAGTCGATGCTCAAATACGGCAGCGACAAGCCCGACCTGCGCAACCCGATCGTGATTTCGGACGTCGGCGACCATTTCAAGGGTTCGGGTTTCGGCCTGTTCGATACGATCGTCGGATCGGGCGGCGTCGTGCGCGCTATCCCTGCGCCTGGCACCGCTGAAAAGAGCCGCAAGTTCTTCGACGAGATGAACGATTGGGCGCGCGGCGAGGGCTATGCCGGGCTCGGCTACGTCACGCGCAAGGCCGGCGTCTTCGGCGGCCCGATCGCCAAGAACCACGGCGAAGAGGGCATGAAGGCGATCTACGCCGAGCTCGGCCTCGGCGACGATGACGGCCTGTTCTTCGCCGCGGGCAAAGCGGGTGAGGCGGCCAAGCTCGCCGGCGCCGCGCGCACCCGCGTTGGCGAAAAGCTCGAACTGATCGAACAGGGCGCGTTCAAATTCTGCTGGATCGTCGATTTCCCGATGTTCGAATATGACGAGGACGCCAAGAAGGTCGACTTCAGCCACAATCCGTTTTCGATGCCGCAGGGCGAGATGGAAGCGCTCGAAACGATGGACCCGCTCGACATCCTCGCGTGGCAATACGACATCGTTTGCAACGGCGTCGAATTGAGCTCGGGCGCGATCCGCAACCATCGCCCCGACATCATGTACAAGGCGTTCGAGATCGCGGGCTATTCGCAGGCCGACGTCGATGCCAATTTCAGCGGCATGATCAACGCCTTCAAGTTCGGCGCGCCGCCGCATGGCGGATCGGCACCGGGCGTCGATCGCATCGTCATGCTGCTCGCCGATGAACCCAATATCCGCGAAGTCGTGGTCTTCCCGATGAACCAGAAGGCCGAGGACCTGATGATGCAGGCTCCCGCGCCGGTCACCGACCGGCAGCTCAAGGAGCTGGGCCTGCGGATCGTCGATGGACCGAAGGCGGATGGACCGAGCGTCGCCAAGGCCGTCGCGCCCGAATAAGGAGGCAGCATTCTCCGGATTGCGCATCCTGATCGTGGTTCACGATCAATAAGGTGACTCGCTATCTAGGGGCTCGAGCTTATGGATGCTGAAATAAGTTCAGCATGACGGAGTGGCGCGCGATGATCGACCTTTCGGAATTCGAGGCCGGCGCCGACTACGGCAAGCATTACAAGCGCGACCTGAAACGCCTGCAGAAACGCCTCGACCGGATCCATGTCGCACATATCGTCCACGGTGCGCACGCCGTGGTCATGCTCGAAGGCTGGGATGCGGCGGGCAAGGGCGGGATCATCGAGCGAATGACCGCGGGCTGGGACCCGCGCCATTTCGAGGTCTATCCGATCGGCGCGCCGACCGCGGAGGAAAGGCGTCACGATTATCTCTGGCGCTTTCGCCGACACCTGCCGCCGCCGCGCGAGATCACCGTGTTCGACCGGTCATGGTATGGCCGCGTCCTCGTCGAACGCGTCGAGCGCTTCGCCAGCGAGGCCGAATGGCGGCGCGCCTATGACGAGATTAACGCCTTCGAAGCCGAGATCCGGGCGATGGGCATCACGCTGGTCAAGCTGTTCGTCCATATCACGCAGGACGAACAGGACAAGCGGCTTGCCAAGCGGCTCGACAATCCTTGGAAGCGCTGGAAGACCGGGGCGGAGGATTATCGCAACCGCGCCAAACGCGACCAATATTGCGCCGCGATGCACGACATGTTTGCGCGGACCGATACCGAAAATGCGCCGTGGTGCGTAATCGCCGGGAACGACAAGCGGGCGGCGCGGATCGCGGCGCTGACGCACGTCGCCGACAGGCTGGAGGCGGCGGTCGACATGACCCCGCCGCCGCGCGACCCCGCGGTCGTCGCGCTGGCCCGTGCGGCGTTCGGCTACGAGCCGTTGGACAAGGACTAGGCGGCGGCCACCACCATCGCGACCGCCTTTGCAACCCGCCGTTCGCGCGTTTCTGCCTTTTTCGCCGAGACGATCGCCTCGACATGTTCGCGCTGGTGCGTGTAGCTCAGCTTCGACCAAGCCTCCCACGCATTCGCTGCCGCGAGCGCGGCCTTCAGGTCGTCGGGCGCCTCGACCCTGCGTGGGGCGGTATCGAGCGCAAGTGTCACCGTCAGCGTATCGCCGGCCGCAACCCGCGCCGCCTCTCGATGGCTTTGGCGCAGCGGCACGAAATACGGTCCGCCCATCGCGGCGATCGTGCTGCGATAGCTGTAATCGCCCAGCGTTACGACGACCGGCGCCCTGACCTTGCCGAACGCCTCCCTGGGATCGAACGGCACGGGAATCGCGCCTTCGTCGGTCAAGGTGCAGCGAAAGGTTCGCGATTGCGCCATCGATTGCGCCCGATCAGCCCGGATTGCGTTTGCCCAGATAGAAGCTCAGCAGGTTGTCGGGCGCCTTGCCGCCATTCGCCTGGCGTATCTGGTCGTACATCACCGCGTTCGACAGCACGTACTGGACGTAATATTTGGTCTCGGCGAGCGGGATATCCTCGATCCATTTAAGGATGTCGACGCCGCCGGCACGCGGATCGCCGTTCTCGCGCAGCCAGCGGTTCACGTTGCCCGGACCGCCGTTATAGGCCGCGACCGCCAGCGGATAGCTGCCGCCGTAATAACGCAGCATCTGCTGGAAATAGGTCGATCCCAAGGTGATGTTGTATTGTGGGTCGGAGTGCAGCCGGTCCTGGCTGTGGGCGAGGCCGAGCTTGCCCGCGACTTCGCGCGCGGTGGCGGGCATCAACTGCATCATGCCGCGCGCGCCGACGCGGCTCGTCGCCTCGCGGTCGAACTGGCTCTCCTGCCGCACGATGGCATGGATCATCGTCCAGTTCGAACCGTGATCGCCGGGTACCGATACCGTCGGATAGTAAGCTGGCAACAGCTCTTCATAACCGTTCACTCGCGACGAGCGCGCCACCATGACGCCGAGGTCGGGACGTCCGATCCGGTTGGCCAATTCGGCGGCGAGAACGTGGTCGGTCAAGGTTTCGGCGTTGGCGGCGATGGCGCGCAGGAACTGCGTCTGGTCCTGCCGCGCACCGATCTGGCCGAGGACGCGCGTCGCCTGGACGATACCGCTGTCGGCAAACGCGTTGCGTTCCGCCTGGCTGACCTCGACGGCGGGGGCATGCGGCGACGGCACCGGTCGACCGAGCTGTTCGAGCGCCAGCTGGCCGTAGAAGGTGTCGGGATAGTCGCTCGCCTTGGTGAAATAGAGCTGCGCATTGTCGCGCTGGTTCGCCCTGATCGCTGCCCGCGCCGCCCAGTAATAGCCCTTCGCCTTGAGCGCCGGATTGCCCGGCGCCTCGGCATAGCGGCGGAACATGCCGATCGCGTCGGCTGGACGCCCCAGCTCGTAATAGGCCGTCTGCCCCGCGAGCCACGCAAGGTCGGTATAGACGTCGCGCACCGAGGCACTCTCGTCGCGGATGACCGCGCCGGGAGGCAGCGCGTCGTCGATCTGGCTCGCAATGCTGTAGGCGAGCGCGGACTGGCGGTCGTTCGACGCCGCCTTGGCATTGACCAGCAGCGTGTCGTACCAGCGGTCGAGGTCGGTCGGCAGCCGCGTCAGCGTGCGCGGTGCCGCCAGCAGCGAGCGGGCGGCGGCGCTTTGTCCGTTGCCGCGAAGCCACGTCGCCTTGTCGACGAGATAGCCGGGATCGTTGCGCGCGATCGCATCGACCGCGGCCATCTTCATCGCGGCATCGACCGCGCCCGACCGCAGCGCTAGGCGCGCGTCGAATATCTGGCGGTTCTGCGCCGATACATAGCCGAGCTGGCGCTGCGCGTCGCCGGTACGGTTGGCCCAGAGCAGCGCGTCCATGCGCGCGTCGTGATCGGACGGGGTCAGCGCACCGGGGAACAGCGTCAGCAGGCGGCGTTCTTCCTCGAGCGTCAGTGAACCGCTGGTCCAGGCCCTGCGCGCCGCGGCATTGGCTTCGTCGCGACGACCGGCGGCGAGCAGCGCCAGCGCCTGGCGCGCGCGGCCCGACGCGGTCAGCGGCGGATATTTCGCGAAATAGTCGAGCGCCTGGGCGGGGACATAGCCTTCGACCGGCAGCGCCTGTTCGGCGATCCGGCGCAGACGGCTCTCGCCGGGCCAGCCCGGATTGCGCATCAGGAAGCTGGCGACCTCGGAGAAATTGAGGTTGTCGCTCTGGTTGAAGCGGCGCCACTGCAGCACGCTTTCGGCGACGCTGTTCGACGGCGGACGCGCCGAGGTGTCGATCGCCGACAGCCCCATTTGCGCGCGATACCAGCTCAGCTGCTGCTGATCGAGCGGGGGCTGTTCGACCTGCGCGTACGCGGTTTGCGGGGCCAGGCCCAGCGCCAGGGCGGCGGGGGCAGCGGTCAGTGCGAGTGAACGCAGGACGGGGTGAAGCTTTGATTTTGAAACCATGCTTGCCATGATGGCGGCAACCTCCTTATCAGACGCTGAACGAGAGCGGATCGTTCGCGCGTTCACCCAGCCGACGTAAAAGCGCGGGCCGCCCCGCGTGTAAAGGAGCATCGACATGTTTTCCGGTTCGATTCCGGCTCTGGTGACGCCTTTTCGCGGCGAAGCGAATGGCGCCGGCGCGGTCGACGAGGATGCGTTCCGCGCGCTGGTCGACTGGCAGATCGATCAGGGTAGCCACGCGCTCGTCCCATGCGGCACCACCGGCGAGGCGCCGACGCTTGATATGGACGAACACCACCGCGTCATCGCACTGTGCGTCGATCAGGCGGCGGGGCGGGTGCCGGTGATCGCCGGTTGCGGGTCGAACGACACGCGGACCGCGCGCGAGCATATGCGCCGGGCAAAAGCGGCAGGCGCCGACGCCGCTTTGGTCGTCGTGCCCTATTACAACCGGCCGAGCCAGGACGGCATCGTCGCGCATTTCCGTGCGCTGGCCGACGCCGGCGACTTGCCGATCGTCGTCTACAACGTGCCGGCGCGCACGGTGACCGATGTCCTGCCCGATACGCTTGCAAGGCTGGCGCAGATCGACGGCATCGTCGGGATCAAGGACGCGAGCGGCGTGATCGATCGCGTGACCGCGCACCGTCTGGGTTGCGGCACCGACTTCTGCCAGCTGTCGGGCAACGACAACCAGGCTCTGGCCTTCATGGCGGCGGGCGGAAGCGGCTGTATCTCGGTCAGCGCCAACGTCGCTCCCAAGCTCTGCGCGGATTTTCAGAATGCCTGTACCGCGGGCGAATGGGACCGTGCGCGCGACCTCAACGATCGGCTCTATCCGCTTCACTGCGCGTTGTTTGCAGATGCCTCGCCGGGGCCGGTAAAATATGCGCTGTCGCGCGTCCGCGCCGATTTCCCCGCGAGCGTGCGGCTGCCGATCATCGCCTGCAGCGATGCGGCGAAGCGGGCGGTCGATGCGGCGCTCGCCATTGCCGGGCTGGCCTGATGGCGCGCCCGCGTCCGGTCGAGTTCGACAAGGTCAAGGTCGTCGCCGAGAACCGGCGCGCGCGCTACGACTATTTCATCGAGGACAAATACGAAGCGGGCATCGCGCTGCAGGGGACCGAGGTCAAGGCGCTGCGCTTCGGCGAGGGATCGATCGTCGAATCCTATGCCGAGGTGAAGGACGGCGAGGTCTGGCTGATCAATGCGAACATCCCCGAATTCAGCCACGGCAACCGCCACAATCACGAACCGAAGCGACCGCGCAAGCTGTTGCTCAAGGAACGCGAAATCGCCAAGTTTACCGGCGCGACCGAGCGTCAGGGCATGACGCTGGTACCGCTCAGCGTCTATTTCAACGGCCGCGGTCGCGCCAAGGTCGAGATCGCGCTGGCCAAGGGCAAGAAGGCGCACGACAAGCGCGAAACGACCAAGGATCGCGACTGGAAGCGCGAGCAGGGCCGGATCATGCGGGACCGCGGCTGATGCGTCGGCCCACCGGCAGGCGATTGAAACGCTGGGCCGGCCAGGCGATGCCGACGCAGGAAGGGATGCGCGAGAACCGGTTTCTGCGACCGTTTTCCGACCGCATATTGCGCTCCGAACTGTGGCGCTTCACTCAGCGCTCGGTGCCGCGGGGCGTCGCGCTCGGCCTGCTTGCCGGCTTTCTCGTCCCGGTCGGGCAGATATTCGTCGCCGCGTTTCTCGCGCTGCCGGTCAGGGCGAATGTCCCGCTCGCGGCGCTGGTGACCTTCGTCACCAATCCGTTCACCTATGCCTTTTGGGTCGTCGCGGCCAATCGCATCGGCGGGTGGATATTGCAGGTCGACGCGACCAGCGGCACCGGAGCGATTGGCAATAGCGTCGCCAGTCCCGCCTGGCAGTGGTGGTCGTGGTTCATCGAACAGGCCGGGGTCACCGCATTCGGCTTTGCCGTGATCGGCATCATCAGCGCGGCGATAGGCTATATCGTCTCGGCATTGGGCTGGCGCTGGTGGGTCGCGCGCAAGTGGAACGCCCGCCGCGCCGCGCGCCGCCTAGGAAAAGCGACAAACGCCGATTGAACACCATGCGCGCCTGCTATAGCGTGTGACTACAACAGTAGCCCCGAGGGGCGTTCCTTTCTCGATTCAGGAGTATGCCATGACCTTTCGCTCGACCCTTTTCCTTGCCGCGTCCTCGCTCGGCGCGATGACGCTCGCCGCATGCGCGACGATGGGTGACGAGCCGGTCGCCGACAAGGTCGCCGTCGCCGATGTCGAGGAAGTCGACGATGCACTGGCGACCGACGCCGCGCAGCTGGGAACCTATGGGTTCGACACCGCCGGCATGGACGCCAGCATCAAGGCGGGTGACGATTTCTACGGCTATGCCAACGGAACCTGGGCCAAGACGACGGCGATCCCGGCCGACAAGTCGAATTACGGCATGTTCACCGCGCTCGACGACCTGTCGAAGGAGCGCGTACGCGGCATCCTCGACGAGGTGAAGGACGACCCGTCGAGCAAGGTCGGCCGCGCCTATGTCAGCTACCTCGATGCCGCAGCCGTCGAAGCCAAGGGACTGGCGCCGATCAAGCCATGGCTCGACACGATCAATGCGATCGGCAGCAAGGCGGCCTATCGCGATACGCTGCTCAAGGCTAAAAAGATGGGCGTGAGCACGCCGTTCGGCAGCTATGTCGGCCAGGACGACAAAATCCCCGAAAACTACATCATGAGCCTGTATCAGTCGGGCACCGGTCTGCCCGATCGCGACATATATCTGGTCGACAACGACAAGATGGCCGAAATCCGCTCCGCCTATATCGCGCATATCGCCAAGATGTTCACGCTGGCCGGCGAAGCCGATGCCCAGGCGCGCGCGCAGGCGATTTTCGACCTCGAAAAGCGGATCGCCCAAGCGCAGTGGACGCGCGAGGATTCGTCCGATTCGACCAAGACCTATAACAAGATGACGCTGGCGCAGCTTAGCGATCTGTCGAGCCCGACGCTCGATATCGCCGCGATGATGCGCGCGACCAGCCCCAAGATCACCGAGGTCATCGTCGCCCAGCCGAGCGCGATCAAGCAAACCGCAGCGATCATCGACAAGGCGCCGCTCGGCGTCCTCAAGGACCAGCTCATGCTGCGCAGCCTCGACGGATTGGCGGACTATCTGCCCGATGCCCTGGCGAACGAAAGCTTCGCCTTTTACGGAACGACGCTGTCGGGTACGCCCGAACGCGAACCGCGCTGGAAACGCGGGGTCGGATTCGTCGAAGGGTCGCTCGGCGAAGAAGTCGGCCGCGAATATGCGGCGCGCTATTTCCCGGCCGAATACAAGGCCGAAATGAACAAGCTGGTCGGCAACGTCCTCGATGCAATGGGGCGCCGGATCGACGGCCTCGAATGGATGCAGCCGCAGACCAAAGCGCGCGCCAAGGCAAAGCTCGCCAATTTCACCGTCAAGGTCGGCTATCCCGACCAGTGGCGCGACTATTCTGGCCTCGAGGTCAAGAGCGATGACCTGTTCGGCAACACGATCCGATCGAACGCGTTCGACTATGAATACAATCTCGGCAAGCTGGGCGAGCCGCTGCGCCGCTGGGAATGGGGCATGCTGCCGCAGACGGTCAACGCCTATGCCAATTTCGGCATGATGGAGGTCGTCTTCCCCGCCGCCATCCTGCAGCCGCCGTTTTTCGATCCCAATGCCGATCCGGCGGTCAATTATGGCGGCATCGGCGCCGTGATCGGCCATGAGATCAGCCATCATTTCGACGACCAGGGCGCCAAGTACAACGAAAAGGGCGAACTGAGCGACTGGTGGACAGACGCCGACGTCGCCGCGTTCAAAAAGGCGAGCGACGCGCTGATCGCGCAATATGACGAATACGAACCGCTGCCCGGCGAACATGTGAAGGGCGAGTACACGCTCGGTGAAAACATCGGCGATCTCGCCGGTCTGACGATCGCCTACGATGCCTACAAGCATTCGCTCGGCGGCAAGGAAGCGCCGGTGATCGACGGCATGACCGGCGACCAGCGCTTCTATCTCGGCTGGGCGCAGGTCTGGCGGCGCAATTACCGCGAGGCCAATCTGCGCCAGCGCCTGCTGACCGATTCGCACAGCCCTTCGGAACAGCGCGCCTGGGTCGTGCGCAATCTCGACCCCTGGTATTCGGCGTTCAATCCCGGTCCGGGCGAAAAGCTCTACCTTGCGCCCAAGGACCGCGTCCGTATCTGGTAGGTGCGATCCTGCCCGCGATGGGCGAGTGAGGAGACCGGCGTGCCATCAGTGGTAAAAGCATCGACCCTGCCTTCGGTGGAGGGCGGGGTCGTTGCCGGTTTGAACCGGGCGATCGCGATTGCGGTCGCCCTGTGCGTCGCGGCGTCGGCAGCGGCGATCTGGTATGTCACGCGCAGCCCGCTGCTTGCCGGCGGCGTATTCGCGGGCCTGGCGGGCAGTGCCGGCCTGCTGGTGCTGTTGCGCAGCCTCTATCCACCGCCATCGGCGCAGCGCCGGCGCGAGATCGACTGGACGCTGGCCCGGGCGATGGCCAACAACGACGTGACCGGCATCGCCGTGATCGACCGGGCAGGGCGCATCGTCAGCGCCAACGATCTTTACGCCAGCTGGTTCGGCGGCTTTGCCAAGCCGAGCACGATCGCCTTTGCCGGGCGCGGACCCGAACGGCTGTCGGCGGCGGTCAAACAGGCATGGCGCGACGGGCGCGCCGGCGCGATCGAACTCAGCCTGGGCGAGCTCGAGCTGCGGGCGGAAATCGAGCGCGCGGGCAGCGGCGACGATTACCTCGTCCATCGCTTTGCCACCGTCGCGCGTAGCGACGTTGCGAGCGACATCGCGACCACGATCGAGGGGCGCGGGGCCGCGATTCTCGACGACGCCGGGGTGATGGTCGCGCTGGTTGGCCGCGAGGGACGGATTCGTGCGGCGACGCCGTCGTTCGCGCTCCGCGCGCTGGGACGTCGCGACAGCAGCGTCGCCGGGCGCGATTTCACCTCGTTCCTGCGCGTCGACGATCGCGGCATGATCTTTTTCGTGACCGAGGCCGAGCGGGCGACGCCGCTGCGCCTGATCCAGATGCCGCTCGACCCGTCGGATCCCGATGCCGGTCCGATCGCGATCGCGATGATCGACGAGGACGGCGGCGCAATCGAACGCGGGGTCGCGCAAAGCTATATCGAAACGCTGTTGTCGCTGCTGCCGTTCGGCCTCGCCATGGTCGATCGTGACGGGCGTTTCCTGTTTCTCAATGCCGCCTTTGCCCGCATGGCTGGCCTCGGCGATGGCGAGCGGCCCGCCTATCCCGGCGATATCGTCGTTAAGGAAGACAAGGCCGCGATCGGCGAGGCGGTGCGGCGCTATTCGGTCGGTCAGCAGACCGGCGGCGACCTGCTGGTTCGCCTGAAGGCGCAGCCCGACGAGAATACGGTGATGTCGATCGCCGGCGTGCGCGGGCTGGGCGAGGCGGCAGTGCTGCTCAGTCTCAAGGATTCGAACGAAGAGGCCAAGCTCAAGCGCCAGGTCGCGCAGGCGACCAAGATGCAGGCGGTGGGGCAGCTCGCAGGCGGCGTCGCGCACGATTTCAACAATATCCTCACCGCGATCCTGGGCTATTGCGACCTCATGCTGATGCGCCATTCGCCCGGCGACAGCGATTACGACGACATCCAGCAGGTCAAGACGAACGCCAACCGCGCCGCAAACCTGACTCGACAGCTGCTCGCCTTCTCGCGCCAACAGACATTGCGGCCGCAGATTCTCCAGCTCGCAGATGTCGTGTCCGATGTCGGCTCGCTGCTCACGCGGCTGATGGATGAAAAGATCCGCATCTCGGTGCGCCATGGCCGCGGCATGGGGCCGGTGCGCGCCGACCCGGGCCAGCTCGAACAGGTCATCGTCAACCTTGCGGTCAACGCGCGCGACGCGATGCTGACGCGCGATCCAGAAGGCGGCGGCGACCTCACCATCGAAACCTTCGGCATGACCTCGGGCGAGGTCGCCAGGCTCGGCAGCGAGATATTGCCGACCGCCGATTACAGTGTGCTCAGGATCGGCGACAGCGGCACCGGCATCGCCCCCGAGCATCTCGGCAAGATTTTCGAACCGTTCTTTACGACCAAGGAGATCGGCAAGGGAACCGGGCTCGGCCTGTCGACCGTCTATGGCATCGTCAAACAGTCGGGCGGGTATATCTTCGCCGATTCGCAGCTCGGCAAGGGAACGCGGTTCACGATCTATTTCCCGCGCCACGAACAGCCGGTGGCCGAACCCGCCAGGGCCGTGGCGGCCGAAAAGCCAAATCCCGAATGGGGCAGCGGTAATATCCTGCTGGTCGAGGACGAGGACATGGTCCGCGCGGTGGCGGAGCGCGCGCTGACGCGGGCGGGTTATAGCGTGACGACGGCGAGCGACGGCCAAGAGGCGCTCGAGCGCGCATCGAAGATCGAGACCATCGACCTCGTCCTCAGCGATGTGGTCATGCCCGGCATGGACGGGCCGACGATGGCCGCCGAACTGCGCAAGCTGCGGCCCGATGTGCCGATCCTGTTCATGTCGGGCTATGCCGAGGAACAGCTGCGCAAATCGATCACGATCGACAATGTCGGGTTCCTGCCCAAGCCGTTCTCGGTCGCTCAACTCGCCGAGACCGTCGGCAAGGCGATTGCGGCGCAGGATTGAGCGATGCCGCTTTGCAAGTTGCGTGCGACCATGTATTCGTTACGGCATTGGAACGGGGCAGGGCATTGAATCGCAAGCAAATCCTTCTTGTCGAAGACGAGTCGCTGATCGTCATGATGCTCGAGGACATCCTCGACGAGCTCGGTTACGATGCCGCCGGGCAGGCGGCGAGCGTCGCTGACGCACTCACTCTGCTCGACCAGAATCCGGCGCAATTCGACGCGGCGATCGTCGACGTCAATCTGGGACCCGACGAATCCTGGCCTGTCGTCGCCCGCCTGATCGAACTCGATATCCCCTTTCTGGTGTCGAGCGGCGACAGCTCGGGCAACCGCCCGGACGAATATTCGGCCGTTCTCGCGATTCGCAAACCGTATAGTTTCGATCAACTCAAGACGGCGATGGACGGGCTTTTCGCCGATATCGCTTCGGCCTGACGTTCCCTACTTGTTCTTATGGAACATATCGTGTACGATCGCATCTTCCGTTGCAGTCGTGCGGCGGATTACCTAGGACGAGGGGACATCACATGAGCGCACAGCTTAAAGTAGTCGGTAACGGCAAGACGGGAAATATGGACAGGCAAAAGGCTTTGGACGCGGCGCTGGCGCAGATCGATCGCGCCTTCGGCAAGGGCTCGGCGATGAAGCTGGGCAGTCGCGAGGCGATCGAGATCGAATCGATCTCGACGGGCTCGCTCGGGCTCGACATCGCACTCGGCATCGGCGGTCTGCCGCGCGGTCGCGTGATCGAGGTCTACGGCCCAGAAAGCTCGGGCAAGACGACGCTGGCGCTGCACGTCATCGCCGAGGCGCAAAAGAACGGCGGCACCGCCGCTTTCGTCGACGCCGAACACGCGCTCGACCCCGGCTATGCGAAGAAACTGGGCGTCGACATCGACGACCTCATCGTGTCGCAGCCCGACACCGGCGAACAGGCGCTCGAAATCGTCGACACGCTGGTGCGGTCGAACGCGATCGACGTGCTCGTGATCGATTCGGTCGCCGCGCTGGTGCCGCGCGCCGAGATCGAGGGCGAAATGGGCGACAGCCATGTCGGCCTGCAGGCGCGGCTGATGTCGCAGAGCCTGCGCAAGCTGACCGGCTCGATCAGCCGCTCGCGCTGCATGGTGATCTTCATCAACCAGCTGCGCATGAAGATCGGCGTGATGTACGGCAATCCCGAAACCACGACGGGTGGCAACGCGCTCAAATTCTACGCCAGCGTCCGGCTCGACATCCGCCGCATCGGCCAGATCAAGGACCGCGACGAGGTCGTCGGCAACACGACGCGCGTCAAGGTCGTCAAGAACAAGGTCGCGCCGCCGTTCAAGCAGGTCGAATTCGACATCATGTACGGCAAGGGCATCTCGAAGGTCGGCGAGATCATCGATCTCGGCGTCAAGGCCGGACTGGTCGAGAAATCGGGCGCCTGGTTCAGCTATGACAGCATCCGCATCGGCCAGGGTCGCGAGAACGCCAAGACCTTCCTGCTCGACAACCCCGAACTGTTCGAGCGCCTCGAAAAGGCGATCCGCAGCAAGGAGGACAAGGTCGCCGAAGAGATGATGACCGGTCCCGACGCCGAAGGCGACGACGCTTCCGACGATTGATGTGATTGTGCCGGCCGGCGCGCGCGACCCGCGCCGCCGGCCCGCCCAGCTTGCCTGTCCATCCCATCCCTCGCCAGGGCGGACGGGCCAGGCCCGTCGTGTGCGTTCTGTGCGGACGCATGCGGCGGGCCTTTCGATTGTCGCGCGGGCGATGGCGGGCTAGGCTCGGGCGCCAGCAGCGGAGCCGCCAATGACCATCGTCGTCCACCATCTCAACACTTCACGATCGCAGCGTATTCTATGGCTGCTTGAGGAACTCGACCTCCAATACGAGGTCCGCCGCTATCGCCGCGACGCGGCGACGATGTTCGCGCCGCCCGAACTGCGCAAGGTACATCCGCTCGGCAAATCGCCGGTCGTCGACCATGAGGGCCATAGGCTGATCGAAACCGGGGCGATCGCCGAATATCTCGTCGAGCTTGCCGATGGCCGTCTCGGCGCGCCGACCGATCGGGACGGCGTTGTCCGCTATCGCCAGTTTCTCCATTATGCCGAAGGTTCGCTGATGCCGCCGCTGCTGATCAAGCTGGTGCTGTCGCGAATCCCGTTGATGGGCAAGATCGCGATGGCCAAGATGCAGCCGATGATCGACGTCCATCTCGACTGGATCGACTCCGAACTCGCCCGCCGCGACTGGTTCGCCGGTGCCGACTTTACCGCCGCCGACGTCATGATGAGCTTTCCGCTCGAGGCGGCGCGGGCGCGCGTCGGCATCGAGGACCGTCCGCATATCGCAGCCTGGCTCGACCGCATCCATTCCCGCCCCGCTTATCAGACGGCGCTCGCCGCCGGAGGACCCTATGACTATGCCTGACTTTGCCCTCGATCGCCGCCGCCTGCTCGGCGGGGCGACGATGGCCGCCGCGGGCCTATCGCTCGGCGCCCCCGCATTATTGCACGCGGCGGAAATCGACACGGCGGACCTGTCATCGCTCACCACGAAGGTCGCGCCGATCGGCCGCGATGAGCGCAATGCGCGCATCGCGCGCGCGCAGGCGCTGATGGCCGCCAACGACATCGCCGCGATCGTCGTCGAGCCGGGGGCCAGCCTCGTCTATTTCACCGGCATACGCTGGTGGCGCAGCGAGCGGCTGACCGCCGCGGTCATTCCCGCGAGCGGCGATCCGGTCATCGTCACGCCGTTTTTCGAGCGGCCCTCGGTCGCCGAATCGCTCGGCATCGCGGCCGATATCCGCACATGGAACGAGGATGAGAGCCCGACGCAGCTGATCGGCGACGTCCTGACCGAGCGCGGGCTCGACCGGGGGCGGATCGGGATCGAGGAAACGGTGCGCTTCTTCGCTGCCGACGGACTCGCCCAGGCGCTGCCCAAGGCGTCGCTCGTCGCTGCCGCACCGGTCGTCCGCGGGGTACGGATGCGCAAGACGCCGGCCGAGATCGCGTTGATGCAGGCGGCGACCGACGTGACGCTTGCCGCCTATCGCTGGACCGCGCAGCGCATCGCCGAAGGCATGAGCAACCACGACGTGGCCGCGCTGATGAACGCGGCAACGCGCGCGCTCGGCGGATCGCCCGAATTCTCGCTGATCCTGCTCGGCGAGGCATCGGCCTATCCGCACGGGTCGGGCCAGCCGCAGGTCGTCCGCAAGGGCGAGGTCGTGCTGATGGACTGCGGCTGCACCGTCGAGGATTACCAGTCCGACGTGTCGCGCAGCTTCGTCTTCGGCGGCGATCCGAGCGCGCAGCAGCGCAAGGTGTGGAACGAGGTCGCCAAAGGCCAACAGGTCGCGCTCGCCGCAGCCCGGCTGGGTGCGCCCGCGGGCAGCGTCGACGATGCCGTTCGCCGCTATTACGAATCGCTCGGCTACGGCCCGCGTTATGCCTTGCCCGGCCTGTCGCACCGTACCGGCCACGGCATCGGCATGGAGGGGCACGAGCCGGTCAACCTGGTCCATGGCGAGACGACGCCGCTCGATATCGGCATGTGCTTTTCGAACGAGCCGGGGCTGTATTTCCCGGGCAGGTTCGGCATCCGGCTCGAGGACTGTTTCCATATGACCGCGGCGGGGCCGAAATGGTTTTCGACGCCGCCCAAGGATATCTTGGCGCCCTTCGCCTAGGCCGGAATTGCGCTGCGTAAGCAATCGCTTGCCGCGTTCCACTGGCGCGCCTAAATCGCGACGATGAGTGCAGCGCTGCCCGTCATCGTCAATGCCAGCGGCGGTACTGCGTCGTCGCTCGGCGATGCGCTCGCCCCGAAGATCGAAGCGGCGTTCGCGAACGTCGGGCTCGCGATCGACATCCACCTCGTCAAAGGCGAGGAACTGCTCGACACGGTTCGCAAATACGCCGACGCCCCAATTGTGGCGGTCGGCGGGGGCGACGGCAGCCTTGGCGGTGCGGCGGGGATCCTCGCCGAAGCGGGCAGCACGATGGCGATCCTGCCGCTCGGGACGCGCAATCACCTCGCCAAGCAGCTCGGCCTGCCCGAAGAGCTCGGCGACGTCGCGAGGCTGATTGCAAGCGGCTCGACCGCGCGCATCGACATCGCGCATGTCGGCAAACGCACCTTCGTCAACAACGCCTCGATCGGCACCTATCCGCAACTTGTCCGGACACGCGACCACAGCAACCTGCCCAAATGGCTGGCGACGATCCCCGCTGCGTGGTTCGTGCTGCGACGGCACGACCACCAGCAGCTGACGCTCGCCTGGCAGGGCGAGACCCGCGACATCGTCACGCCGATGCTGTTCATCGGCAACAACCGCTACGAACTCGACGGCGAGCATATCGGCAAGCGAACGTGTATTACCGATGGCGGCCTGTCGATCTACGCGGTCGCGCGGCGCGGGCGGATGGCGCTGATCGCCTTTGCCATCCGCGCACTGTTCGGCCGCGCCGATGCGCAGCGCGATTTCGATGCGCTGGTCGATACGCCTGCGCTGATCGTGGCGGGCAATGGCGGCAGCGTCGATGTCGCGCTCGATGGCGAGGTCGAACGGATGAAACTGCCGCTCGAATTCACGATCGCCCCGCGCGGCCTGTCGGTCGTCGCCGCGCCAGGCGAAGCCGACGGTCCCGCGGACTGAGCGGACGCGCCGCTTACTATTTGCGGCATTGTCCGCTTGCCGCACCGCAACACGGCCATTAAGTCGCGGGGATGACCTCGACCAACGACATTCGCCGCGCCTTCCTCGATTATTTTGCCGGGGCCGGGCACACGCGCGTGCCGTCGGCGCCGCTGGTGCCGTATAACGACCCCAGCCTGATGTTCGTCAACGCCGGCATGGTGCCGTTCAAGAACGTCTTCACCGGGCTGGAAACGCGTGATTACACGACGGCGACGTCGAGCCAGAAATGCGTCCGCGCGGGAGGCAAGCACAACGACCTCGACAATGTCGGTTACACCGCGCGCCATCACACGTTCTTCGAGATGCTCGGAAATTTCAGCTTCGGCGATTACTTCAAGGAGCAGGCGATCACGCTTGCGTGGACGTTGCTGACCAAGGAATGGGGGATCGATCCCGACCGACTGACCGCGACGGTCTATCACACCGACGACGAAGCCTTCGATCTGTGGAAAAGGATCGCCGGCCTGCCCGAGGATCGCATCATCCGCATCGCGACCAGCGACAATTTCTGGGCGATGGGCGATAACGGCCCGTGCGGTCCGTGCAGCGAGATCTTCTACGATCACGGCGACCATATCCCCGGCGGTCCCCCGGGATCGCCCGACGAGGACGGCGACCGCTTCGTCGAGATCTGGAACCTCGTCTTCATGCAGAACGTGCAGGAAGCGGGCGTCGTTATCGGCGACCTGCCGCGTCCGAGCATCGACACCGGCATGGGGCTCGAACGCATCGCCGCGGTGCTGCAGGGCGTCCACGACAATTACGACATCGACCTGTTCAGGGCGCTGATCGCCGAGAGTGGCGAGCTCACCCACACCGCAACCGACGGCGAGCACAAGGCGTCGCACCGGATCATCGCCGACCATTTGCGTTCGACCAGCTTCCTGATCGCCGACGGCGTGCTGCCGGCGAACGAGGGGCGCGGCTATGTCCTGCGCCGGATCATGCGCCGCGCGATGCGCCACGCGCATATCCTGGGTGCAAAGGACCCGCTGATGCACCGGCTCGTCCCCAGCCTCGTCGCCGAGATGGGCGGCGCGTTCCCCGAACTCGTCCGGGCGCAGCCGCTGATCGTCGAGACGCTTGAGCGAGAGGAAACGCGTTTCCGCCAGACGCTCGATAAGGGACTGCACCTGCTCGACGAGGCGACCGCATCGCTCGGCCAGGGTGACACGCTCGCCGGTGCGACCGCGTTCAAGCTCTACGACACGTTCGGCTTTCCCTACGACCTCACCGAGGATGCGCTGCGTGCACAGGGCATCGCGGTCGATCGCGCCGGCTTCGATGACGCGATGGCGCAGCAAAAGGCCGCTGCGCGCGCGGCGTGGAAGGGATCGGGCGACACCGCGTCGGACGATGTCTGGTACGACATCGCCGACAGCGCGGGATCGACCGAGTTCACCGGCTATGCCGCGACGACGGGCGAGGGCGAAGTCGTCGCGCTGGTCAAGGACGGCGCGAGGGTCGAGAGCGCCATCACCGGCGAGAGCGTAGCGATCGTCACCAACCAGACGCCCTTCTATGGCGAGAGCGGCGGGCAGGCGGGCGACAGCGGCGTCGTATCGACCAATGCCGGGCTGCGCGCGACTGTCTCCGACACCGGCAAGCCGCTGGGCAAGTTGCACACGCATCAGGCGACGATCGAGGCGGGCACGATCAAGGTCGGCGATGTCGTCCGGCTCGATGTCGATGCCGATCGCCGCAGCCGTGTGCGCGCCAATCACAGTGCGACGCACCTGCTCCACGCCGCGCTGAGGCGCCAGCTCGGCGAGCACGTCACGCAAAAGGGCAGCCTCGTCGCCGACGACCGGCTGCGTTTCGACTTCGCCCATCCCAAGGCGCTGAGCGCCGAGGAGATCGCCAGCGTCGAGGCCGAGGTCAACCGCCACATCCGCGAGAACGACGCGGTGACGACGCGGCTGATGACCCCCGACGACGCGATCGAGGCGGGCGCGATGGCGTTGTTCGGTGAGAAATACGGCGACGAGGTCCGCGTCCTCAGTATGGGGCGCGACACCGATGCGTCGTGGTCGGTCGAACTGTGCGGCGGGACGCACGTTGCTGCACTCGGCGATATCGCGCTGTTCAAGATCACTGCCGAGAGCGCGGTGAGTTCGGGCGTGCGGCGGATCGAGGCGCTGACCGGCGAGGCGGCGCGCCTGTATCTGACGCAGCGCGAAGAGGCCCTCAAGGCCGCCGCGGCGAGCCTCAGGACCGCGCCCGAAGACGTGCCTGCGCGCGTTGCTGCGATGGCCGAGCAGCTCAAGAAGGCCGAGCGCGAACTGGCCGAGGCGAAGAAGGCGCTGGCGCTTGGTGGCGGGGCAGGGGGCGGCAAGTCCGACGAGGCGCCTGCGCCCGAAATGGTCGGCGACGTCGCGTTCCTCGGCCGCGTCGTCGCCGGTCTCGACCCCAAGGGGCTGCGCGGCGCGATCGACGAGATGAAGACGCAGCTCAAATCGGGCGTCGCCGCGCTGGTCGCGGTCAATGACGGCCGTGCGTCGGTCGCGGTCGGCGTCACCGACGACCTCATCGCCAACATCAGCGCGGTCGACCTCGTCAAGGCGGCGGTCGCTGCATTGGGCGGCCAGGGCGGCGGCGGCCGTCCCGACATGGCGCAGGGCGGCGGGCCGAATGGGGATAAGGCCCAAGCCGCAATCGACCGGTTGAAAAGCGATCTTGGCCGGTAATCGGCAAACAATGCCTGTCTTTACCTATGCTTAAATGGAGCGCTGCATAAGGGACCCATGCATCGCTTCATGTATATCAGCACCGCGACGAGCTATAACGACGACAATGAAATGGCGTCGATTCTGCGCGTATCGCGGCGCAACAACGCGCGCGACGATATTACAGGGTTACTCGTGAAAGGCGGTCCACGATTCCTGCAGGTCCTCGAAGGACCAGAACGCGCGGTGCGGGCGACCTATCAACGGATCCTTGCCGATCCGCGGCACAAGGCGGCGGTCGAGCTGATCGACGAACCGTGCGCGGAGCGGCAGTTCGGAGACTGGGCGATGGGCTATGAGGTCGGCGGTCTTGCCGGCATCGACAATAATATCCGAGCTGTGGTTGCGAATTTGGTCGATACGATCGCCGACCGCTACCTCAAGGCGCATTTCACCAGCTTCGCCGAGCTTCACGCGCGCTGAGCGCTCACTCCACGCCCTTGATCTTTCCCCATTGCCGGGCGACGGTGTAGCCGAGATAGCCGGTGCCGAACAAAGCGTACAAGGGTTCGGGAATGCCGGCGAGATAGGCGTTCATGCCGTGGGCGATCGCCATCGCGGTGTCGGGCTGGACCGCGGCGATCAGGCCCATGGGAATCGCCCACAGCAGCAGCGCGTACATGACATAGAGGAAGCTGGGCCGCGCGCGGCTGGTCCACGGGTCGGCGCTGTTGGCTTCGGCGACGATCGCCTGCATCCGGACGCTGACCGCCTCAAGCTCTTGCGAGCCCTGGAGCTTGATCAGTTCAAGCTTGGCACGGTCGCGCGCTTGCGGGTCGGGGATGATCTTGTCGATCAATTGCGCGACGGGGCCGATCAGCCCTTCGATAATTCCCATTTTCGTTCCTTTCGAGCTTACAAGTTCACGGGGTTCACACCGTCCAGGGACAGGTTCACGGGTGTGACCTATCCGATCCGGTTCGCGAGCCAGCCGTAGAGGAATGCCTCGTTGGCGGGGCGGCGCTCGGCCAGATCGATGTAACGGGCGCCCTGCAGCGCCTCGATCGCCTTCATGAGCACAGTCTCGCCCGACGCGCCGCGCACGGTGAGGAAGGCTTGGAGTGCCGCGAGCGTGCGCGGGCCGATGACGCGGTCGACCGCGAGGTCGCGATAGTCGCGGCCCTGGCGGTTGAGCGCGTTCAGTGCGCGCTGGAGGAAGCCGCTGGCGACGCCGACCCCCATGTTGACCCCGGTGTCGAACAGCTCCGCGGCAATTGCGGGTGCAAGCCGCGCCACCTTCTCGAAACCCGGACGCAGCCAGTAGATGCGGCGATAGATCGCGACCGCCTCGGCGCGTGGAAAGCTGCGCATATCGCCGAGATAGCCGTGCTGCCGTGCCACCGCCTCGGTAACGCCATATCGGGTGGCGCCGCCGGCATCGCGCGCGTCGTTGACGAAGCCGCCTTCGCGATCGATCACTTCGTCGACCAATTGTTCGAAAATCATCCTGTCCTCCCGAGTCGAGATGGAACATAAGCAGAACATAAACCGGTAGGACAGCGGTTTTGCGGTTGCGCACGCACACTGCGCCGGCGCCGCCGCCTCATGCCCCCTTGCACTGGTCGCGCCACTTGCCTAAAGGCCCGCACTCGGTCGGGACGTAGCGCAGCCTGGTAGCGCATCACACTGGGGGTGTGGGGGTCGGAGGTTCGAATCCTCTCGTCCCGACCAGTTCACAACAGCCGTCCGGGGGACGGTTTTTTGTGAACTCCCGCAGGCGCGTAGCGCCGCAGGGGTGAACGGCCGGACAGAAAAGTCCGGCGGACTTTTCTTCGTCGAAACTCCTGGCGCGCAAAGCAAGCGCTATCGATCGCCAAAAGCCATCGCGCCCATCCGACTGATGCTTTGCGTGAACTCGCGAGGGGAGGTCGCTGACGGGGCGAGGCAGGGTCGCCATTCCCCGCTATTGAAGTTGCCCGGCCCGTAACCATCTGCTAGTCGCGCGGCGACGTCGGGGCAGTCGGTTCCGACCGGCCTCGCGCGAAGCTTTTCCGCGCGTCCTGCGCCATATGACATCTGGAAGCGAACACCGTTCATGACCCTATTCGACTTTATCATTCCCGCCGCCCATGCGCAGGACGCCGCCGCGCCCGCCGCTGGCGGCGGCGCCGGCGGCCTGATCGCCAACATCCTGCCGCTGGTGCTGATCTTCATCGTCTTCTGGTTCCTGCTGATCCGTCCGCAGCAAAAGCGGATGAAGCAGCATGCCGCCAAGGTCGGTGCGGCGCAGCGCGGCGATACCGTCGTCACCGGCGGCGGGATCGTCGGCAAGATCACCAAGATCGAGGACGATTACGTCCATGTCGAGCTCGCCAAGGGCATGACGGTCAAGGTCGTCAAGGCGACGCTGAGCGACGTCGTGTCGCCGATCGCCAAGCCCGCCAACGACTAACGCGCTCTTTCGAGGATCAACGACCATGCTCGATTTCCCGCGCTGGAAAACCATTTCCATCACGCTGTTGCTGGTCTTCGGGGTGCTGCTCGCAATTCCCAGCCTGCTGCCCGAAAAGACGACCGAGGCCCTTCCCGACTGGATGCCGGTCGAGCGCATCAACCTCGGCCTCGACCTTGCCGGCGGTAGCCACATCATGCTCGAAGCCGACATCGACGACGTCCGCAAGCAGCGCCTCGACACGATGGAAAAGACGATCCGGACGGTTCTGCGCGGACGTCGCGGCGAGCAGGAAAACATCGCGATCGGCGGTCTGACGCGGTCGGGCGGCAAGCTGTCGTTCATGGTCCGCGACGCGACCCAGGTCGACGACGCGCGCAGCCGACTGTTCGACCAGACGCAGGGCGCGGGCCTGACCGGCGAGCGCGACTGGAACATCGCGATCGTCGATTCGACGCGCATCGTCATGACGCCGACCGAGGCGGGCACGCGCAACTTCATCGACAATGCGATGGAAGCGGCGCGCGACATCGTCGACCGCCGCGTCAACGCATTGGGCACGCGCGAACCGACGATCATCCGCCAGGGCGACGACCGGATCGTCGTCCAGGTGCCGGGTCTGTCCGACCCGCAGGCGCTCAAGGACCTGCTCGGCCAGACCGCCCGGCTCGAGTTCAAGATGGTCGATCTCAATGCCAATCCGGCCGACATCGCCAACGGCATCGCGCCCGTAGGCAGCGAGATTGTGCCCTATCCCGACGATCCGCGCGGCGCGATCGCGGTCAAGCGCCAGGTGCTGATTTCGGGCGACCAGCTGGTCGACGCCAACCAGGGTTTCGACCAGCAGGACAATCGCCCGGTGGTCAACATCCGCTTCGATGCGCAAGGGGCCAATACCTTCGCGCGCACGACGCAGCAGAATGTCGGCAAGCCGTTCGCGATGGTGCTCGACGGCAAGGTGCTGTCGGCGCCCAACATCAACGAACCGATCATCGGCGGACAGGCGCAGATTTCGGGCAATTTCACGACCGAAAGCGCCAATGCGCTGGCGATTTCGCTGCGATCGGGTTCGCTGCCGGTCAAGCTCAAGGTGGTCGAGGAACGCACGGTCAAGCCCGAGCTCGGGCAGGATTCGATCGACAAGGGCGCGCTCGCCGCGATCATCGCGACGGTCGCCGTGCTGTCGTTCATGATCGTCACCTACGGGCGCTTCGGCGTTTATGCCAACGCCGCGCTGATCATCAACATCCTCCTCATCCTCGGCATCATGGCGGTGTTCAATGCCACGCTGACATTGCCCGGCATCGCCGGTTTCGTGCTGACGATCGGCGCCGCGGTCGACGCCAACGTGCTGATCAACGAACGCATCCGCGAAGAGGTCAAGCGCGGCAGGCGGCCGATCGACGCGGTCCAGGTCGGGTACAAGGAGGCAAGCCGCGCGATTTTCGACGCCAACATCACCAACGTCATCGCCGCCGCGCTGATGTTCTGGTTCGGCTCGGGCCCGATCAAGGGTTTCGCCGTCGTCCTGACGATCGGCATCGTCACCTCGGTGTTCACCGCCGTTACCGTCAGCCGCATGTTCGTGGCCGGCTGGCTCAAGCGCGCGCGCCCCGCGCAGCTCGTCATTTAAGGAAGGCCTGACCCATGCGCCTGCTCAAACTCGTACCCGACGACACCAACATCCATTTTCTCAAATGGCGCAACGTCGCGATGGCGATCGGCGTCGGCATGATCGTCGCCTCGCTGATCCTCACCTTCGTTCGCGGGCTCAATTTCGGCGTCGATTTCGTCGGCGGCCAATCGACCCGCGTCGAATTCAGCGAACAGATCGACATTTCCGATATTCGCGCCAAGACCAGCGCGCTGGGGTTCGGCGATGCCACCGTTCAGGAAATCGGCGATAACGAGGTCCTCGTTCGCACGCCCGTTCCCGAAGGCGACGACGGCGCCACCAACGAGGCGGCCGACAAGCTGAAGAACGGAATCCTCGCCGCCTATCCCAAGGCCAAGGTCGGCAGCGTCGACAGCGTGTCGGGCAAGGTGTCGGGCGAACTGCTGCAAACCGGCGCGCTCAGCCTGATCCTCGCGATGCTCGCGATCTCGGTCTATATCTGGTTCCGCTTCGAATGGCAGTTCGGCGTCGGCGCGCTGTTCGCGCTGTTGCATGACGTATCGCTGACCTTCGGCTTCTTCGCGCTGACCCAGCTCGAGTTCAACCTCAACATCGTCGCCGCGCTGCTGACGATCATCGGCTATTCGCTCAACGACACCATCGTCGTGTTCGATCGCATCCGCGAAAACCTGAAGAAATATCGCAAGATGGACATGACCGCGCTGCTCGACCTCAGCGTCAACGAGACGCTGGCGCGCACGGTCATGACCAGCCTGACGATGATCATCGCGCTGGTTGCACTGCTGTTGCTCGGCCCCGACGTGATCTACGGCTTTACCGCGGCGATGCTGCTCGGCCTGTTCGTCGGCACCTATTCGAGCGTCTACATGGCGGCGCCATGGCTGATCTGGCTCGGCGTCAACACCGACAGCTTCATCCCGCTCGAAAGCGGGACCGGCACCGCCGAACGCGTCAGCGACGACGGCGCGCGAGTCTAGGCGACCGTGTCGATCGCGCTCCACCGCGACGAGGCGGGCAGCGGGCCGATCGTGACGCGCATCCAGGGCGGCGGCTTTCGCACGCAGGATCATTATTTCGCCGACGGCGCGATGCTGACGCCGCGCCGTGCCGAGACCTGGGCGGGGTCTCCCGATCCCGCCGCGCTGACGCGCGCCGCGCTCGATCCGCTGCTCGCCATCTGGGGCGAGGGACAGCCCGAATTCATCGTCATCGGGACCGGCTCCACGCAGGTGTTTCCGCCCGCGTCGCTGCGCCGCGCGCTCGAAGGCGAGGGGATCGGCGTCGAGATCATGGACAGCCGCGCGGCGGCGCGAGCCTGGTCGGCGCTGCGCGCCGAGGATCGCGAGATCGCGGCGCTGCTGCTGCCGCTGCGTTAGCGCGCGGCGCTCGCGCGCCAGAAATCGGCCAGCTCGCGACCGTTGCGTTGCCAGTCGAAGCGATCGCGCACGCTTGCCGCGACGGCTCTCTGACTGGGCGGGTCGGCGAGGATCGCGCTCACGGCGTCGGCAATCGCCTGACGATCGCGCGCAACGATGCGGCCGGCCGTGTCGCTGGTGACGAGTTCGCGCGCGCCGCCCGCTTCGCTGATCACCAGCGGCGTGCCGCAGGCGAGCGATTCGACCCAGGCATTGGCAAGGCCCTCCGATTCGGACGGCATTACCGTGACATCGGCGGCGGCATAGAGCGCGGGCAGATCGGCGTTGGCGACGGGGCCGAGGAAGCGGACGCGCGCTTCGACGCCGATGTCCTTGGCGAGCGCGCGATACTCCGCCTCCCTGTCGCCTGCGCCGGCTAGCAGCAGCGTCGCTTCGGGCAGGGCGACGAGCGACCCGATGACGAGGTCCTGCCGCTTGCGTTCGATCAACGCGCCGACGCTGAGCAGCACCGGGCCCGACAGGCCGCGCGCGGTCTTGGCGGCGGCGCGATCGATCGGCTGGAAGCGCACGGAATCGAGCCCGGTATAATGCACCGCGATCCTCTCCGCAGCCATGCCGAGCGCGACCATATCGGCCTTGAGCGCCCCGGACACCGCGATCGATCCGGCGGCGGCAGCGGCGGCGGCGAGGATCTGATCGCGCGATCCGGGGCGATGGGCCCAATGGCTGATATCGGCGCCGCGCGCCTTGGCGACGAACGGCACGTCGAGCGCGCGCGCCACGCGCATCGCGGCGGGGCCGTCGGGGTAATAGAATTGCGCGTCGATGAGGTCGGGCGCGATCTGCCGCGCCAGGGGCAGAACCGCCCGCGCGATCTGCGCCGGGTTCCAGCGGCCGCCGATCGCGGGAACGAGCCGAAAGCGCGGGCGGTGGACCGTCAGGCCGCTGCGCAGCTCGACATGCGGCAGGTTGGCGAGCGCGCGATAGCGGCGATGCCCCGACAGCGGCCATGGCGGCAGGCCGAGCGGCGCGATGACGGTGAGGTCGATGTCGGCGTCGTGCGCCGCCTCGCGCAGCGAGCGTTCGACGAAACCGCCGAAATCGGGACGCGCGGCATCGGGAAACAGCGTGGCGATCGAAAGGACGCGCAGGGTCATGCCGGAAGCGATCAGAGTTCGCGGATCAGGCGCGCGGCGAGCGCGAACCACGGCGGGCTCGCGACGACCTGCTGGCGCGCGCCCGCGCCGAGCGGGAGCAGGTGGAGCTTTTCGCCGTCCATCCCGATCAGCCGTCCGAACAAGTAACGCCCGCCGGGGCGCGGGACGAGGACGTCGCGGTTGAGCGCGGTCGCCGCACGATCGGCATCGAGACGGCGGCACCAGATGATGTCGCCGGCGCGATAATCGCCGATGCCGCCGGTGACGCGCACCGCGAGCATTGCCTCGTCGATGCGCTGCGGCGCCAGCGTTTCGGGTCTGGCCGGCGCGTGGGCGCCGTCGGGGGTGAGCAGCACCGCGACTTCGTGCGCGGCCTCGTCGGGCATGCGGACGAGTTCGCCCGGCGAGACGCCGAGCGCATCGGCAATGCGCGTCAGCCAGTCGAGCGAGAGCGTGCGGGTGCCGGTCTCGAGGCGGCCGATGGTTTGCGGCGTGGTCGGCGGATCGCAACGCCGCGCGACGTCGTCGAGCGTCATGCGCCTGGCCTTGCGGACGGTCCGGATCGAATTGATCATCGCGCGAACTTCCTGTCTTGATGAACCTATACGGTTTGTTGTTTCCTACAAATTGTTCCCGATGGCAAGGGTGCGCCGACTCGCACGAAAGGAAAGTCCATGCCGCGCAAATCCAACGCGACGCCGCGCGATCCCAATCGCGATCTCGTCGATCGTCCGCATCCCGACGACCGGCTCGACCCCGCACGGCTCGGGCGACCGGGCACGATCCGGCGGGTGACCGTCAATTTGCGCGAAAGTGCGATCGACTGGCTGCACGCGCGCGGCCATATCGACGACCGCCAACTTGCCGCCGGGACCCGGCTGCGGCTCGATTACGAGCGCGCGCAACTCGGCGCGGCGGTGACGATGCGA